>JBEKMT010000296.1:0-4109 GCA_050008355.1 Verrucomicrobiota bacterium
GGAGTGGACTGCAGCGGAATGGAATTCATCCTGTGGTTGACCAGGATCGGAAAATCGCGGGCAACTGGATTTCGCTGGCGCAAGAAGAATATGGTTAAGACCATAAACATCGAAGGTAAATTATTTATCACCAAGAAAGAGATCGATCGCTTCTGGAATCGGGCGGGAAAGGGTGAATTTGCCAAAAAATGTCGAGGAGCATCGGCAACGTGGCCTGCGAAATAATGCCCCATTATGGGGAGGGGCAAATCCCTCCGGCGTCCTAAGTTCACCGAACGCTTTGCTCCTTGAAGGCTAGCACTGTTGCCCTCTCAAAACACCACATGGCAGGATGTTTAGGCACGATAGTTTGCATGCTGGAAGTCCACACCTGCACAATGGTTTGTCATTGCAGAGCCTACATACAGCCTCGCCTTTTCCTGCCATGATCGGTAATTCTGTCCACATGCTGGTTCCTGAGACAACGTCTGCCGAGGCTTTCGAGCACTATGTCGGCGGCCAAGTTTTGGTGGCATGTCGTGGCGAGGCATGGCGCGACATCAAGGCGTGGATCATCGCACCCCCGCGCACCGTTGATATGGTGTCGCTGCCCGCCGTCAGCGAACCGTTCCTAGCATGGAGCGTTTCAGGTGAAGCTGAATTTCAGGAGCGCGAAGGTCATCTGCCTTGGATCACGCATCGAATCAAGAAAGGCTCTTTCTTTCTCACCTCGGGCGGTGCGCCTTACGATTGCCGCTGGAAGGCCGTAGGCCCCGAACCGTTTCAGTCCATGGCGGTGTTCATCGCCCTCCCACTGCTGCAACGCGCTCTGGAGGAAATTTTCGGCGACGACGCGCCGCACGCCCGACTGCGCGACCTTTCCGCATTCCATGACTCTGCGTTAAATTCCCTGATGGAGCGCGTGCACGACGAATTGTTGCGCCGGCACGCCAGCGCCATGTTTTTGCAAGGCATAGCGCATGCCATCGCGATCCATCTCGCGCGAAACTATACTGAAACGGTCAAGGAATCGCACAGCGGCAGCCCGTCCCTGCCAGGTTTTAAGGTCCGACAAATCTCCAACTGGATGGCGGAACACATGGCCGAAGATTTCGATTTGAATCAACTTGCGGCCCAGGCCGGGGTGAGCAAGTTTTACTTCAGTCGCCTGTTCAAAAACGCCATGGGCGTGTCACCGTCACGTTACCTGTTGACATTGCGAATGGACGAAGCGAAACGACTGCTCCGCGAAACAAAACGAAGCGTGGTGGACGTGGCACTTGATGTGGGCTTCGCCAACCCCAGTCATTTTGCCCGATTTTTCCGCCGGGAAACCGGCCATTCTCCCAGCGATTACCGCCAGCAACGTTGATTTCCCACTGGCCTTGACTGCTCTCGTGGCGTTTTCGGCAATAGCGCTGACCAACGGATTTGAGCAATAACAGAACAGGTGGTGCAAACTCGTGTGCGACAGCTTCGCTAT
Organism: Verrucomicrobiota bacterium; assembly: GCA_050008355.1. Taxonomy (GTDB): domain Bacteria; phylum Verrucomicrobiota; class Verrucomicrobiia; order Limisphaerales; family UBA11358; genus UBA11358. The sequence continues at coordinate 1,463 of JBEKMT010000296.1, forward strand.
CGTGCTGTAACGTCATTTCAACATTTGAATACAAAGATTGAAATTATGAACACGACCAAAACCAAAGCCTACGCCGCTCAAACCGCGACTTCGCCGTTGGCATCCGCGACGATTCCGCGGCGTGAACCGACGCCCCGCGACGTGAAGATTGAAATCCTCTTCTGTGGCATCTGCCACTCCGACCTTCACTACGCCCGCCACGAATGGAGCGATCTGATGCAAACCGTTTACCCGTGCGTGCCGGGCCATGAAATCGTTGGCCGGGTCACCTCGGTTGGTTCGGCCGTGACCAAACATAAGGTTGGTGATCTGGTCGGCGTCGGCTGTCTCGTGGATGCCGATCTGTCCTGCCCGCATTGCAAGGCGGGAAACGAGCAGTTTTCACCCACCCAAGTCTGGACGTATGGCGGGAAGGACAAGCACCTCGGTCTGCCCACCTACGGCGGTTATTCGGAAAGTATCGTCGTGGACGAGCACTTCGTCCTTCGAGTGCCGAATAATCTTCCACTCGCCGGAGTCGCTCCGCTGCTCTGCGCCGGCATCACGACGTATTCCCCGATGCGCCATTGGAAAGTTGGCCCCGGCCAGAAGGTTGGCATTGTGGGTCTCGGGGGCCTCGGGCACATGGGAGTTAAATTCGCGAGGGCGTTCGGCGCGCAAGTCGTAGTCTTCACAACGTCGCCCGGCAAGAAGGAGGATGCGATCCGCCTCGGCGCGCATGAAGTCGTCCTCTCGCGCAACCTCGAAGAGATGAAGAGACACACCAGCAGTTTCGACTTCATTCTCGATGCCGTGGCCGCCGCACACGACATGAATGCCTATCTCAATCTGTTGAAGGTGGATGGGAACCTCACGCTCGTCGGTGCGCCGGAGAAACCCCACGTGATCTCCGCCTTTTCGTTGATCATGGGCCGTCGCAGCCTGTCAGGTTCGCCCATTGGGGGAATTGCCGAGACGCAGGAGATGCTCGATTTCTGCTCTCAACACAATATCACCGCCGACGTGGAAATCATCCCGATCCAGAAGGTGAATGAAGCCTACGACCGCATGGCAAAAGGCGATGTAAAATACCGGTTCTCGATTGACATGGCTTCGCTCAAGTCGGAATAAAAAACGCCGCCCAGAAAGCATTCAAAAATGGACAATGCTATGAAAAAACATGGACTGAATAATGTCATCGTCGTGATCGGCGCCGGTTCAATCGGCCAAGCGATCGTTCGTCGGATTAGCGCCGGCAAGCACATTGTGCTCGCTGATTTGCGCCAGGAGAACGCCGATACGGCGGCAAAAACCCTAAGCGATGCCGGCTTCAAGGTAAGCACAACAAAAGTCGATGTGTCATCGCGCGGTTCGGTTCAGGCTCTCGTTGAGTATGCGACCTCCCTTGGCGAGATTACCGGGGTCATCCATGCCGCCGGGGTGTCCCCTTCTCAAGCGTCACCGGAAACGATTTTGAAGGTCGATCTCTATGGAACGGCGCTGGTGCTGGAGGAATTTGGCAAAGTCATCGCGCGCGGAGGAGCTGGCGTCGTGATCGCATCGCAGTCCGGGCACCGCCTGCCAGCACTCTCTGCCGAGGAGAACGCGTTGCTGGCAACGACACCAGTCGAAGAACTGCTCGCCCTCCCGATGCTTCAGCCTGCTCAGGTAAAGGATTCGCTTCACGCTTATCAGATTTCAAAGCGCGGGAATTCGTTAAGGGTAATGGCGGAAGCCGTCCGTTGGGGGAAGCGCGGTGCGCGAATTAACACCATCAGCCCTGGCATCATCATTACTCCGCTGGCAAACGACGAATTGAGAGGGCCCCGCGGCGCGGGTTATCGCCGCATGATGGAATTATGCGCCGCTGGCCGTGCCGGAACTCCCGATGAGGTTGGAAACGTCGGCGCACTCCTCATGGGTGCTGACGGCGCGTTTATCACCGGCAGCGATTTCCTCATGGATGGTGGGGTTACGGCAGCCTATTGGTTCGGAGAACTCGCACCCAAGTAAAACTCATCAATCACTCGAATGAAACATCCAAGGAAATCAATTATGCAAAAACGAAAGCTTGGCAAGAGTGGTTTGGAAATGTCGGCGCTCGGCTTGGGCTGCATGGGTATGAGTTACCACCGAGGTCCCGCCCCCGACCGGTATGCCATGATTGTGTTGCTCTGCAAAGCGGTGGAGCTTGGGGTGACCATGTTCGACACCGCCGAAGTTTATGGCCCGTTCATCAATGAGGAATTGGTGGGTGAAGCACTCGCTCCTTTCCGCAAACACGTGGCCATTGCCACGAAGTTCGGGTTCAACTGTGAGGCTGGAAAATCAACGGGGCTGAACAGCCGGCCAGAGCACATCCGCCAGGTTGCCGAAGAATCTCTCAAACGGCTCAAAGTCGATTGCATCGACCTCTTTTACCAGCACCGCCTTGACCCCAATGTTCCCATCGAAGATGTCGCGGGAACGGTAAAGGATTTAATCCGGGACGGTAAAGTGAGGCATTTCGGCCTGTGTGAAGTGAGCTCGGAAATCATCCGCCGTGCTCATGCGGTTCAAGCACTGACTGCGGTTCAAAGCGAATATTCCCTGATGTGGCGGGAGCCGGAGGCGGAGATCCTGCCAACGCTCGAAGAACTTGGCATCGGTCTGGTGGCATACAGCCCGC
>JBEKMT010000297.1:0-4097 GCA_050008355.1 Verrucomicrobiota bacterium
ATGAGCGGTACTCGCTGGAAATGACCCGGATTCCGAGTCCGGTTAAGCTTACTCTGGACTTTTCCGACGCGGAAACGTGCATCCGGTTCAGTGCCTAGGCGCCATTAAGGGCGGCATCTTTGCAGTTTCAAAGAAAAAATCGAAAATGCTCATTGGGGGGACGAAATCATCATAAAGGCCGAAACGAGGAAACGGCAGATCTGTGAATCACATGCTGTATCAACGATGGAGCGCAGGCAAAGGCAAACTCAGAAAATGACAATATCAAGAACCGATGCTTTCCCGGCGAATGATTATTTCCGAATGGAATCAAGTATCTGCTGCTGCATTTGCTCAATTAGTGCAGTGCGTCGGCGAAATTCCGCTCTCTTGTTGCTGGGTATTTCCTCAATCGGTCGAATCCGTCGGGTGTTGGGGATCTGGAAATCTCCCTCGGGCAGGGCATGGCCGTTCTGCTCAACCCAAAAGGCGTCGTAGTCCGCTTTGATTTTTTCCGGCTTGCGCCCCTTCTTGCAATAAATGTGATTCTGGAGGCCGACCGCCACCAGGTGGCCGCCGCCAAGCCACTTACCAAGTTCGCCGATGGCCAGCAGCACCGCATGTTTTGGCCGCAATCCGTGGAGGGCTCGGGTTGCCCGGCGAATCGGCTCCGGATTCGTTTTGCCTCGGATCCCTTGTAGGCCGCCTATTTTGATGATTGGATCCTTCGGCGACCCGCATAGGGAAAATGTCATGGTGGCGAGTGCCAGGTTCAGGGCGACATCAAAAAATTGCACCGCAAGCTCACCTTCTTTGGGAAAGGGGGACTGTAGCAGCTCAACGGCAAACACTTCACCGGCGCGGCCTTGGAGCTCGGCAAGGCGCACCCGTTCCGACTGGGAACGCGCCAGATCTTTCCAGATATGACTCTGAAAGCGTTCTTCCAGGATCAGGTAATGGTCTTGGAGTATCCTGACCCGCTGTCGCGGGCCAAACGTATTGCGCAGATAGTCGCGATAGGATTTTTCCGCCAACCGCGGGTTGGATTGCAGAAACGCGTTGGCAACCGGGTTTCGCTCAAGAAACGCGAACCACTGAAAACTCCAGGGTGCGGTCAAGAGACTCCGCAGGGTCATTCTCAAAAGCCGATGAATTGACCGGGTGGATCGTGGGGTTCCATGGCAATGCACGGACAGACGATAAAGCCGCGAGGCATGGTTCTGGAACCTGGCATTTTGGGCGCCATCGGCGACCAATGACTCAAAGCGCATCCTGTTCATCGGTTGGGTTTCATCCTCTTAATCGGGATTTCGAATTTGGTTACTGGCGCACGACCGAAGCGTGGCCTTTTTTCTGAATTCTGAATGCGCTGATTTTCGTCCTGTTCCCACAGATTTACAAGTCATTTTTCAGGAAGTGAAGGAGAAAGGTTCTTGATATTGCAAGATTACAAGCTTGATGCCACCTCCTTTTGCACCGTCCTTCGTCAACTTCGCGGCCATCGTGCCGCCCTAAACCCCTGCGCGTTGGCGTCTTTGCGGCCTGCCTTCCAGTAGCTTTAGCGAAGTACGGTAAGATCAAGAAATCAATCTAATGCAGTAAATGCGGCCTGCTAAATTCCGACTCCTAGCTCAAAGATTCTGGCTCAAAACGTGACCGTCCCGTTTTCTTCCTCCCCAGCGCTGTTATGGTTGGTGGTTATGTAGGACCAAATTAATAATCGCACCAATACCAACCCTCAAAGAACAACCTCCGCCGCCAGAACCGCCGCCAACCGCGCCAACGCCTAAAAATCCACTAGCCACAAAACCAAGTCAGGACCCAACGACTCCAAAATGAACCCCCTCAAACACGGCACCTCCTCCACAGACATCCTCGCCGGCGACCGCCTCCTCCAGGCAAACCCAGAAGAGTTCGCCCAGTTGCACCAAAGCATGTGCGATGCCTGCGACCCCGTCCGCGCCGCCGAAGTAATAACTGAGGCTTAATTAAGTGAATTCTCCGAATCCTGTCAGAAGAAAGTGCACACGAAAAAACGAACCCAATTTCATATGCTTCCAATCTACTGCCAACTGCCGGCCGGCTGTATCGCTGGCGCGCAAAACATACCGTCCAGAAAAGTCCTAACCGATAGGGCAAAGGTGCCCCTCTGCCGAAATTGGATACCGTTCCTCGTTCCTTCAATCTCGTCTCCATGTCTGTGCCCTTTCGCAAAGTGTCCGGCAGGAGTGAAAAACGAAAAAACGAACCCAATCGCCACCTGGTAATTCCGTATCCAGCATCCAGTAACCAGCAGCCAGGATCAAGCTGGCAGCATCCAGTACCCAGAAACCAGAATACTCAGACTAAAAAACGAACCCAAACTGTAAACCGCAAACCGGGAATCTCGCCCCCGGTGTCAAGCCAACCGCGCCGAAGCTAATCGTGGCGGGCGAGCAGTATCCATGCCCTCAACTCTCCGCAAGCGCACCAAGATCTGAGATTTTCTCAAGGAGTAACGTTGTGTTTTCGTCAATGCGAATCCGGAGAATCTGACGCGGGGGCGCATTTCACGGTTTAAGAAGATGTGCCCCTCGACGGGGCTGTTGTTTGAGGAAATGGAAGATTTTTTGCGAGGCGTTAATACCCTTTGTGTCCACCCCACGCCGCCGCGCTCGCCAGACGACACGACCCATTTCTCTCTTGATTCCGTACTTTCCCTGTAGCCCTACTTTAAACTCTTTATCCGAAACCATTTCGGATGCGTCGGTTCAGGCTAAACCTTTCTTGGCATCATCCATGCATTAGCCGTGCAAGAACAAGATTTCGCAGTGTGTTACCAATCCAAAATCGTGAAAGCCTCTTTTTACGTCATCATCATTGCCGACGCTATCCTATTGATATCGAGCTGAACTTCCTGTGAATGTCTCAAGCCCGGCGCACTTCGCGCCAGCCTCCTATGAACCCGCTCCTAAAACACAATTTCCGGTTGTTCCTGGCCACAACCGCTTTGCTTGGTTCCCTCGGCTGTCGCGAAAAATCGAAAACCTTATCGCCCCCGCCCCCATTGGTGGAGATAGCCACCGTCACGCAGGGCGACGTGCCGGTTTACCACGAATGGATCGGTTCCCTCGATGGTTTCGTTAACGCCCGAATCCGCGCCCAAGTCACCGGCTATCTCTGGACGCAGAAATACCGCGAAGGCGACCCCATCAAAAAGGGAGACATGCTCTTTGAGATCGACCCCCGTCCGTTCCAGGCCGCTCTCGATCAGGCGCAGGGTGTCCTCGCCCAAGCTCAAGCCAGGTTGGGCAAGACCGAACTTGACGTAAACCGCTATCGCCCGCTGGTCAAAGATAGAGCCGTGAGCCAGGAGGAATACGACGATGCCGTGCAGGCAAACCTGGAGGCCGAAGCCGCCGTCGTCGCGGCCAAGGCACAAGTCGAACAGGCAAGCTTGAATCTTGGATTCACCAAAATCACGTCGCCCATCGATGGCATCGCCAGCATCGCCCGCGCGCAAGTTGGCGATCTCGTTGGCCCCGCCACTGGTGAGTTGACCACGGTGTCACAAATTGACCCCATTAAAGCCTATTTCAATGTCACCGAACAGGCGTATATCAGCTTCACTAAGAGGTTCATGACCGAGGACGACCGCGATGACCAGCTCCATAAATTGCCAATTGAGCTGATCCTTACAGATGGCACGTTCTATCCCCTCAAAGGGCAGATTTATGCCGCAGACCGGGAGATTGGCATCACTACCGGTGCCCTCCGGGTTGAGGCGCTGTTCCCCAATCCCGACTATTCACTTCGCCCCGGCGAGTTCGCCCGCGTGCGGGTCAAGCTGGACGTTAATCATGATGCCATTCTCGTTCCCCAGCGCGCCGTCACTGAATTGCAAGGGTCTTACCAGGTGGCGATCGTTGGGCCCGGCAACAAAATTCACATCCAGCCCGTGCACACCGGAGAACGCACCGGCACTTCCTGGGTAATTACTGATGGCTTGCAACGCGGCGACAGCGTCGTCGTCGAAGGCCTTCAGAAAATCCGGGAAGGCGTTACCGTGCTCACCACGAACTTCGTATCCGGCCAATCGCCTGTCACCACGGCCAATCCCGCCACCAGATAGCGAATAT
>JBEKMT010000298.1:0-4089 GCA_050008355.1 Verrucomicrobiota bacterium
CGAAGCATCCCCCACCGCTCAAGGACTTATCCTCATTGGGGCCATGGGTTCAATGAATTTTGGCGATGCTTTCAGAATGCGGTGGAAGGAATATGATGAAGCCCGGGAAGCTGTCGCAAAGGGAATCCGGGCGAAGACCAACAATCCTTTTTATTTTGGTATTTGGCCTGAGTTTGATGGCTGGGTGGCCAAGCGCAACCGGCAAAAAGGCGACATCTATATTTTTCCTGAAATTATTTTTACGCAACGCCAACTCAAGGACCCCAACCGCAATAAGACCCCTTTGAAGGACGAGGATAAGTGCATTGTTGGCATCAGGTCTCGCGCCTATCGCTTCTTCGGCGAGTTCCTGGTGGGAGTATGCAAGATTGTGCGCCCGGGGGTTTCCTTCCGCTCTTTTCGCCATTACAATTTGTCGCAGTTGTACGCCGATGGCCATTCCCCGCAGCTGCTGATGGACCTTTCGGGACAGGATGGGATAGACAATTTCTTTAAGTATATTCATTCGCTGCCAAAGCATATCCGCCGCGCTTCAATTTCACTCCGGAGTAATTTCAACGCAGTCGGCGAAGGCAGGGAAAGACCGGTTTGTCTGACCGGCACGGATGTCGCGGAGCGCGTGGCCGAAGTGGTGCGCGAGAACAAAGACGATCTCAAACGCGATCTCTTGCAGGCGGTTAACCAAATGGGGCTGTTCGTCGTGGAAGCGATCTGCCGGCGGCTATTGGGCCACGCAACCGTACCTGCGGACGGCCGGGCCGTGATCGAATTGGATCGCTCGTTCATTTTCGGCGGTTCGCTTTCCCTGTTCGGCCTTAACCACGCAGCGCAGCCCGGGGAAATCCAACCGTTGCTCGCCCTGGAGTATCCTAACGCGGCCGGCCGCAATTAAAATCCCATGATCATCTACGGGGGAATCGACAATGGTGTGAGCGGCGGAATTGTGGCCAGATTCGCCAACGGGGAGTGGGCGGCGCATCCGGTTGCGGTTACCCAGTATAACGGCCGGCGGGTGCTCGATATTCACGGCAACCTGGCGATCCTGGATTCATTGGCAAAGCGGGCCGGCGGTCGTGACCGTCTGTTTGTTGTGTATGAACAATCGCGGAAAAATACCAAGTGGGGTACAAAAAATTCCTTCGCCAATGGGCAAAACCACGAGTTCTGGCGGGTGCTGTTGACACTGGAAGGGTTCAGGTTTTCCTCCGTGGATCCGCTGACCTGGCAGGCCGCCTGCAGCCGGGATTTGCCTGGCGCCGACAGCAAGGAACGCGCGCTCAATTTTGTCCGGATGCATTGCCCGGACTTGGAATGGTTGGAAGAATTCAATGTGGCGAAACGCAAGGCGATTGTGGATGCCATGTGCGTCGCCTTGTGGAGCATTTCTTTGAAATTGGGGGAGGAGACCGCACTCACTGGGCCGCTTCCGGGTCATGGGGTGGGGGTTCAGCGGCATTGATCGCCGCTTCCATTTGGGCGTGGATATACGCCCGCAACGAGGCAATTTCGATCAGTCGGACCCCTTTCCGAGCCCGCGTCCTCCGGAGCACAAAGCTCTTCACGGGCGGTCGGAACCCGTTTTCCCTGCAGGGCAGAATCAGCAGGTTGAGGTAGGACCGTTTCAGGCCAAAGACCGGATCTTGCTCGCCGGGTGCCGGTAGGCGCATGAATTCGGCCTCGGTTTTCACGCCGATGGCGAATTTCAGGGGGTCATCTTCACGTGGGTTCATTTAGTGGCTCCTTTTCGGTGTGGGGTTAGTGGATTCGTCAACTGTATCAACACTTGCGCCGCCAGCTCCCGTAGTTCTGTTCGGCAACGTCGATGTTGACCCATCAAAGGGATGTATTCGCATTGCTCGCCCTGCGCAGACCAGGCGCTAACGATGGGCTTGAGCCGGTCGGGCGCTCGCTCACCCACGGTGCGGAATAGTTGCTGCCGCAGATCATGGAGCTCGACATCCGATTGAAGACTGCCGTTTATTCCGGCGTTCAAATTTGCGTCAGCATCGTCCGCAGAATCATCATCGAACAACTGTACCCAATGCTGGTGACGGCAGCGCCGTTCGGCCTCCACCAACGATCCAATGACGCCCTTGAGATAGTCTGTGAACCGGGGATAATCGACCACATCGATCATTCGCGGATGCCGACCTTCTGATGACGATTCTGAACCTCGGAGAACCGCCAGAATCGCGTCCTGAACGACATCCTCACCCCCCACCGGGTTTAACCCCACCTTGGCCAGACGAAATCGGGCGAAGTTGGAAAGTCCGGAAAGATCCGCACGCGTCAATTCGAGCAACCGTAAGCGGGACGAACAACCGACACTGGATTCGTTCGCCACCTCATCCGGCTGCGTTCGCAGAACAGCGAGGTTGGACCTCGAAGGGCTGGATTCCCTCGAACTCTCTAAGCAAGGCAATAGTGACATCATTAACGTTATCAACTTGTGTGAATGAAATGAACAGCCCAATCCGGTCTACCGGATCATGAGTGTTTGGTGTAGATGCCGCACGCGAGGCTCTAAAAAGGGTAATTCGGATGGATACACACACAGCCATGGTTGACGCATTTTGGCGGAGACGCTGGCTGGCGGGTAAAATCATCCGTTCGGGTTTTATCTACATGCTGGCCAAAAACACCTTATGTTATCCAATTCCGCACGGGCCGCGCGTCCGAGTCCTTCGATTCCATCCATACATGGCCATTGCTCGAAACCCGGTGGGCAGGGAACCATCGTCAACGATTTGCGCATGATTCGCCAAGAACTTGCCCCAAGACATCTGGATTGGGATCTGCCGTCTTGACCTCAGCCAAAACATTTTCCGGACCCCGCAGCCTTCGAGATCGACCCCGAGCTCACCAACCAAGTCACCGCTTTGCTGGATGCTGATCAGACTAATCAATAATGCATATTTACTTATTGCCAAAGTTGGTAGCCGTTGGCGGGAGATTGCCTGCTAAAATGCCATTGAATTTCCCTCCTTGAGCCCTATACTCGCACTACTATGAGTCGGCAATTATCATCATTAACTACTGCTCAACTACGACACGCCGCTGACCTGAAGGAAAGGATTGAGGCGTTGAACAAGGAACTGGGTTCCATTTTGGGGACATCTGCTCCGGCATCTGTTCAGGCACAAAAGAGAGGCGGGATGAGCGCGGCTGGCCGGGCGAGGATTGCGGCGGCGCAGAAGGCACGATGGGCCAAGGCTAAAGCGGCGAAGCCAGTTACGAAGCCTGCCGCCAAAATATCGGCCAAAAAGAGGGGCATGAGCGCGGCGGCGAGAGCCAAGCTTTCGGCAATAGCGAAAGCACGCTGGGCTAAGGCCAAACGCACTGGGAAGAAAGCACTTTAGTCTCCTAATTGACGCCCGTTCAGCCGGAGTAGATTCAAAACAGGCCATTCCGAACTGTTTGGCTATGCAGGCATGCAAGGATCGTCTGGCTAAGTTGACCGGGTAGATTCTAGGCGCGGACATTTTGAGTAAGTCGCCAATTCTGCCCGGCTGGCAAAACGACCGTGAACATGGGCAGGAGTGTCTCATCTGCCGGTACGAGTGGCCGAATTGCCGGATGTTGTCTCGTTGTTGAGACGGACGATTTCAGGGCGGGGACTGCTTATTATCTGTTGACTGAGAGGTGAGGCGACAGTCGGAATCGAACGAGGTCTCCATCGGCTGCCAGTTTCAACACCCTGATTTGCAAGGGAATTTTAACATTGATTTACAGGGCTTCAAGGAGTTTTAGGCACTACACGCCACCTACATTTATGTCCCAGCACGTTCCACTACGTATCACTCGTTGATGACTCAAGCTATTGCTGTAGCCGGAAGAATTGTGCCGAGTTGGTGGTCGAAAGCATTTGCGGGTTGGCTTGATTGGCAGAATCCGTCCACGGGCCGGTGGCGGCAGGTGCTACCTGGAGGGTTCCGACACTCGTCCAAGAGAGTTGGGCATTTCCAGAAATGCTTTGAATGCTCAAAACTGCCGGTGGAGATGCAGTGGGAAAGCCGACGCCTGGCGCCGTTGCGGCGACTACAATGTTTGTAAATTGAGCGTGAGCGGTACCGTTGCCACAACGGAGAT
>JBEKMT010000299.1:0-4074 GCA_050008355.1 Verrucomicrobiota bacterium
CCAGTGCCGACAAACGATCCAGCCAGCCGTATGATATGAAAACAACCATCAGGCGGTTAAACCAAAGTCTCCTGTTCGCGTTGTCAGCGGCTTTGACGGTCTGTCGGCTGGAAGCTGAGGACTTGAATCTCTTCGGCACCAATATGCCGCCGCTGAGCTTTCACGGCTTTGTCAGCCAGGGATTTCTGGCTGCGACCAAATATAATTATCTCGACGCCGATACCAAGGAAGGCTCATTCAAGTTCACCGAGGCGGGTATAAACGTGTCCATGAATCCGTTGCCGCGCACGCGTATCACAGCGCAGGGTTTTTTATATGACGTGGGCGAGGCCGGCAAATACGAGCCTTTTCTCGATTACGCCTCCGTCGAATATACCTCTAGCGATTGGTTGGGCCTGCGCGCCGGACGGGTTCGCAAGCCGGGCGGGATATACAACGATATTCAAGACGTAGATCTGGCGCGCACTTACGTGCTCCTGCCACAGGGAATTTACGATGCACGCTGGCGGGATTTCACGACTTCGGTGGATGGTGGTGAGTTTTTCGGCAACATCCCGCTGAGTAAAGCAGGCAATCTATCTTACCAAGCTTATGCAGGATTCATTAATATCGCGGCGGACAGCGGCGTTGCCAATTTCATTAACAACAGCCTCTCCGGCGGGAGAGTAACTTCCTTTGACCGGGCAGTGGAAGTGGGATCCCAACTCTGGTGGAATGCCCCGGTAGAAGGCCTGCGCTTTGGTGCCGCCCTGGGACACGTGTTCGATTTCAATTATGATTTCACGGAACCTTCAGGTACGCCACCACCCGTTCCGTCGTCCATCGCCTTGCGGGCCAAGTCCGCGCTGCTCGTGCAACAATACTCGGCCGAATACTTGTGGCAAAATTGGACGTTCCAAGCCGAATACTATAATATTCAAGACAGCCAGAAAACGACTTCTCCATTCGGGACAACGGATTTATTTTCCTCCGAACAAGCGTGGTATGGCGGCGCGGCTTATCGTTTTAACCAATGGCTGGAGGTTGGGAGTTATTACACAGAATATTACACCGATGCGCCGATTACCGCGTCATCGGATGGTTCACAAAAGGACCTGGCGCTTTCGTTTCGTTTTGACCCGCAGCCCTGGTGGGTTTTGAAAGTCGAGGGACATTACATCCGCGGCACCGCATTGTTGGATGACAATGCCGACAATCCGGTTCGAAACGACGAAGGCTGGTTCATGCTGACGCTAAAGACTACGTTCAGTTTCTAATCCCATCTGAACCCAAATCAGTCATTGAAGCTGAATATTAAATCAATCTTGCTGCGAATCACGCTCCTCGTGGGGTTGCTGTCGGCTGGTTCGCTCCATGCATTGGCATTGGATGGCGCAGTGGTAATCACCAATCCCGGTGTTGCGCTGCGAAGCCTGTCGGTAGATGAACTCAAAAACATTTACACCGCCAAGACCAGGTATTGGGACGACGGACAGGCAATCATCATCGTCGTGCTGCCGGATAAGACCGATGCCGCGGTGCAGCAAGCCAGCGGCATGACCGGCAGCCAGTTCAAAACGTTCTGGCAGCGCCTGGCTTTTTCCGGTCGCGGTTCCGAACCGGAGAAAGTCGACGATGCAGCGGCTCTGGTCGCGTTTGTCGCCGCAACGAAAGGAGCCATCGCCATCGTCCCGGCGGATGCTACGCTGACGGGTGTAAAAAAAATCGAAATCAAGTGACCGCAGCTAAAAGTAAGGAAACGCAAACAAAAAATATCCAATGAGCCGGCGGTCGACAAAAGGAAGCATGGAAAAGAATAAAAAGGGCAGCCAGACTGAGAGCCGTGAAGACCATGCGGCGCCGGCGCACGAATCCCATACCCAACCTAATGGGGCGATGGAACCGCTCGACGCTTCGGCGTACGAACAAAGGATGCGCCCCGTGTGGACCACTTTCCGCAATATTCTGCTGGTCGTTTTCCTGATTTTCGTTTGCGCCCTCGTGCAAATGTTCATTCTCTGGCGTGTGTGCAACACCGGGATGAAAACCGCCGCCTCACTGGAGCACCAGGGTCTGCCCACCCTCAACGGTCTAGCGTTGTTGAAGGAGGATCTGGCCATTTACCGGCTCAGCGCCTACGAGTATCTTTTCGCGCGGGAGGGCGAAAAAGCCGCCAAGGTGAAGGCGGTGCAGGAGACTGCGGCCCAAACGCGCGCCCAATTAGAAAGCATCGAGTCGCTTCTGCCCGAAGGTGAGGGCCGGCACCTCGCCTTAAATCTGAAAAACGCCTTCGCTGACTTGGACAGCGAATTTCGAAAAGTCCAGAACCTAGAAGACTCGGATTTTGCCGCAGCCATGAAGACAATGGATCAGGATATCCCGCCTCTAACCAAGCGGGTGACCTCTGCCGCGAACGCGTTTGGCGCCTATGGCTATCACTTTTCGGGCGGGCAGGCAGACGCAACGTTTGATAGCTTCGGTTGGATCAAGAAAAATGCCATCATATTCGGCGCCGTAAACATCTCTGTGGCTTTTGGGGCGGTCATGTTCGTCCAGCTGGCCGCACGCCGCAGCCGCACCCAGCTGTCGCAGACTATGGCGCGGCTCGATGAGCGAACCGACGAACTGGCCTATGAGCGTGATTTGCTGGAGGCCTTGCTGGACAACTCCCCGGATCCGATTTATTTCAAAGACGCGGAATCCCGCTTTTTGAAAGCCGGCAAAATCCACGCCGAATTTTTCGGGTTGAAGAACGCGAATGAACTCAAGGGCAAAACAGATTTTGATTTTTTTACCGATGAACACGCGCGTCCGGCTTTTGAAGACGAGCAGGAAATCATCCGTACCGGCTGCGCGTTGATCGGCAAGGTTGAAAAAGAGACGTTAAAAAACGGGCAGTCTTCCTGGGCACTCACCAGCAAAATGCCGCTCCGCAACAAACACGGGCGGATTATCGGAACGTTCGGCATTTCCAAAGACATCACGGTCATCAAGGAAACGGAGGCCGAACTCGCAGAATTGCATAAACAATTGGTCGAAACGTCGCGGCTGGCGGGCATGGCCGAGATCGCCTCCAATGTTCTGCATAACGTCGGCAATGTGCTCAATAGCGTCAATGTTTCGGCCAGCCTCGTGGTTGACATTGTTAAGAAATCCAAGATAGCCAGCCTGGCCAAAGTCGTCGCCATGTTGCAGGAACATGAGCACGATCTGGGAACCTTTATTACCGACGACTCCAAAGGCAAACAGTTGCCGGACTACCTGGTCCGGCTCTCGGAACACCTTCTGGCTGACCAAAAAACCACCGTTCAAGAGCTGGTGTTGCTCCGTGCCAACATCGAACACATCAAGGAGATCGTGGTGATGCAACAAACTTACGCAAAGGTTTCCGGCATCAACGAAATCATCAATATCGACGAACTGGTTGAAGATAGCCTGCGCATAAATGAAGGTACTTTGAGCCGTCATCATGTGAAGGTCATTCGTGAGTTCGCGGATGTCCCGCCCTTGAACGTCGAGAAGCACAAAATCCTGCAAATCCTGGTAAATTTGATCCGCAACGCCAAACATGCCTGCGAGCATTCGGAGCGCCCGGACAGGCAGTTGACGGTGCGAATCGTCAACAATGATAATCGAGTCAACATCTCCGTGATCGACAATGGAGTCGGCATCCCGGCGGAGAACTTGACCCGTATCTTCAACCATGGCTTTACCACGCGTAAAGATGGTCATGGTTTTGGTCTGCACAGCGGTGCGCTGGCTGCAATGGAATTGGGCGGTTCATTGACCGGCCATAGCCCAGGCTTGGGACAGGGAGCGACGTTTACACTCGATCTACCACTTACCACAAACGAGAAACAAAATGCATAATTTACCTGTCGAAAAAAACCGTCGGATCCTGGTCATTGATGATAATCGTGCGATCCATGAGGATTTTCGCAAGATTCTATCACCTGCCAGCACCACTGGCTCGGCCTTGGACGCCTCGGAATCCGCGTTGTTCGGTTCGGCAACCTGCTCCGCCAGGCATACCTCATTTGCCATGGACTCGGCTTATCAGGGTCAGGAAGGCGTGCTACTGGTGCAGAAAGGGCT
>JBEKMT010000003.1:0-58967 GCA_050008355.1 Verrucomicrobiota bacterium
TGGCTGGCCGTCAATTGATGGAAAATCGGGAATTTGAGCTGCGGCGGTGGGTTCGTTTTTTCTACATGGGTATACACGTTTACGAAGGCAAGTTCATTTTACAGAACCGGCTAAGCCTAACGGCCAGCCGAGTGGGACCGCAGGCTCAGCCGGAACACCCGCTGAATGGGACCGATTGTTTGCAGGCTGCAGGTTACCGGAAAATTGGGTTCGTTTTTTCGTTTGCAGTTGTCCTTGTTTTTGCCCTCCATTTTCGCTGGGCTGCGGCACGACTGGCCGAGCCAAAGTGGCACAGATGACCGGCCCGAAGCGCCAATAAATACAAACACTGAGATTGAACAAAGAGGAAGGAAGGTAGTGAAGCTTTGCTGCCAAAGCTGATTGTTGCTCGACGCTGGCTGCCCGCCTGCGCTTAGCTTCGGCGCGCCAAATTGGTTGCTGGAAAATTGGGTTCGTTTTTTCGTTTGCACTTTTTTTGGGATCCGTCGCTTCGCTGAGGGTTCGGAGGACAGGCGTTCCTTGCGGAGATCCACCGAGCAAAGGAAGACAATTCCTGCCGCGGCACAAAAAGGGCTGTTTTTGATCTCCTTCAGTTCGCCTGCGTCGTTTCTCGTTTTTGCTGCCTCTCGCTGTTGCTCATGCTCGAGGGAAGTTTGAATTCGGGTAATTGTAATTTGAGTGCGTGCGTGATGTTGCGGTGGTTGCGGTGTAGCGTCAGAGGGGCTGTTGGGTGGCTGGTTAAAGGGGCAGAGGACGCCGCGGACTATGTGAAGTCACATGCCGTTGCTGCCGAAGTTTTCGTAGCGCAGTTCTGCATTCACTTCAACTTTACCAAAACTTGAGAGGATGAAAACGAGACCGTCCCGTTTTAGGCGATTTTTAAAATTTTTTTGGACCACAAATGGAGCGCTTCCAAAATGACTGTTGTCGTTCGGCCGGCAAGCATCAGACGGAAGTCCTTTTAGTTTAGACTTCATTTCTCGCATATTCAAAGGCTCCCTCCAAAAACCCCTGCCAAAAGTCGAAGCTGGACCGTCCTTCGAAAATCCTCACTCCGCCTGACTTCAGTATTTCGTCATGCGCTTTGACAAGCTTGATGGGCTCCTTAATCTGAAATGCCGGATTTCAAATCAAGACGCTCTGGTGTTTACTTGCCCTTAAAAATAACTCCCTTAACGCCGCGATCTCGGATAAAGTGATTAAGTTGCAATGCCAGCGACATTCATTACATGACAACTAAACTATTTTCCGAACTGGGCCTGTCCGCTGAGACCTTGAAGGCCATTGATAAACTGGGTTTTGAACAGGCGTCACCGATCCAGGCGGAGTCGATTCCAATTTTGATGTCGGGCAAGGACGTGGTTGGCCAGTCACAGACCGGCTCGGGCAAGACAGCGGCGTTCGCGATACCCGCGATTGAGAAAGTGAATCCGGACCAGCGCCAGGTGCAAGTGCTGATCCTGTGCCCGACACGCGAACTTGCGGTGCAGGTTTCCGAGGAAGTGCACAAACTCGCGCTGTTCAAGCGCGGAATTACAGCGCTGCCGATTTATGGCGGCCAATCTTATGAGCGCCAGTTCTGGGGACTCAAGCAAGGTGCGCAAATTGTCATTGGCACGCCTGGCCGAGTTATGGACCACATGCGGCGCGGCACATTGCGGCTCGACACGGTCAAGATGGTGATTCTGGACGAGGCTGACGTGATGCTGAACATGGGTTTTCGTGATGACATCGAGACCATCCTGAAAGATGCACCCAAGGAACGGCAGACTGTTTTCTTTTCCGCGACGATGCCGAAGCCGATCCGCGACTTGATCGAAAAATACTCGCGCGAACCACAAAATGTCCGGGTGGAGCAAAAGGCGATGACGGTACCGACGGTGGAACAGTTCTATTACGAAGTGGACCGTCGCTACAAAGTCGAATTACTCACGCGGCTGATTGACATCCATGATCTCAAACTCGGGATTATTTTTTGCAATACCAAGCGCATGGTGGATGACCTGGTGGACACGCTCGAAGCGCAGGGTTACATGGCAGACCGGCTGCACGGTGACATGACGCAGGCGATGCGTGATCGCGTGATGAATAAATTCCGCAAGTCCGGCCTGGAATTTCTCGTGGCGACGGACATCGCGGCACGCGGCATCGACGTAGACGATATCGAGGTCGTCTTCAATTACGATCTGCCCTACGACGGGGAGGATTACGTCCATCGCATCGGACGGACGGGACGGGCCGGACGGACGGGCCGCGCGATTTCCTTCGTGTCCGGGCGCGAATTATTTCAAATCCGCAACATCGAGCGCTACACCAACATGCGGATTCAGCGCGCGAAAATTCCGACCGCGGACGAAGTCCACGAAGCCCGGGCGAGTTTGTTTCTCGAGAAATTGCGAACAACCTTAAGAGGCGGCGAATACAAAAAGCAGGATCATCTCATCGAGCGACTGCTGGAGGAAGGCTTCAATTCAACGGACATTGCCTCCGCACTCATCCATCACCTGCAGAGCGGCGGCGACACAGCGCAGGCCAAGCCGGCAGTGCGCGAAACCGCGAATTTTGAACGTCCGGAGCGTGCGCCGCTTCGTGAGGCGCACGGGGAGGATGATCGTGGTGACCGGGGTGGTCGCTATGAGGATCGTCCGCCACGCAATGCACGTTTTCGCGAGGATGACCGCCGCGGAAATGATCGTCGAGACTTTCCTCGTCCGCCGGCGAGAACCACGCCCTGGCAGGATTCTCCGCCGCCAAGGAAAGTCGTAACCCCGCCAAGGGTTATCACCACCTCCAGGATGACCACCCCGCCGAAGGTCGCAGCTCCAGCGAAGGTCGTAACGCCGCCGCCTGCCAAAGCAGTGGTGGAAGCAACGAAGGAGAAAACCTATTCAGACGCAGCAATTTTGGCTTCGACTGGCTCTGTGGAGCCCAGGCCGCCTTCCAAATTATTCATCAAGCCGAAGCCCGCGCCGGTGGCCGCCCCGAAGCCGAAGGTCAGTCGCGCCACGCCGCCCGGCCAGACGCGACTCTGGATGAATCTCGGAGCGGAACAGGGCATTGCACCGATTGACATTGTGAATGCGGTGGCGGGTGAAACCGGTTTGCCGGGCAAAGTCGTCGGCACGGTGGATGTGCGCGAGAAACATTTGTTCCTCGACGTTTCCGAGGAACACGCCAACGGGATTATCGCCAAGTTAAATCGCGCGGAGATTAAAGGACACAAGGTCAAGACGAAGGTGGCGTGATGAAGGAAGGTGTGCCGTCCGACACGGTGGAGCGGATGTTCCCGTTCGCACTGAGCGGCAAACTTTTGATCATCGGCCGCGAGGCTTTACGCAGCAACAAAAGCCATCTGCATTTTGTACTGATCGCCACGGACATCATTGAAGCGCATCGTGAAGAAGTTTTGCGCGACCTGAAACACTATCCGGTGGTACAACATTACACGGCGGCTGAACTGGAACATTTCTTCCAATGCAAAGGAGCAAAGGCAATTGGTTTCGCCAAGTCCGGTCTGGCTCAATCCATCTATGCGGGACTGAAAGAGTTTCGGATCAACAAGCCGCCGGTGGGGCCGACGCCACCAAAGCCGGTTGAGCCGACCGTTTAACATACAAGTTTTACTGCTCTTGGCTTATGGCCAAGGTCTTGCGAACAGCATGGTGGTTACTTATAGTTTTGGGCTAAAAACTAGAGGCTGGAATTTTGGTCTTAGGGTTTAGCCGAACGCGGGTGAGGAAAAGGAAGATTTGAGGCCTAAGTCAACACAGTTGCCCAAAGAGTTGGATGGAGTGGTTTGGCCAACGAAGATCTGAATGACTGCCATTTTGGCGGGTTAGTGATTAGTTTTAGTATTGAAAAGGCAAGCGATAATGTGGCTTTTGGCTTTATCGCTGAACAATTGACAGCCTAATGGTGATGTGATTCAATCGTTATCATGCCCTCAGGCGACTCAGCGGAGGAAGATGTCTCGCCGGAAGAACGGATCGCCATTGCAAAGGCAAAAGCGGCGAAACGGACGGTGGAGATTTTTTGGCTGATTACCATCCTGGCGATCCTCATTTTCGTCGTCTGTTTGTGCGCCGCCCTAATGGCCGGCACCGGATAAAACGTACGGCCGGAATGTCGACTTCGGGCAAGGGACACAGGAACGGCCGCCAGGGGCGAGCATGAGGGTGATGACGAGGGCAATCAAGATCACCAACAAAAACTTGCCAGCGGAGACAGACCTTTGCACTATCGGGCGTCTTAACAACCGTCTGCATGAAAAACATGAGCGAAGCTTCTCGTGCGCCAAGTACTCGTAAATTTGGATACGGGTTCAATCGTGGATTTTCAGCAGGCCCCGATAATTATTCCAAAGGATAACAATGAAACGACATATATTCTTGCTTAGTATTGGACTGATGGCGGCGACGGGAACGGCGATGGCCGCCGGTAAATGGGATATTTCCAAATTGGATGCCAGCAAATTGCCACCGGATTCCACCACGAACGGCTTAACTTTTGACAAGGACATCGAACCGATTTTGGATGCCACCTGCACCCGGTGTCACGGCGAAGACCGGTCGAAAGGGAATTTGCGCCTGGATAGTCTGGACGCGGTACTCAAAGGCGGCAAGGATGGTAAAGTTGTGGTCACTGGTTCCAGCGACAAGAGTTTGATCGTGCTGGCGATTTCCCAGCAGGACAACGCCACGGCGATGCCACCTAAATTTAGAGGAAGGCCGGACGGTCCTGGTGGTTTTGGTGGTCCGCCTCCCCCTGGAGGCGGTGCGCCACCACCAGCGGGTAGTCCCGGTGGACTGGGTGGCCCACCTCCAGGTGGGCCTGATGCGGGTGGGCCTCCGCCGGGCGGTCCCGGTGGACCGCCTCCCGGTGAACCAGGCGGCCCGCCTTCGGGTGGTCCAGGTGGTCCTCCTGGCGGTTTTGGCCACCAGCCAAAAGCGTTGACGCCCGATCAAATCGGGCTGATAAGGGCTTGGATCGATCAAGGGGCCAAGTGATCATTGGGCGGCGAGTGACGAGTGATGAACCGCTGGTTCCGGTCTAGACGGCAAGTCCCTACAGAGGCTCTGTCCCCCAAGCTCCTTTTGATTTCAACGATTTCGAATTTGCGCCAACGCGGCGTTTGTCGCTGCGGCACCTTTGATGATTTCGGCCACAATTTCATCAGACAAATCTCCGCTGGTCGGGAAGACCATCTGCAACCGGCCGGAGGCATCAATGATCAGCGTACGGAAATTATGGTTAATGGCGCCGTCCCGGCTGCGAATCGTGACGCCAGCCCGCCGCGCGAGTTCGTGGACGCCAGCCCGCCGCGCGAGTTCGTGGATTTTGTCCTGCGGCCCGGTCAGAAAGCTCCAGTGCGCAGGATCGTATTGATAAAATTGGCCGTACGCCCTCAACACTTCCGCCGAGTCAAATTCCGGGTCGAAAGAAATCGATAGAAAATGCCAGTTCGTGGGTGCGTTCGGCAGGGCCTCGAGTTTTTGCGAGGCAGATTGGAAGTTTTTGGACAGGCGCGGACAATAATCCGGCAGCGGACAGCGGGTGTAGAAAAATGTGATAGCCAGGGCCTGTCCGGGAAAATCGCCCAGGCTGACGGCCTGGCCCAGTTCGTTGGTAAATTTGTAGTGGAGCAACTCGTATTTCGGGTCCACGTATTTTGAGTCCAACGCCGGGGCCGTGACGGCATCGGCTGCCAAGGGCGGCAGCGAAACTGTCCCGGTCTTGGCGATTTTGGCGACCCAGCTCTCGTTCGCGCTGACGTGCAACTCGAAGTTAATTTCGCTGCCGCGCTGCAAACCGGCGAACTCGTTGGTATCCTTGACCGTGAACGGCATGGTCATCGCGTCCATGTAGTTGGAAATCACTTCGTGGTGGATGACAACGATTCGACTCTCCGGCTTGATGTCCTCGACCACACCGCGGACAGAAAACACGCGTAAGGACGGGTCTGGTGATAATTCGGATTTCGTGCTGATGGTAGGCAGCAAAACGAATAAAGAGGTACTAACAATCGAAAGCCATGGTCGCATAGGGTTTGATCGGGATATCAGGGATTTGGCAACTGTTCGGCCCGATAAAAGGCAGCGCCGCCACCGGCGTTTGAGTTCGTGAAATTTTCCGGATTCACCATGGCGGTGTTGGTGGCCAGCGAAGTCCAGTCAGACAGGTTGGTGGAAACCTGGACGACGTAAGTCAGGCCAACGGTTGCCGAATAGCTGAACTGGAATGGTGGCGGTTAGCCCATTGTTGTCGGTGGCAATGGCGGAAAGCGTGTAAGTGCCGGCCGGCAGATTGTTGGTGACCGCGAAAAATGGTGCGGTCATGCAGTTGGTTAGAACGATTGAACCGATGAGAAATTGCACGTTGGTCACAGCGCCGCTGCTGTCGAACGCCGAAGCCTGAATGGTCAAGTCGGCTGGCGCACTGAAGACCTGGCCCGCAACTGGATTCGTGATGTCAATTATGGGGGGCGGAGGTGGAGGGGCCACAGTGACGGTACCCAACATACCCTCTTCCACATGAGGGGTGCACTCATAAGGAAACGAACCGGTCGAGGTAAAGGTATTGGTAAAGGAAAACGGACTGTTCCGCGTATTGGCACTGTTCTGATCCGAAGTCGTGCCGGGACCGCCGTCCGGGCTGGGAAAGAGCCATGCGAAAGGCGTAGAAGTGCTGACGACATTATGGCTATCGAAATCGCTGCTGCTCCAGGTCCAGATCACGGTATCGCCGGCATAGATGCTGGTGGTAGTTGGCGAAAAATAGTCATCGTCGACCGAAACATTGGCCACTGCACCATTTGCCGGGACTGACGAGAGAATGAGGAAGGCGGCAGCGCCCAGGAAACCGAGGAGAAATAAATTTTTGATAGCTTTCATCTGGTAATTCAATTTTCATTCATCGCACAGACATTAGATGTCTCTTTTTGCGCCTTTGGTGTCGCAGATTGGATTTTGGCCCTACTCCTGCACAAGTCCTGCAAACCCAATTTTTCAGGTATTCGATCGCCATGTACATTTTCGCATCAGTGCATTTTGCAGTTTGGGGTTTAAAACGCGCACACGCACAACCCTGTTGATTCCATTGCGAATTATCACCAGCAATTTACTGGCCAAAATTGCCCAGATATAAATGCCTGGGAAAAATGGCAATCGTGCGGTGTGAATGTCTAAAACTTTGAAACCTCTTTATTTAGAAGCAGATCAAGCCAATCCGAGGCAAATCAAGGTAGCCGCTCTCAATAAGAAGTCAGAAACCAAATCTCCGTTGACGGGTCGATTGAGTGCACCCATTTTGGTCGTTGATGGAACTGCGTGAATTTGCGGAGCGGATTTTGTTTGCGACGTCGCTGGAGCAGAAGCTTCTGGGGCCAGGCGAGATTGCTGATGAACGCCCCGGTCCGGCGCTGGTGACGCCGGCAACGCCTGGGCGGCCGGCGGAATTGCAGTTCAAGGTCACCGGGACGAAGCGGGATCACTTTCCGGGCACACGCAATCTCGAGCAGGCCCGGGAGCGGGGACACTTACTGCACTTTTTTGCGAATCATGAGTTGCTGGCGACGGAATTGATGGCGCTGGTGTTGTTGAAATTTCCCGAGGCGCCCGCCGCCTTCCGCAAGGGCGTTTTGCAAACCCTCAAGGATGAGCAGGAACATACACGGTGGTATATCCGGCGCATGCGGGATTGCGGCATTCATTTCGGCGAACTACCCGTAAGCGGTTATTTCTGGCGGTCGGTTTCCACGATGGAAAATCCAATGGACTACGTTTCGAGCCTCTGTCTGACTTTTGAGCAGGCGAACCTGGATTTCGCGCAGCACTTTGCCAAGACCTTTGCGCAGGTTGGGGACCATCCCACGGCGGAACTATTGGACAGGATTTATCATGATGAAATCGGACACGTCGCGTACGGGTTGAAATGGTTTCGTCGCTGGAAAAATCCGAGGGAGAGCGATTGGGAGGCCTTCTGCCGGCAGCTTAAGTTTCCGTTGTCGCCGCAACGGGCCAAAGGAATCACGTTGAATGTCCCGGGCCGGCGGGCGGCAGGGCTGGATGCGCAGTTCATCGCGGAGCTGGACGTGTTTGCGCAATCCAAAGGACGTACGCCGAACGTTTTTGTATTTAATCCACTGGCGGAGGCGCGCATAGCGCGGGGCAAATCGTTCAATCCCGCGAAGTATCAGGCTCAACTGGCGCTGGACCTGGAAAATCTGCCGCAATTTCTTTGCCGGCAGGATGACATTGTGCTCGTCCAGGAAGAGCCTTCGGTTGAGTTTTTGAGTGGCATCAAGCGAGCCGGTTTTTCGCTGCCGGAGTTTATAGCCAGCAGCCGGGTGGCTAGCCTGGCGGCGCGGAAACTCGGCCGGTTGCGGCCGTGGGCGTGGAGTGGGGACAGCGTTGAACTGTTCGCGCCGCTGTTTGGCAATCTCACCGCCGAAAAGCGTAGTGCGGAGGAAAGTTTCAATCCGAGGATCGCGCGGCTTTATTCCAAGGCCTGGAGTGCGGAATTGTTGCGTTTGGTGTTGTGCACAAAAACTGAAATTCCCCAATGGTTGTGTCCGGACAATTTGGTTGGGACGGCGGTAAAGTCATTGGATGACGCGCTGGCGGCCATTACCGGGATTCGCGCAGCCGGGCATCACAAGGTTGTCGTCAAGGCAGCGCTTGGACTGGCGGGGAAAAATGCGTTGCGGCTGTTTGAACCGGAGTTACTGGAATCACAGCGTCGCTGGATGGAGAACACGCTCGCCGGCGGAAGCGAACTGGTGGTTGAACCTTGGCTGGAGCGGGTAGTAGATTTCTCGGTGCAACTGGAAATGACGGCGGAAGGCCTGCGGTTGTGCGGTTACACGGGTTTGATCAATGACACGAAGGGCCAGTTTCAGGCGAACACGGCCGCGCCGGGACATCAAAAGAAAATTCCGGCAACTGTGCTTGCGTGTTTCTCCGAGCCGGCCGACATCGCGAACCAATGTCACCAGTTGTTCGCGGAAATTTTTGCGATTCTGGAGAAGGAATTCCGACGCGTGAACTATCTGGGTCCACTGGGCATAGATGCTTTCGTGTTTCGCGCTCCGAGCGGCCGGTGTCGGCTCAAGCCGATTGTGGAAATCAATCCGCGGTACACTATGGGGCGGTTGACAATTGAACTGATGCGGCAAACTTCGCAGGGCAGCCACGGTCGGTTTCAACTTGTCAATCCAGCGACGTTGCGGGCCGGGAACTGTGCCCATTTTGAAGATTACGCAATGGCGTTGCACAAACAGTTTCCGTTGCGGCTCACGGATGAAACGGCGCCGAGGATTCACGAGGGGGCAATTTGTTTGAATGATCCGAGGCGGGCACAGGTTTGCCTGGCTACGTTTTGCGTGACGCATTAATGCATTATTTAGACAAAATTTACACGATAGGGGTCAGGAATTTGTCGCGCGATGCAAGTGTCGTCAGGCATTATTCGAAGTATTCGTGAATTGTTTCAATTTGCCTGGACTCTCCAGTTTTTGGAGGGCCCTTTACGGGCTTTGGACTTTTGTGATTTGGATCCCGGGGCGTTGCCCTGGGCCATTGCCAGGTGGCGCCGTTGGCGCTGAGAAAAAAGAGCATTGAATTGATTAGTGCTCGCCACATGACCAAGCGCACGGTCCCGGACCATCCTTCTCTGCGTCAATGCACAGTTAGCAGGGCTCGAAGGATCTTCTCCCTCCAGGGGTGATTTGATTTTCAATCGAGGGTGGTGGTGGTGAATTTTTTGCCGTCGCGGGAGCAGAGGATTTGGATGACGTGGCGGGCGGAATAAAAACAGGGCGGTACGCCGCCGCCGGGAACGACCCATTGTCCAGCCATGTAAAAGTTGTCCAAGCCGGGCAGAGTTTTGCGGAACATGGTGCGCAGGGCGCGAGGCGTGGGCGCCCAGCCCATAAAGGCGCCTTCGTGGTTCAGGGTAAATCGCCAGGTGGTATGCGGCGTCGCGATGTCGGTGATTTCGATTTGCGATGCGATGCCGGGGTAATGAGGTTCCAGCCGGGCGAGCGCCTCGGCGCAGACTCGTTTTTTTTCCATTTCGTAGCGCGGACGGTCGGCGAGCACGTCGTTCCAGAATTTCCAATCGGTAATGAACAGCGCTTGGAAAACCGTCCGGCCCGGCGGCGCAAAGTTCTCGCCGTAGTTGAAGATGCGGATAGGAAAGCCGTCGATTGTTTCGTTACCAACCTTCATGGGTTCCTTGAGCAGGAGGAAGCGCAATGGCGGCTCGCCCTTGAATTCGCGGCGTAAACCGAAACTGAGGGTGATCAGCGGGCGAAGCTGTTTCCAATCCCGGTAACGGCCTTTGATGGCCGGGCCGAGGTAACGTCCGCCCAGCAGTTGAAAGATAGTGCTGGTCCCGTCGCCGGCGGAGACAACGACGTCCGCGCGCTGTTCGGTGCCGTTGGTGAGTCGCACTCCGACGGCGCGGTCGTTTTCGACGATGATTTCCTTGACAGTGGAATCGAAGGCAATTTCGCCTCCCAATCCTCGAAAGCGTTCCACGAGGCTGTCCACAAAATCGTGGCAGCTGCCGGCGAGCAGTCCCATCTGGCGGTTGGCCAGCAGGGAAAGCATCAGTAGATTAAACCACATGGGGACTTCCGGCAAAAATAGATGGGTCATCATGCGCCGCAACGCAGCATTTTTGAAGCGGTCGGAGAATTGTTTGTTTGGCAGGTTATAGGCGCCGCCGAGATAACGCACGGACCGGCGCAGCTTCCACATTTGTTTTAACGGGCCGAACAGCCCCCCCAATTCCACTGGCGTTTCCATGAGACTGAACATGTCCGTGCGTTGAAACGAGCGGACACCGGCCATGAAACTGTCAATCTCACTGGAATCCTCAGGTGCAAGGGCTTTCAAATCACGCGACAATTGATCCATGTCGCCGGCAAAACTGACACGCCGGCCGCTAATTTCATCGGTGAAATCGCAATAGTTGGTCAGGTCGGGATACGCGCGGTTATGAAAAACACCCAGCTCGCGATAAACCTCATGACAGGCGGGACCGGGGCGATGCCCCATCAGGTAATGGATGCCGCCGTCGATCAGGTAGTCACCGTGTTTCCAGGCCTTGGCGACGCCGCCAGGATCGGTGTGATGTTCAAGGATGCGTGCACGATAACCATTCATCCGGGCGTAGCAGCCGGCGGCCAAGCCGGCAATGCCGGCGCCGATGATGATGATTGATTTTTCGGACATGGTGGCTTTCTGCGCGCGCCAGCAAACACGGCGGCGCTTGCTTGTTCAAGCAATTTATTGTTGAATGCGGACGATTTTAAGCATCAATGATTGCACTCAACGGACACAAGCTTTCCATTTCCGAAGTCTGGCAGATTGCTTCGTTACATGAATCCTGTTCCCTGGCGCAAGAGGCGCGTCCACATGTCCGGCGTAGCCGCGAACTGGTTGAATCACTGGTCTTGCAGCCGCGCGCAATCTATGGGATCAACACCGGGTTCGGTCCGCTGAGCGGTTTTCGCATCAAAGGCGAAGATCTGGCGCAGCACCAGGTCAATCTGCTGCATCATCTCACGGTCGGGCAAGGCGCTTTGTTTTCGGAGGAGGAAACGCGGGCGATCATGCTGGCACGGGCGAACACGTTGGCGCGGGGATTTTCGGGCATTCGTGTGGAGCTCATTGAACTGCTGATTGTTGCGCTGAACAAAAACGTTCTTCCGGAAATCCCGAGCGAAGGTTCAGTCGGGGCCAGCGGCGATCTGGTGCCACTGGCGCACATGGCGGGTTTGTTGGTGGGCAACGGCTTCGTCCGATTCAATGGACAACGTGTTTCCGCAGCCGAGGCATTGCGCGCCATCGGACAGGTGCCGACGGCTTTGCGGGCGAAAGAAGGCCTGGCACTGGTAAACGGCACGGCGGCGATGACTGGTCTGGCGGCTTTGTCGGTGCATGAGGCGGACGCGATCCTGCGCTGGTCAGAACGACTGACGGCGTGCCTGTTTCAAGTGCTGGGCGGCGAACCGGAGGTGTTGTGCCAACAGGTTCACATGGCGCGGGGATTTCGCGGGCAGTCGCTGTCGGCGCAACGCATCAGCGATTCGTTGCGCACGCACCCTGATTTTGCGAAACGGATTGACGATCATCAATGGGGTTCGCTGCCGAAGCCGATCGAGCCGGGGGCGGAAATCCAGGACCCGTATTCGCTGCGGTGCGCGCCACAAATTCTCGGCGCGTTCCAGGAAGCGCACTGGCATGTGGCGGAAGTAGTCACGCGTGAATTGAACGCGAGCACAGATAATCCCCTGGTATTTCCGGACACAGAAATGGTGATTCACGGAGGCAATTTTTACGGCCAGCAAATTGCGATGGTGAGCGATTACGCCCGGATCGGTTTGATCAAAGTGGCGCTGCTTGCGGAACGGCAAATCGAAAGGCTGCTGAACTGGCGGTACAGTCGCGGGCTGTCGCCCATGTTGGCCGGTGGTGCGCCGGGGTTGAATTCCGGTTTCAGCGGCGCCCAGCTGCTGGCGACGTCGCTTGCGGCCGAACTGAGGCTGCTGGGGACGGCGGCGTCCATCCAAACCATCTCGACGAATGCGAACAACCAAGACGTGGTAAGCATGGGCTGCGTAGCTGCAAAAATGACGCGCACGGCGCTGCCGCTGGCGTGGAAGATCCTGGCGATAGAGGCGCTGACGCTGGCGCAGGCAGCGGATTTGCGCGGGCCGGACAAGGTAATGGGCAGTGATTATCGAAGACTCTATGACCTAGTGCGCGGCTGCTCGCCGAAATTGGAAAATGATCGTCCGCTGGCGGAGGACATTGACCGGGTAACGGCTTTGTTGCAAGCTGACGAAATTCAGAAGAAGCTCGGTTTGAACACCCAAAATGAATCCGATTGAAAATGATGGCGAGGTGGATGTTTTGGTCATCGGGGCCGGGCCGGCTGGTTCGGTTGCGGCCTCGATTTTGCATCGCGAGAAATTCCGGGTGATGGTGGTGGAGAAACAAACATTTCCGCGTTTTGTAATTGGCGAGAGCATGCTGCCGATCAGCATGAATCTGCTCGCCGACGCCGGCCTGCTCGAAGCGGTCCAAAAACAACAGTTCATGCGCAAGAACGGCGCGGTTTTTTTGCGCGGGGACGAGGTCTGTAATTTCGATTTTTCCAGCCAGTTCACGGACGGCTGGAATTTTACCTACCAGGTCCCGCGGGGAGATTTTGATAAAACCCTGGCGGACACGGTGGCGGAACGCGGGGTGGAAATATTGTATCAGCATGGTATCACCGCGGTAGATTTTGACGCAGATTACGCGATGGCCGCGGTGGAAAAGCCAGACGGCAGTACTTTCAATGTGAAGGCAAAGTTCATCGTGGACGCCAGCGGTTACGGCCGCGTACTGCCAAGGTTGCTGGACCTGGAAAGGCCGTCGACATTTCCACAACGCGCGGCGCTATTCACCCACGTGACTGGCGACATCCGTCCTGTGGGAAATGAAGCTGGAAAAATCTGGATTTGCCTGCACCCCGGTGGGGCTTGGATCTGGATCATTCCTTTCTCGAATGGCAAGACGAGCGTGGGCGTGGTGGCGGGCAGGGAATTTTTTGCACAATTTCCCGGAGAACATGACGCTCAACTGCGGTCGATATTGACGAGCGATCCCAATTCGGCGAAGCGCCTCGCAAACATGGAATTTGTTTTTCCGGCGCAATGCATCAGTGGTTATTCCTGCTCGGTCAAACAATTGTTCGGCGAACGTTTCGTGCTGGTCGGCAATGCGACGGAGTTTCTAGATCCAGTCTTCAGTTCCGGAGTGGCGCTGGCGCTGGCGTCGTCGCAACGCGCGGCGCAGGTGCTGGTACGTCAGCTACGCGGGGAAACGGTGGACTGGCAGGTAGAATACGCGGACCATGTCATGCAAGGGATCAACACGTTCCGCGCGTACGTTCAAGCGTGGTATGACGGCAAATTGCCGACGATTTTCTTCGCGGCCAATCGCAACCCCGACATCATGCGACAAATTTGCTCCGTGCTGGCGGGTTATGTGTGGGACAAGTCTAATCCTTATGTGACGCAGGCCGAGCGTGCTCTGGGCCTGCTGGCGAAGATTCTTGAGTCGCAGAAATTGGCAACGGCTTGAATACAGTGATTCGTGACGATAGATGAGCTGGGGGAAATTACCCGGCTATCGTCACAGTCCGGCGTTTAGTTTCGCGAGTTTCCTCTTCATGGATTCAACAAACTCGGCGGGGGCGTGAACATCCTTCTCGGCGGCGGCCACGGCTTGGTCGTGGTATTTCGCGGCTCCCGCCTGGTCGGCGAGGTTCTCTCGCAGATCGGCGGCCATGGCGAGAAACAGATACTTCATTTCATCCTTTTGAAGGGCTTGGTCGACGAGGCCCTGGCCATAATTGTACGCGTTTGACGTCAGATTAGTTTGGGTGGCGAAGATGGAGGCGATCATGCGATAAGCGCCAATGTCGTGGTTCTGTTCCTGGAGGGTCTGGGTGGATAGAGCGATCGCCGCTGGCACATCGGTGTGGTACAGCGCAACCAAGCGAGTGTAAGCATAGGCAGGCGCGAGGTTGGGTTGTCTGGCGAGGATCTGGTTGATGAGTCCCAGTGCGCGCGGGTAATCGCCGGCGGCCATGGCGTCGTTGAGCGGACGCACGGTGGCCAAATCCGCTTCGCGCTGGCTCCTGGCGGCGGCCTCGTCGAATTTGCCATCCAGCACTTGTTGCAGGGCTTCATCCAATTTCGCGGGGTGACCGATCCAGGCGATATTCCCGTCTTTGCCAACGATGAATGAGGCAGGAATTCCGTTCTCACCAGCGGCTTTCATCCAGGTGTTCGCGATATCGCCCTGGGGCCCGTCGACAGCCACGCGGTAGTCCATTTTATCGCCTTCGTGTTTTACAAAATCCACCACCTTCCGGATATAGCCGGTGTCCGTAGGGTCGGTGGATTCCCAAATGCTGATGCCGGCGATGGCGACTTGATCCCCGTATTTTTTGGCGAGTTCGGTGAGATGAGGGATGTTGGCTTTGCACGGCCCGCACCAAGTGGCCCAGAACTCTACCACGTAAACTTGATTGGTCTTGAATTCAGTAATGGATTCGCCCTTGATCCATTTGGCCGGATGTAGTTCGGGCGCGGGATCGCCGATATCAAGGCGGGCTGGCACGGACTGTATGCTTAGCGCCAGCGCGAGGCTGCAAAGTACGAGTGTAATGCGTGAATGGCAGGTTCGTGGCCAAAGCCTTTTGGCGAAACCACAAAAAATCTGTAGGCCCAATGTGATCGCAGCGTTGATGTTTTTCATTTCGAAATAATCTCAAGCAAGTAAATGACTTAGTTGGAGTGTTGGGTAAAGAATAAATGCTGAAGACAGGCATGTCGGGCAAACAGACATTGAGCCGGGCAAATGAGCGGTTAACCAAATGTAGTGATATGTGACGATCAATTGAGCAGCGCAACGAATCGCATAACCGCGATCACCAAAGAAACTGTTCGAGGAAGATGTTCCACCCTGCACCGAGCTCTTTCTTGGGGATTTTGGATTCAACAAACATGCCGCACCTAACGGCGCTTTTATGGAGCAATTACTTAGAATTTGCGCGATAAAAGCCGGCTTAAACCAGAGCTGAATCGGTGACTGCATAATCGCTGGCGCGGCTCGAATCCAAAATCGAGGAAGAGAATGATGGTCGATTTAACGCACCGCCATTTCCTGCGGGTCTTGGCCGCGCAGGCCACGTTGCACTAGCAGGCGCAATAATTTGATGCTGTAAGGAGACGTGGAGGCGGCACCGAGGAAGATCTTGCCCATGTTTTTATTGATGTGCGGAAAGGCCAGCTTCATCAACAGATTGCCGCGCAATTTTTCGCCGACTTTGAAGGACGTGAACAGCCGGCCATCGTAATAGTAACCCACGATTTCGTGCCAGATCTTCAAATGATGCGTGACTTTGGCCTCGTAGTCTTTGAAGGCCTCCGTGGAGCCGGCCTGGATGGCATTAGCGAGCGCGAACGCACTGGTCATGCCGATGAAAAGGCCGCTGGAAAAAACAGGGTCGATGAAGCCGGCGGTGTCGCCGACGAGAGCCCAGTTCTCACCGACCATGCGGTCAGATACGAGCTGATAATTGGTGTACTCCATGACGGGGGTCAGCCGTTTGGCGTCTTTCGCGACGCGGGTGAGGACGGAATCCTGTTTCAGGAGGTTGTCGTAGCGTTCTTCCTTGGTCGCGCCGAATTTCGGCAGATGTTGCGCGCCGATGACGATGCCGAGGGACACGCGTCCCGGCAGGGGAATCCTCCAGCTCCAGCCGTGATCCAGCCGGCTGGAATGCACATAGCCGTCCTGATAAAGCCGGGTCTGATCCAAGTGCGCAAACAGGGCGGTGTCCTTGCGGCCACCTTCGCGGGACTTGATGCCCATTAAATTCGGCAGAAGCCGTACACGGCCGGTAGCATCCACGATCAAATCCGGCTGGCCCGAACAAAATTCAGCCGTCGCAGTGAGGGTTTCCGCATTTAACTGGACGCGATCAGTGCCGTCGACGCGATCGAGGCCGGCATTGAGGTCAAACACCTTCACCCCCGCCTTACGCGCGGTGGCCAGCAGGGTTTCCTCGAATTGGATGCGCGGGACATTGTAAGCGTAGGGAGGAAATGAACCGCAAAAATCCTTGAAGGCGAAGGGGAAATCGCCGCGGCCTTCGCCCATGTCGAAACAGGCGCCGGGCTTGTATTTGCTGAAGGCTTTCACTTCGTCTTCAATACCGAGCTGACGGAGCATGAGGACAATGGCGGGGACGAGTGATTCACCAACGAGCAGCGGCGCGGTGCGCGGACGATGGAGCATGGCGACACTCAGTCCCGACCTGGCGAGCAGGGTAGCGAGCGTGCTGGCGGCCGGGCCGCCTCCCAAGATGGCCACGGTTTTAATTGTTGCGGCGTGATTATTTGTCATCTGGTTGCCTTCCTCTGAATCTGCGTTTTGCCGAATGATTCAATTTGGAGGAAGTGGAGGGCGGGCATCAACTGGAAAATGCTTCAAGCCGGAAGCAAAGAGAACCGGTGAGATGACCTTTTAACTTTCGTTTCGCTTGCAGATGGGTTTGTGAAGTTGCAGAGAAATTCCAAGCAAGCGCACGCAGGCACATTGGGACACTGCCAGCGGGAGCATGTATGCCCCTGGTTTGTGCACAAATGCCCCTCGAAGCCAGTAGCGGGCTTTTCGAAATGATCAGGGGCTTGCCCGATGATCGGAAGCAGGAATCCCGCCTGCAAATGGGCCAAACGAAATCACGACTAATTTTTGAAAACAAAATAGTTGACTGGTTGTATAACTTGAATAATAGTGAACGCGTGGTTTAGAAATTTAAGTAACCGTCTGGTTACCAGCGGAACGAACAATTAAGAGTTATTTTATGGGTCGGGTCAGTGATGCCAAAGAAAAGCTGCTGCAAGTGGCGTTCGACCTCATTCACGAGCACAGTTACGGCTCGGTGAGTGTGGACCACATCTGCAAGCGCGCGCGGGTGAACAAAGGCAGTTTTTATTATTTTTTCAAGTCCAAGACCGATCTGGTGGCGGCGGCCTACGAAGAACATTGGCAGTTGAAGAAAGTCAATTATGAGAAGGTTTTCGCCAGTGAACACCCGCCACTGAAGCGCCTGGAGTTGTGGTGTGATTACATCCGGGCGACGCAAAAACAAAGGGAGAAGCGCTACGGCCACGTTTGCGGATGTCCCTACGCGAGTGTCGGCGGGGAGCTGGCGACGCAGGACAAAAAGATCCGGCTCAAGACCCAGGATCTGATTGAGCGGAACATCACGTTTCTGGTTGGCACGATTGGCGACGCGATGCTGGCGGGGGAGGCCGAGGCAGGCGATGCACAAACCAAAGCGGAGCTGGTGCATGCATTTGCGATCGGGCTGCTGCTGCGCGCCAAGATCTATAACGATCTCAAAGTCTTGAACCATTTGGAGGAAGGCATATTTGCCCTGATCAGGGCGTCGCGACAGTAATGGGGGCCTTCGGCAATTTTCGCCGGGGACATCTCAGTTAATTTCATTTTATGTGGATTGTTCGTCTAGCTTTGAACCGGCCCTACACGTTTGTCGTGGCCGCGCTGTTGCTGGTGTTGTTGACGCCGCTAATCCTGATGCGGACGCCGACGGATATTTTTCCGTCAATCGACATTCCAGTGATCAGCATCGTGTGGAATTACACAGGGCTGGATTCGCAGCAATTCGAGCAGCGTATCACGTATGTAAACGAGCGAGCGTTGACGGTAACGGTCAATAACATCGAACACATTGAATCCACGACGTATAATAGCATTTCTGTCATCAAGGTTTTTCTCCAGCCCGGTGCCTCGGTGCCGGCGGCAATTGCCCAGATCACGGCAGTGGCGCAAACGGTGTTGCGCCAGATGCCGCCAGGGACAACCCCTCCATTGATCATCCAATACAACGCGTCGACGGTGCCGATTTTGCAATACAGTTTCAGTAGTCCGAAGATGTCGGAGCAGCAATTGTTTGACACCACAGCCAACCTGGTTCGCGTGGGGCTGGCGAGCACGCGCGGCGCGATGATTCCGTGGCCGTACGGGGGAAAACAGCGGGTGGTGGAAGTGGACTTGAACCTGCCGGCGCTGAAAGCTAAGAATTTGTTACCACAAGACGTGGTCAACGCCATCAACGCGCAGAACCTGGTTTTGCCCAGCGGCACCACGAAGATCGGCCAGACGGAATACGACGTGGCGGTGGATGCGAACCCGCGCTTGATTGATGATTTGAATCATCTTCCCATCAAAGTTGTCAACGGCGCGACGATTTACATCAGCGATGTCGCGCAGGTGCATGACGGGTATACGCCACAACAAAACGCCGTGCGCCAGGATGGAGTGCGCGGCGCGCTATTGACGATCATGAAGGCAGGCAATGCGTCGACACTGGACGTGGTGGCGGGGATCAAGGCCGCGCTACCGAGCGTGATGAAAACTGTGTCGTCGGATTTGCACGTCAAAGAATTTGCGGACCAGTCCCTGTTTGTGCGGG
The DNA here is from genome assembly GCA_050008355.1 of Verrucomicrobiota bacterium. Lineage (GTDB taxonomy): Bacteria > Verrucomicrobiota > Verrucomicrobiia > Limisphaerales > UBA11358 > UBA11358. The sequence goes on from JBEKMT010000003.1 coordinate 19,069, forward strand.
CGGCGATCAGCGGTGTGTTGCGGGAAGGTGTAATCGCCGCGGCGCTGACGGCATTAATGATCCTGCTCTTCCTGGGATCATGGCGCAGCACGCTAATCATCGCACTTTCAATCCCGCTGTCCGTGCTGTGCTCCATCGCCGTTCTCAGTACGCTGGGGGAGACGATCAACCTGATGACGCTGGGCGGTCTAGCCCTGGCGGTGGGCATACTGGTGGATGACGCTACGGTGGCGATTGAAAATATCCACCACCACATGGCGTCGGGGAAGCAACTGGAGGACGCGATCATGGCCGGCGCGCAAGAGATCGCCCTGCCGGCGTTTGTCTCCACTTTGTGTATCTGCATTGTTTTTGTGCCGATGTTTTTCCTCTCGGGAGTGGCGCGTTACCTGTTTGTGCCGCTGGCGGAGGCGGTTGTATTTGCGATGTTTGCGAGCTACGTCATTTCGCGAACTCTAGTGCCGACGCTGGTGATGTGGCTTTATCGCAACGTGGAAATCTACGGTGGACACAACCAGGAAACCGACGATGCCGGCACGCCCCCCCTGGTTAGGCCGTTCGTGAGATTCCAACGCGGGTTTGAGAATGGTTTCGTCCGTTTTCGCGCCGGTTATCAGGCGCTGCTGGCCTCATGTTTCGAGCACCGCAAGCCCTTTGCGATTTGTTTCCTGGGAGTCTGCCTGGGGTCGTGGCTATTAACGACTGTACTGGGCCGGGACTTTTTCCCAAGCGTAGACGCGGGACAATTTTTACTGCACATCCGGGCGCACACCGGCACGCGCATCGAAGAGACGGAACGCCTGACAGACCAGGTCAACCAGGTGATCCGCCGCGAGATTCCGGCGAATGAATTGGGAGGCATTCTAGACAACATCGGCATCCCGAATTCCTCGATTCAGCTGAGTTACAACACCAGCGGGGTAATCGGACCGGGGGACGCGGACATCCTAGTGCAGTTGAAGCCCGGGCATGCGCCGACGGAACATTACGTCCGGAAATTGCGGGCGCGCTTGAACCGCGAGTTTCCGGGCACGCTAGTCTATTTCCTGCCGGCGGACATCGTGAGCCAGACGCTGAACTTCGGGCTACCGGCGCCGATTGACGTTCAAGTGGTCGGGCACAACCTGAAGGCAAACCGGGCAATCGCGGTTCAATTGGCGAAGAAAATCTCAGCGATACCCGGGGCGGTCGATGTGCGCGTGAATCAGCCGAACGACTGGGCGCAATTCAAAATCACGGTGGACCGGTCGAAAGCAGCGGATCTCGGGTTGACGGAACAAAATGTGGCAAACTCCGTTTTGCTGGGGTTGAGCGGAAGCAGCCAGGTGACCCCGTCTTACTGGCTTGATCCGAGCATAGGCATCGAATACCTGATCGACGTTTTTGTACCGCAATACGCGATGGATTCAATCCAGCAATTGAAAACGATGCCGATCAGCGCCGGTTCGCAAAGCGGAAGCGGCGCGCAAATCCTGGACAATCTGGCAAGCATAACGCGTGTGAATGTTGCGCCAGTCGTTTCACATTATAACGTCATGCCGGTGATTGATGTCTACGGCAATGCCGATGGCCGCGATCTCGGCAGTGTCTTGAGCAACATTCAGCCGTTGGTAGACGAAGCCAGGAAAGATTTGCCACGCGGTAGCAACATCATCCTGCGGGGTCAGGCGGAAACGATGCATTACAGCTACATAGGTCTCGGCGTCGGTTTGATCGGGGCGATTGTGCTGATTTACTTCCTGCTTGTAGTCAATTTCCAAAGCTGGCTGGATCCGTTCATCATCATCACGGCGCTGCCTGGAGCGCTGGCGGGAGTGATTTGGGGATTGTTCCTTTCGCAGACCACGCTGAGCGTTCCGGCGTTGATGGGGGCAATCATGAGCCTCGGAGTGGCGACGGCGAATTCGGTGCTCGTGGTGAGTTTCGCCCGCGATAACTTGCACCGCGGCCTGGATCCCATCACCGCTGCGCTGGAGGCCGGGGCGGGGCGAATCCGGCCAGTCCTGATGACAGCCATGGCGATGATAATCGGCATGTTGCCCATGAGCCTAGGCCTTGGTGAAGGCGGCGAACAGAATGCGCCGCTGGGCCGCGCCGTGATCGGCGGCCTCGTGTTTGCCACAGTCGCCACGTTGTTTTTTGTTCCCGTAGTATTCAGCTTTATGCACCGGCACCACCAGTACCGGCCAAAAAATCTATCGACAACGCCATGAACACGAACCCATCCGCACCCGCTCCGCCACCCATCCGATTGGGCCGGGTCGCCCAAATCATTGTCGTCCTTGTCCTCATCGGGCTGGCCATCGGCCTCGTGCCCCGTTATTACGCGCGCCGCGCGCTGGCAACAGAAGTCAAATCAGATGCGGTGCCAGTGGTGAGCGTGGTTTCGCCCTCGGTGAGCAAGCCTGACTTCACCACGCCACTGCCGGCGGAAGTGCAGCCATTCGTTCAGGCGTCCATCCATGCCCGCGCTAGTGGCTACCTGAAAAACTGGTATGTGGACATTGGCGACACGGTGACGAATGGACAGCTAATGGCGGAAATTGAAACCCCGGAACTGGACCAGCAAATACTGCAGGCGCAGGCGGATCTGGACCAGGCGAAGGCCGCGTTGGACTTGTCGAAAATCACAGCCGCTCGCTGGGTGGAATTGCTGAAGACTGCGAGCGTAAGCGAACAGGAAACCGCTGAAAAGACGAGCGACCTGGCTTTGAAAAAGGCGGCCGTAGAGTCGGCGGACGCCAATTTGCAGCGTCTGAAACAATTGAAGATTTTTGACAGCGTCACAGCGCCGTTTGATGGCACCGTAACGCTGCGCAACACCGACATAGGCCAATTGATCACCGCGAACAGCGGTCCGGAGCTATTCCGTGTCGCACAAGTCAATCCATTACGCGTTTATGTCCAGGTGCCGCAGCCGCTGATTCATGCGATCAAGCCCGGCCAGACTGCGGAACTAAGCTTCCAAGAAATGCCCGGGCAGGAGTTCCAGGCGAAAGTCACACGCACGGCCGGCGCGGTGGATCCAAGTTCGCGCACGTTGCAGGTGGAATTGCAGGCGGATAATTCGCACGGGGAAATTTTGCCAGGCAGTTATGCACAGGCGCGCTTCAGCGATAATACCAACTCGGCGCCAGTACTGGTACTCTCGGACAATGCGCTGATTTTTCGGGCGCAAGGCATGCAAATCGCCGTCGTCGGCAGCGATAACCATGTGCAATTGCGTTCCGTCAGGCTCGGACGTGATTTCGGCAACACGCTCGAAGTCCTGAGCGGTCTCAACGCGGGCGACCGGGTGATTGACAACCCGCCGGATTCGATCGCCGACGGCGATCTCGTGGAAATCGCGCAACCGACAGAAACCAACAGCCAGGCTAAATGAAAAAGTTAGTCCTTCTGAGCGCAACCATCGCAGCGGCGGCTCTGGCGGGCTGTGCGGTCGGACCGGATTATCATCGTCCCGACGCATTGAGCAGCCAGCCGTTGCCGAAGACATTCAGCGACAACAATCCGACCAACGCGACAATCTGGAAAATTGCGGAGCCATCCGCGGATCGGCCGCGCGGGAATTGGTGGGAATTGTTTGATGATGCGGAACTGAGCCGGTTGGAAACCATCGCGCTGACCAACAACCAGAATCTAATTGCCGCGGCGGCAAATTTCGAACAGGCACGAGACCTAGCCCAGGCTGCGCGGGCAGATTTTTATCCGCAACTCCAGGCGGGAGGCACGCCGGGTGGTGACATTACGCGGCAGCGCAACAGTGTTAACGAACCGGAAACGGGTCTGCCCGCAGGCATTAGCCGCACATACAACTCGTTTACTGCGCCGGTTTATCTCGGTTGGGAGATGGATTTGTGGGGGCGCGTCCGCCGACAATCCGAAGCCGCGAAGGCGCAATTCATCGCCAGCCGCGACGATTATGAATCCGCGCGACTCGCAGTGGCCTCGGAAGTGGCGGATGATTACTTCAACGTGAGGATTTTAGATGCGCAGAACGCACTCATTACGAACAGCATTGATGCCTACGAACGTTCGCTGGAGCTGACGGAGAATCTGCGGCGCGGCGGGGCGGTGTCCGATCTGGATGTGGCGCAGGCCGCCACGCAATTGCACACAGCGCAGGCGCAATTGCCGGATATTGAATTGCGTCGTTCGCAAACGTTACATGCGCTGGCTATTTTGTGCGGGCGGTCGCCCGTGGATTTTGATGTTTCGACCAACTTCGCGATTCCCAGCGTGCCCGGCATTCCGCCAAGCTTACCAAGCGAATTACTGGAGCATCGCCCTGATGTCGCCGCGGCCGAAAGACTGATGGCCGCCGCCAACGCGCAAGTCGGCGTGGCCAAGGCCGCCTTTTTTCCGACAGTGAGAATTGACGGCCTGGCCGGATTTCAATCCATCAGTGCCAGCTCGTGGTTCAACTGGTCCAGCCGCATGTGGTCGGTGGGGCCATCCATTGAACTGCCGCTGTTTACAGGTGGTTTTAACCGCGCCAATCTGGCGGCATCACATGCAGCGTATGATGCGACGGTGGCGAATTATCGCTCAACGGTGCTGGGTGCTTTTGGCGAGGTGGAGGATGAACTGGCCGCGCAGCGACTGCTGGGAGATGAATGGCACGCGGAAAATGAATCGGTGATTTCGGCGCAGCAAGCGCTGCAAATCGCCAACAATCGTTACAAGGCCGGGCTCGTGACCTACCTCGACGTGGTGACGGAGCAAACGCAAACCTTGAGCATCGAACAAACCGCGGTGCAACTAGAGGGCGCGCGCCTGACCACAACGGTCAATCTCATCAAAGCCCTCGGCGCAGGATGGACGCCGGCGCAGGATTGAATCTGTGGCGCCTTGAATTATTCGGAGGAGGTGATGACGACTTTTCCGAAATGTGAGCCTCCTTGCAGATGACGATAAGCTGCGGCAGCATCAGCGAAAGGGAAGACGCGATCGATGACGGGCTTGACCTGATTCAAGTCGAGAGCGCGGTTTAACGCTTCAAACATTGCCCGGCTACCAACAAACACCCCATTGACCGTTGCCAGTTTACCGAGCATTTCCCGCAACGGCACATCGCAGGTGAAACCACTCACGCCGCCGACCACATGCACCTGCCCGTTCGCGCCCAATGATCGCAATGACTTCGGGAATGTGGCGGTGCCACCGACTTCCAGGACGTGGTCCACGCCAGCCTTGTTGGTAAGCCGAAAAACCTGCGTCTCCCACTCCGGGATGGTCCGGTAATTGATGGTGTGATCCGCGCCGAGGGCTTTTGCGCGTGCAAGTTTTTCATCGCTGCTAGAGGTGATGATGGTGCGTGCGCCGTGCATTTTGGCGATTTGGAGGCCGAAGATAGAAACGCCTCCGGTGCCGAGCAACAAAACAGTCTGACCTGCGGCCAACCTCCCGCGTTCGACGAGCGCGTGCCAAGCCGTGACGCCCGCGCATGGCAAGGTGGCGGCCTCGGCAAGGCTCAAATGGGGCGGAACGGCGACCACGCCGTCTTCGGAAAGCACGACGAATTCGGCAAGCATGCCGCTGAGCGCACCGCCTAGCGCGGAGACCATGATTTCGCGGAAGAAAGTGCCGCTGCTCCAGTTTTGGAAAAACGCACCGGCCACGCGATCGCCGGTTTTCCAGCGTGATACCCCTGCTCCCACGGCGGCGATTTCGCCAGCGCCATCCGACAGTGGCACAAGCGGCACGTTGATTTTGCCGTAGCGTCCATCGGAGATCATCAGGTCGCGGTAATTGAGGGCGTTTGCGCGGACATGCACTAGCACCTGACCGGGGCCGGGCTTCGGGTCGGGCAAATCGACAATTTGTAACGAATCCGGACCGGCTTGGCCGTGAAGTTGGAAGGCTTTCATATCATATAATAGAAACCACGATACGCGCCGACTTCGGGTATTTCAAGATCTGGGAAGGGTTAACCGTTCATCGTTTAAGGTTCGTGGCGTCTCGGCAGGAATATCGCTAAGCTTGGTAAATTCGTTTCTAAAAGCTCCAGGGACCAGCTTCCAGCAATGAGCGCACATGATCAGGTTTGGAGGAATGATCCAAGAACGGAATGATAGGGGAATCAAAACTGAAAAATGAGAGCCCGCACTATGGCTTCCGCAATTGCCTAGGAATACAGCAGATGTTATTCATTTAGCCATATGGAGACTGGGGAACGACCGACCGTGATCATCTTCATGGGTGTGGCCGGGAGTGGTAAATCGACGGTGGGGGCCTTGTTCGCGAAAAGGACCGGAGCGGTTTTTTATGAAGGCGACCATTTTCATCCGCCGGGGAATGTCGCCAAAATGAGTGCGGGGGTTCCGTTGACCGATGCTGATCGCGCGCCATGGCTTAGCGCGCTGCGGGAAGTAATCGGGAGCGCACTGGGGGATGGAATTTTTTCGGTGCTGACGTGCTCCGCCTTGAAAGCAAGCTATCGCGAAAGCCTGACAACAGGATATCCTTTTGTGAGTTTTGTGTTTCTCACTGGACCGCCCGCATTGATCGAAGCGCGATTGAAAAAGCGGCGGGGGCATTTCATGCCTTCATCCCTTCTGGAAAGTCAGCTTGCCATCCTCGAACCGCCAAAGGACGCGCTACTGTTCAGTTGCGAAAAATCACCGAAGACCATCGTTGAGGAATTACTTCACCATTGGGGCCTAGAAGTTCAGGATGGCACGGATTGACTTGGCGCGACGCTTTTAGGCAGTAAAAAGGCCAAAGCCGCCGCGAGCAACAGGCCGAAGCCGAGGACGGTGAAAGGTACGGCGACGCTATGATATTCCATCTTGAGCCAGCCGACGATGTACGGACCGGCGAACCCACCGGTGTTTCCCAATGCATTTACCAGGCCGATGACGGGGCCGAAGACGTTACGCGGCAAGGTTTCAGTCGGTATGGCCCAGAAAGGTGCGAGAGCGGCGAAGGGACCTGGAATCGCGAAGCACATGAACAAGTAGGACAACCAAAAATAGTTCGTGGTCAGAACACTCAAGACAAGACTGACGCCGCTGAGGGTGTACACCAGTGCGACGTGCCCACGCCGTTCATGAGTTTTATCTGAATGCCAGGAGTTGAGTACCATGATGAAAGCCGTAACCGCGTAAGGCGCCGCGAAGAGGAACCCGTATTGCACGGCGCTGAAATGTTTCGACTTCAAGTCTTCGGTAAAGAAGGTCATGCAGCCGTAAGCCGCCGAGTTGTGGAGAAAATTGATGACGATCATCAGGGGGATTCCCCAATTGGCAAGTCGCTGCCAGAACGGGATATTGATGGCCGGCTCCAACATTGCAGCTTCCCTTTGCAGGGTGCTTTCCAGGAACGATTTTTCTTCTGCGGTAATCCAAGGTGCTTCGAGCGGGTGATCCCGGATGAAAAACCACCAGACGGGCAGCCAGATGAGGGGCATGGCCCCTTCCAGCACGAGCATCGATTGCCACCCATAGACTCCCAGCAGCCAGCCGGTGACCGGCGCGGAAGCCGCCACTGCGAGCGGCTGGCACAGGTTCCAAAGGGCATTGGCCCGCGCGCGCTCCGCCTGCGGAAACCAGTGCGCCAGCAAGACCACGGCAGCGGGAAAAACGCTGCTCTCGGCGGCGCCGAGAAGGAATCGCGCCACCTCAAATTGCTGGAAGGTTTTGGCCAGTCCGCAACCCACGGCACAGGCTCCCCAGAAAATCAGGCAGAGGCTGATCAGTTTGCGGGCGCTCCACCGGCCCGCCAGGTATCCGCCCAGCATCTGCAGCAGGACATAACCCAGAAAAAAAATCCCCGCCGCCTGGCCTTTCATGCGGTCGTCCATGTGCAGATCGCGCATCAGGGACGAGATTTTGGGATCCAGCGCCAATGAGACATTCGTGCGGTCCACGTAGGAAATCGTATACATGATCAATGCGACCGGGATGATACGGAGCCACCGCTGTGGAATCATGGGGCGGAGAATATCGCATGGCAGGGTGGTGGTACAGGAATCAAGTTGGAGGCTTCTGGAGTCGCGCGAACAAGAAGGTTAAGGGGGATGCGGAGTCAAATCCATCTGACAACCTCTTGCGTCATTAACATAAAAGAAGGGACGGCGAGTGCCGTCCCTTCCATGTTTATGATTTGTTATGGCGTGCGCGTTACGAGTCGCTCGAGTCATCGAGCACGGGTGTTTCGCGCTCCTCGATTCGGCTGCGCATTTTCTTCAATGCGCCGTCCTGAATCTGGCGGATGCGTTCGCGCGTGACGTCGAAACGGGACGCGATTTCTTCCAGTGTTTTCGGGGTGCCGTTATCCAGGCCGAAACGCATAGCCAGGATCCGGCTTTCGCGTGTGTCCAAGGTGGCAAGCGCTTCGCGGACGAGGCCGTTGTCGTTTTCCTTCAAGAGCCGGTCGAAGGGAGCGGCGGCGTTGTTATCCGCCACCACCTCGGCAATCGGCTTGGGTTCATCGTGCCCGAGTGGCGCATCGAGCGACACCGGCGTTTTGGACGCATCGCGGTATTGCTGGATGCGGCGCGTATTGAGGCCGAGGTGGTCGGCGATTTCCTCGTCGGTGGGCTCATGGCCAAACACTTCGCGCAACTTCACCTCGGCGCGGCGGATGTGCGCCATCTTGTCCACGACGTGAACGGGCAGACGAATCGTCTTCGACTGGTTCGCCAACGCGCGCATCATGGATTGCTTGATCCACCATGAGGCATAGTAAGAAAGCTTTGCGCCCTTTTTGGGATCAAAACGCTCTACACCCTTCATGAGGCCGATGTTTCCTTCGTTGATCAAGTCGAGCAATGGCAGGCCGAGGCCCTCGTAATCACGTGCAATCTTCACCACCAGACGCAAGTTGGCCGTGATCATTCTTTCACGCGCTTTTTTGTCCCCGCGTTTGACACGCTTAGCCAGCGCCAGTTCCTCCTCCGGCGTCAATAGCTTCACCTGACCGATTTCGTTGAGATACAGTTGCAACGTATCCTTGCTCAACGATTCCTGTGAGGCAGCCGGTGCCGCGTCGGGGTCCTTCACGGAGGGCTCCGCCGCAATACCTTCATTGGCCAAGCCGGGCACCCGCGCGGCGGCCAGTCGATTGCGGGGATGACGTTTATTGGTTAATCCCTCACCGGTTAACCTTCCGCCGGACTTCTTTTCCGGTTGCTTCATATTGAATGCAAGTTTCATATATTCATCTTTCCTTTCGCGCTTTATTTTACTGGTTGCAAGTTATTTTCATGCTGCTGCGTCAAGTTTTGCAGCCGGGCAACAATCGCCCGTTTACCGACGGCCCCGATGATCTGGTCCTGAACCAGCCCGTTTCGGAAAAACAGCAGCGTCGGGATCGATTGGATGTGATATTGCCCCGCCAACGCGGCATTTTCGTCCACGTTGACCTTGGCGATGCGCACGCGTCCGACATTTTCGGCGGCAATTTCCTCGAGCACCGGTGCAATCATCTTGCAAGGGCCGCACCATTCCGCCCAAAAATCCACCAGCACCGGCTGGTTATGTTGCAGAACTTCGGTCTGGAAGTTCTTCTCGTTGACTTCGATGGTTGTTTTCACTTTTGTCCTTTCATTGTTTGATTAAAATTCCGCGCACTCGCAAAAAGCTCCTGTACGTCCCAGCCGCCGCCGAGCGCTTTGATTAGTTGAACCGCGGCGACCAGCCGCTGTCCGGCGAGTTGTGCGTTGGCCTGTTCAGCCGTCAGCGAATCGCGGCTCGCATCCACCACCTCAATATAGGCAACGATGCCAGAACGATAGCGGTCGGTGGCCAGGCTTGTGGACTGCTGCGCGCTTTTGACGGCGCGCGTCTGGGCTTCGGATTGGTCGGCCAAATGACGGATGGCTGACAAACTATTTTCCACATCGCCGAACGCCACGAGCACCTGTTGGCGATAATTGGCGACCGCCTCGTCATATGCGGCCCAAGCCTGCTTGTAACCCGCCTTGTTGCGTCCACCGGCAAAAATCGGCAGCGAAACGCTCGGGCCGAAGGACCAGGTATGGCTTTCCCAGTTAAAGAGGCTCGAGGCACTGCCGCTCAAATAACCGCCCGAACCGGTCAACGTGACAACCGGGAAAAACGCGGCCTTGGCCACTCCGATCTTGGCATTGGCCGAGGCTAGCCGCCGTTCCGCCTCCGCCACGTCGGGACGACGTTGCAACAAATCTGCCGGCAGACCGGCAGGAATTTCCGGCGGTTGCGGATTCCAATTGGCATCCGTATACGCGGGCAAACGAAACGTTGCCGGATTCTCGCCGACCAGGATGGCAAGGGCATTTTCCATCTGGTCGCGTTCCTGGGCGAGTGAAGCCATTTCGGCTTCGGTCGTGGCCAATTCCGTTTCGGCCTGAGCAATTTCAAGTTTGCTGCCGATGCCGCCTTCAAAGCGTCCACGGACAAGGCGGACCTGCTCATGGCGGAGGTCCACGGTGTCGGAGACAGCGGCGATTTCCGCGTCAAGCGAGCGCAACGAGAAATAATTTTGCGCCACATCAGAATTCAACGTGAGCAGCACGTTATAGAAATCCGCTAGCGAGGCCTGGGCGTCGGCGCGGGCGCTTTCGAAACTACGGCGCACGCGGCCCCACAGATCCACTTCATAGCTCAAATCGAGCGGCGTGCTGAAGGTGTTAGCCGTCGTCGCACCGAAACTCGGCACTTCATTAGGCGAATAGCGCTGGCGATTATAGCTGGGGTCGGCGCTGACATAAGGCAGCAACTCGCTGCCGGCAACGCGCGCGATGTCGCGCGCCTGACTCACGCGGGCAACCGCCGCCTTGAGCTGTTGGTTCGCCTCCAACGCCTGTACCTCGAGAGCGTTCAGGTTGGTGTCGCCGAAGACTTCCCACCAATTGCCCTTCGGCAAATTGTCGAGGGGCCGGCCCACTTTCCAGACACCATACTCCGCCGCCTTGTAATTTTGCGGCAGCGCATTCGTCGGCTGCTGGTAATCCGGGCCGATGGTCAGCAAGCTCGCTTTTGCGGAGGCAAAGGATACAAGCAACAGGGCGGCAATGACGACAGTGGTCACCGCACCTGCGGCACCGGGTAAATGGCCGGTGGCGACCGTCGGGGCCTTTTGCTTCAGGCCGATTTTCATTAGTGTGACGTAAAAGACGGGGGTCAAAAACAACCCGAACAAGGTCACGCCAATCATGCCGGAGAACACGGCGATACCCATGGCCTGGCGCATTTCCGCACCGGCGCCGCGCGAGACGACGAGCGGGAAGACACCCGCGATGAATGCGATGCTGGTCATCAAGATCGGCCGCAAACGGAGGCGGCAGGCTTCAATGGCGGCGTCGAACGGCGACATGCCCTCGTCCTGTTTGATCTTGGCAAACTCGACAATTAGAATCGCGTTTTTGCATGCAAGACCGACGAGCACGATCAAACCTATTTGGGTAAAGATGTTGTTATCACTTCCCTTGAGCCAGACACCAGTAATGGCAAAAAGCAAGCACATGGGCACGATCAGGATGATCGCGAGCGGGAGACGAAAGCTCTCGTAAAGCGCCGCGAGCACGAGGAACACGAGCAATAGACAGAGCGGGCCGACATAAACTGCCGTGTTGCCTGCGAGGATTCGCTGGTACGTAAGATCCGTCCACTCGTATTCCATGCCGCGCGGAAGGTTTGCAGTGACGACCTTGGCCATGGCGGCTTCGGCTTGGCCGGAACTGAAGCCGGGGGCAGGACCGCCGTTGATTTCGGCAGCCGGATAACCATTGTAACGCATCACTCGTGCGGGACCGTGCGACTCCGTCACCTTGACGACGGCGCCCAAGGGAACCATCTCGCCTTTGTCATTCCGGGTTTTGAGTCGCAAAATATCTTCCGGATGCGCTCGGAATTGCGAATCCGCCTGGGCGATGACTTCAAACGTACGGCCAAAGCGGTTGAAATCGTTGACGTAGAGCGAGCCAAGATAAACCTGGAGCGTCTCGAACAGGTTGTCCAAAGGAATGCCCTGGGTCTTTGCCTTCAAGCGGTCCACATCCGCATCCAACTGCGGAACGTTGACGGTGAACGTTGAAAAAACCTGCGCCAGACCAAGATTCGGATTGGCGTAACTCTGACCAACGATATTCATAATATTTTGATAGAGGGCGTCGTAACCTAGATCGGCACGGTCTTCCAAATACAACTTGAAGCCACCAATGGTGCCCAACCCCATCACCGCCGGTGGCGGGACGGTCAAAATATAGGCGTCTTGAATGGCCGAGAGTTTCTGGTTCAAGGCAGCGGCAATTGCCGGACCGCTCAGGTTCGGGGCGGTGCGTTCTTCAAATGGTTTCAAGGTGAAGAACACGATGCCTGCGTCTGAGGCGACGCTAAACCCGCTGATGCTCAATCCAGGAAATGCCACGGCAGAATCCACGCCCGGCTGATTTAGACCAATTTCGGACATCTTACGAATCACTGCCTCGGTACGGTCGAGCGACGAACCGTCCGGCAATTGGCAGAAAGCAACAAGATATTGCTTATCTTGTGTCGGCACGAAACCGGTGGGTACCTTCTCGAAGCTCCAGCCGGTGAGGAAAACCAATCCGGCATATAGGACAAGAGCGATGGCACCTTTGCGCAAGACCTGATTGACACCGCTGGAATACCTTTCACCAGCCCAAGCGAACACTTTGTTGAACGGACGGAAAAACCAGCCGAACGCCAAGTCCATGGAGCGCCAGACAATATCTTTCGGGGCATGATGATCTTTCAACAACACCGCGCACAATGCAGGGGAGAGCGTCAGCGAATTGAAGGCAGAAATGATGGTAGAGATCGCGATGGTGATCGCGAACTGCTTGTAAAACTGTCCGGTGAGGCCGCTGATAAATGCCGTCGGAATAAACACCGCGCACAAAACCAGTGCGGTTGCAATGATGGGGCCGGTCACTTCCTTCATGGCCTGCCGTGCCGCGTCAGCGGAGGACAAACCACGCGCGATGTTGCGCTCAACATTCTCCACAACGACGATGGCGTCATCCACGACAATGCCGATGGCCAGCACCAGGCCGAAGAGCGACAGTGCGTTGATGCTGAAGCCCAGTCCCAACATGACGGAGAAGGTACCAACAAGCGAAACGGGGACAGCGGCGAGGGGAATGATGGCCGCGCGCCAAGTCTGGAGGAACACGATGACGACGATGACGACGAGCAGGATGGCTTCGGCGAGAGTATGCACGACGGCTTCGATCGAATGCCGGACGAACACCGTCGGATCGTACACGACGTCATAATCGATCCCCTCGGGGAAATTTTTCTTCAATTTCTCCATGGTGGCACGGACGTTTTTGGAGAGTTCCAAAGCGTTGGCCCCGGGGGTCTGGAAAATCGGGATCGCGACAGCCGTTTTATTATTGAGCAAGGAGCGCAACGAATAGCTGCCGGCACCGAGTTCGATGCGGGCCACATCTTTCAGCAAGGTCTTGTCGCCGTTCGAGCCGACCTTGACGATGATGTTGCCGAATTCCTCCTCGGAGACGAGGCGACCTTTAACATTGACCTGCAGTTCAAAATTTACGGCAGACTTGACCGGTTGCTGACCGATGACACCGCCGGCGACCTGCACGTTCTGTTCGCGGATGGCCGCAACCACGTCACTGGCTGTGAGATTACGTGCGGCGAGTTTGTCGGGATTGAGCCAGACGCGCATGGCATAATCGCCGGAACCAAACAATTCCACGTCACCCGCACCGGGAATGCGCGCGAGCACATCCTTCACCTGCAACGTAGCGTAATTGCGGAGATAAACATCGTCATAACGACCGTCCGGCGAAAACAAGTGGACGACCATCGTGAGGTCGGGCGACTGCTTGGTAGTCGTCACACCGAGATCGCGTACTTCTTCCGGCAATTTGGGGAGCGCCTGGGAAACGCGGTTCTGCACTTGCACTTGCGCCTTGTCGGGGTCGGTGCCGAGGGCGAATGTCACGGTGACAGTCAATACGCCGTCGCCCGTTGCCTGGGAAAACGTATAGAGCGAGCCTTCGACGCCGTTGATCGCCTGTTCGAGAGGTGAAGCAACGGTCTCGGCAATGGTCTTGGGGGTTGCACCGGGATAAACCGCCCGCACCACAATGGTGGGCGGCACGACCTCGGGATATTCCGCAATTGGCAGTTTAAACATTGCCAAAAGTCCCATCACAAAAATGGCGATAGACAAAACGCCCGCGAAAATCGGCCGTTTAATAAAGTATGCAGAAAAATTCATGACCTTCCGATTAATTGATTGGTTAGTGCCACCGATCAACGGCTGGCAGTTACCACAGGGGTTGCGCCAGAAGCATCCTCGGGCGACACCGGCATTCCGGGGCGCACGCGTTCCAGACCGTTTACGACGACTTTCTCCCCGGGCACCAGGCCCGTTCGTACAATGCGCTTGCCGTCCACGAGTGGTCCAAGTTCCACGGGTTGATACTTCACGGTATTGGTCGGGCTCAAGGTCAGCACAAATTTATTCGCCTGGTCCGTACCGATGGCGCGTTCATCAACAAGCAATGCGGAGTGACGTTCGCTCAAGGGCAAACGGATGCGCGCAAACAGCCCGGGCACAATCCGGCCATCGCCGTTTGCAAACACAGCGCGCATCAGGATGCTGCCGGTGTCGGCGTTTAGCTGGTTGTCAAAGGACTCGACGCAGCCCTTGTGTGGAAAATCAGATTCATCCGCAAGCTGCAATTCAACCGGCACCTTGCCGTCAGGAGTGGTGTCCAATTTTTTCGCGCTAACCAGCTCGTTGAATTGCAGGAGCGAGGCTTCGTCGATATCCACATAAACATAGACTGGGTCTACCGATACAACGGTGGTGAGCAACGAAGCGGATCCCGCAGTGCCGCTGACGTAATTCCCTTCGGTCAATAACGCGCGGCTGACGCGCCCGTCAATGGGCGCTCTGACTTCGGTATATTCGAGGTCAAGCCGGGCTGACTCCAGCGCAGCTTTCGCTTCTTCAAAGCGAGCCTTTCGCTGATCGGCTTCCTCAGTCGATATGGCATTGTTCTTCAACAGCAAGTCAATCCGGTCGGCTTCGCTTTTGGCCTGGTCATATTCCGCCTGACGTTGATCGAAAACGGCCTGGTTCCAGCGCGGATCGATAACGAACAACACGTCACCTTTCTTCACGAGCTGGCCGGATTGAAAACGCACTTCCTGGATGTAGCCGGAAACGCGAGGACGGATTTCCACGGAATCCACAGGCTCAGTGTGGCCGGTAAATTCACTCCATTCCACTATGCTTTTCTGCTCCACCGGCGCGACCGTCACTTGCGGGGGCGGTGGTTGCTGCTGGGCCACGCTCCGGCTACACCCTGTCAACAAAGCCAGAGTCGAAGCCAATGCAAATATTACCATCGTCAGACATAAGAAATTTCCTTTGGTGATCATTTTGAGTTTTGTGTTCAGTATTGGAGTATCAATTTTAATTCTTTTCAGGCCGACAAGGCATATGTCTGTGCGGACCGCCGGATTGACCCCTGCCGTCGATTCCAATTAGCAACGCCCCTTACCTTTTCCCGCGCCAAGGTCGGAAAGACCAGGTGAGGATAATCCGTCTCCCAAGCGAGAGCCTCGGCCTCGTTCACGGCGAGCTGCAGCAATTTTTCCTGGACTTCAAAATTCTCTTTGAACTCGGCGACCAGATTCGCTTTTACGTTGGCGAGGTGCGCAACCAATTTCTGACATCGATCCACGCAGGCGTTCGCAAATTTTTGAGTCGCATTCTTACTTCCGGCATTTTGTTTTGTGTTCATAATCATTCCGCTTTCTTCTTTATAGTTGTCTGTTTAGTAAAATATATAATCAAAAAAAATCTAAATCATGCTGCTACCAAATCTTTTATCCCCAAAATCGCATATACCCCCAAAACTGAATCGCGCAGAACTTCCAAATCATTCTGAATTCTCGCCTGCGTCAACAATCCTTCGTAATACGCCATGATCATTTTTGCCTTGGCACCGGGATCCGGAGCGTCGACCGCACCGCTGGCGTGTGCGTCACGGATGGCTGATTCTATGTATTTTCGTTTATAATCCAACATTCGCTGCACCTTTTGCTGTAGAACATCTTCCTGCGTACATACCTCGCAACCCAGTGAAAACTGCGGGCAACCTAGCACCCGCCCATATTTTGCCCTGATTTCCAGCTGCACCTGGTAAGCGAAATCACAATATTTCTTCAGTCGATCCAGCGGCGGGATCGTCGCAGAAAAAATACCATCCAGTTCCATTCGAATCGCTTGCCAGCGATCGTCGAACGCTTCCGCCGCCAGTTGCGCCTTTGATTCGAAAAAGTAATAAAAGCTACCCTTCTTAACGCCCGCCTTCTCGCAGATCTGGTCAATAGTCGTGGTTCCATAGGACCCCGTCCAGATCAACTCTAGAACGGCATCCATCAATCTCTGCTTTGCATCACTAACGCGGCCCATAAAATCTTTCTGTTAAAACCTCGGCCCGGCTGTTGCCGAACCGCAAAACCAATTTAGCTATGTTTACTAAATAGTCAACTACTATTTTAAAAGATTTAAACGCGGGGCTTGGGCGTGCTTTATTAGCGGCCATCTTTTTGAATATCTCCTAAGTAAGTGAAATCACAGGAATTGGAATTCTCCGAACAAGATTTGGAGCGCTGGGAAAAATTAAGTCATTGCCGGCATCGCTCTCTACTTGTTCAGTTTTTCCAGTCTGTTATCCTGTACGGCTCTGTGAGTATCATTGCCAAAGAAATCCAGCGGCGGCGGACGTTCGCCATCATTTCGCATCCGGACGCGGGCAAGACCACGTTGACGGAAAAGCTTCTGCTTTACGGCGGTGCGGTGCAACTCGCCGGCTCGGTCACCGCGCGCAAAAACCAGCGGGCGACGACCAGCGACTGGATGGAACTTGAAAAAAAGCGCGGCATTTCGATCAGTTCAACCGTGCTGCAATTTGATTATGACGGTTACCGCATTAATCTGCTGGATACACCTGGCCACAAAGATTTTTCCGAGGACACCTACCGTGTGCTGACGGCGGTAGATTCGGTAGTGATGGTGATTGATTCCGCGAAAGGAATCGAGCCACAGACGCGAAAACTTTTCGAGGTTTGCCGGCAGCGGGGCGTGCCAATCTTCACATTTATGAACAAGTGTGACCGGCCGATGAAGAGTCCCCTGGAACTGATAGACGAATTGGAGCGTGTGCTTGGCATCGATGCATTTCCGGTGAACTGGCCGATTGGCAACGGTTTTGAATTTCAAGGTGTTTATGACCGACAGGCGAAGCAATTTCATCTCTTTGACCGGACGGTTGGCGGCAAATATCGTGCGCCGGTTTCTGTTGGCGGCCTGGATGATTCCGAAATTCGCGGTCGTCTGAACGACGAAACGTTTCATAGAACGGCGGAAGAATTGGAGATGCTGGAAATCGCCGGGCACGAATTCAACGAAGGCGCCGTGCAGGCGGGAAAAACGACGCCGGTATTTTTCGGCAGCGGCATCAATAATTTCGGGGTGCAGCTCCTGCTTGACGGATTCTTGAAACATTCGCCGGCGCCAAAGCCTCGGGTAATGTCAGGGATGGAGATTTCGCCGGAGGACCCGGCGTTTTCGGGTTTTATCTTTAAGATCCAGGCGAACATGGATCCGCGGCACCGTGATCGCATTGCGTTTATCCGCGTTTGCTCCGGCAAATTCGAGCGGGACATGACGGTTCATCACTCGCGCTCGGAAAAGAAAGTCCGGCTCTCCAGCTCGCACAAACTTTTTGGCAACGAACGCGAGACGGTGGATGAAGCATATCCGGGCGACGTCATCGGACTGGTCGGCCACGACGGTTTCGGAATTGGGGACACGCTGACGACGGATCCCAGGATTCTGTACAAGGAAATCCCGCGATTCACACCGGAAGCCTTCAGCTACCTTCACAATCCGAATACCGGCAAATACAAACAATTCCGTCAGGGCCTCGATCAACTCCTGCAAGAAGGCGTGATCCAGACACTGTATCTGCGGAATTCCTCAATCAAAGTTCCGTTGCTGGCAGCGGTCGGGCCACTGCAGTTTGAGGTAGTGCAGTTTCGCCTCGAGAGCGAATACGGGGCGGAATCGCGGCTGGAAGCGGCGCCGTGGAGCGTGGTCCGGTGGTTGCCGACTGACATCACGGAAGAGGAGCTCGACGCGCTTTCACTGCCGACCGGCGCAAAACTCGCATATGATCTCGGCAAAAATCCGGTGGTGCTTTTCCAGAATGATTGGTCGGCACATTATTTCGGCGAAACGAACAAGAATTGCCCTCTTTCGGCGTTGCCCGTGCAAACGGCCAGGGAGTAGTTCCCATTCACCTGAGAAGACATTTTTCAAAAACAATTTATCGTCATGGCAACCATTATTTCCGCTTCCGAAATCACCGTGCGTTATGGAACACGTGCCATTCTCGACCAGACGACCCTAGGCATTCAAGAGGGCGAGCGCATCGGGCTGGTGGGGCGCAACGGCGCGGGCAAGACGACGTTTTTGCGCATTCTAGCCGGCCTGCAAAACCCGGACAGCGGCGTGGTTTCGCGACAGCGCGAGCTCGTAATCAGTTACCTGCCGCAGGATTTCAGGCTTGATGCCACGAGGAATGTTTATGCGAACATCCGTGATGGTGCCCAGCACGTTTTGGAGTTGATCACAGAGTTTGAATCCCTGCCGCACGATTCGAAACGCCACGAAAAATTGGAGCAGCGCATCCAGGTTTTGGAAGGCTGGACGCTGGACCGCCGCATCGACATCGCGATGGCGCATCTGAATTGCCCGGCGGGAGATCGCCGGATTGAGACCCTTTCCGGCGGAGAGAAACGGCGGGTCGCCATGTGCCGAGCGATGGTTTCGCAACCGGATTTTCTGATTCTCGACGAACCAACGAACCACTTGGACCCGGAATCCATCGAGTGGGTCGCGGAGTTTCTCGAAGGTTTTGCCGGTACTTATATGGTGGTCACGCATGACCGTTATTTTTTGGATCGCGTGGCCCAACGCATGATTGAGCTGTCCGACGGTGCGTTTTTCTCACACAACGGCAATTATACGGATTACCTTTTGGCCAAAGCGGAACGGCAAGAGGCTGATGCGACGATCGAACACAAACGCCAGATGTTTCTGAAAAAAGAACTCGCGTGGGTGCGCCAGGGTCCGCGGGCACAGCGCAGCAAACAGAAAGACCGTTTCGAGCGCTATTATGATGAGGCGGCCAAAGACGGACCGGTGATCGAAGAAGACGTCGAGCTGGTCATTCCCCCGCCGCCACAACTCGGCAATCGCACGGTAGATCTCGCGGAGGTCGGCATGGAAATCGCCGGGCGAAAATTATTCTCCGGCTTCAACTTCACTTTTGAAAACGGAAAGCGCGTCGGCGTCTGCGGACGCAACGGCCTGGGAAAATCCACCTTGCTGAGAATCATCATCGGACAACTGACTCCGACGGAAGGGACAGTCAAAACCGGGCAATTAACGAAATTCAATTACGTGGACCAGGGTCGTTTGCAATTGAAGGAGGAGCGCACCGTGCTGGATGAAGTGGCCGACGGCACTGAATTTGTGCAATGGGGCGACACGAAGATTTCCGTACGTTCTTATCTCAAACGATTTTTGTTTGCGGACGACAGGATTTTAACGCAGGTGAAAAAGCTTTCCGGCGGCGAGCGCAGTCGACTTTTACTAGCGCGCATTCTAAAAAGCGGCGGAAACTTTCTCATTCTCGACGAACCGACGAACGATCTGGATTTGCCCACCTTACGGGTTTTGGAAGAAGCGCTCATCGCGTTTCCCGGGGTCGTTTGCGTTGTCAGCCACGACCGTTATTTTTTAAACCGCGTGTGCACCGACATCCTCGCGTTCGAAGGCGATGGAAAAATCCATCACAGCGTCGGTGATTACGATTATTATCTGGAAAAGAAGCAGCGGCGTGCCAATGCTGTGCTGCAGGTGCAGGAAAAGAGAATCGTGGTCAGCACGCCGGCGTTAAAAGCAATCAAACCGCGCAAACTTTCTTTCAAAGAGGCGAGAGAACTTGAAGGCATGGAGGCACAGATCCACGCGATTGAGGCCGAAGTCGCGCGCATTGAAGGGCTGTTCGCGGACCCGGAGTTTTTCCGCAAACACGCGGCGCAAGTAAATCAGCTCACGAGCGAACTGGACACGGCCAAGGAAAACGTCGCCAAACTTTACGCACGTTGGGAAGAGTTGGAGGCGATCAAGGTTGCGGCAGAGAAAGTCTAAGCATCAGGCGCCGCCATTTAGGATGGCACAAGAAAATAGAGCGCCCGGCCAGAACCGGATGCGCCGCTGCAATCTTAGCGAAAGGTTATTTCTCCTTCAGAACGGAAATCGCGTCCGCCGCGTCCTTCTGCACAGCCAGATCGGGAAAGGTCAGCAAAGGTTTAATGGTTGGGACCAATCTGCTGTCACCCAGTACTGCCAAGGTTCGGCAGGCGTCACGTTTGATGTTGTTGTCCGGATTTTGGAGCAACGGAATGATTTGGGGGATCGTGCTTTGGGCCTTGAGTCCGCGCAGTGCTTTTAAGCCGTCTTCAATATCATCCCGATTGCCGGCAAGCAGGGTGGCGATGTTTTTCAAGTCCGTTTCGCTCACGTCCGCGTTGACGGCGCCAAGCACACGAGCGGCCTTGCGTTTGACAGTCGGGCGGTTATCGGCCAGCAAGGCTTTGATCTTGGTTTGCGCGTTCACATCGGTGGGATACTGCTTTTCGAGGTCTTGCAAGGCGTTGATGACGACGCGCGCCTTGGGGGACCCCAGATCGGCGAGCAATTCATCCTCGGTTTTCTCGCGGGCGAACAGCGGCAGGGCGACGGCGAAAATCAATGCGCCGACGAACAAGCAAATGCAATTTTTTTTCATGGTGTTTCCTTTTGTTTGGAGTTGGAATGACTGTGCAACAGGTTAACGGGGACGTTTTCCGATTGTCAAACGCGTAGATAGTTCGTTGGATGGCCCCGCCATCATCCAACCCGCTCGCGCGGAGCAAAGTGATTCAACTCAAACGCGCGCTGATTCCGTGAGCGATTCAACTATTCCAGCCGTGGGTTCTCTCAACAAAACTTGGGGAGCTAAGAAAACTAAATTACCCACTTGAGTGGAATCAAAAAAACATGCTTCCTTGCGTCATGAATTCTTCGCACCCGCCAACTCTTCTTCAAAATCCACAATCTCTTTGATCTGAACCAAGAACCAGCGGTCAATTTTGGTCAGGTTGAAAATATCCTCGACGGTAAAACCGGCGCGAAGGGCGTGGCGGATGAAGAAAATGCGTTCAGCGTTGGGAACGGACAATTTTCTTGAAATCACATCTCGCGGCAAAATATCGCGATCACCATAGACTTCGGCACCGATGCGCCATGGTTTGCCGTCGCCGCCCAAGCCACTGCGGCCGATTTCCAGTGAGCGTAGGCATTTTTGGAGGCTTTCCTTGAAGGTTCGACCGATGGCCATCGCTTCACCCACGCTTTTCATCTGGGTGGTAAGGGTGGAGTCGGCCTGTGGAAACTTCTCAAAGGCAAAGCGCGGCACTTTCGTGACGACGTAATCGATACTCGGCTCGAAGCTGGCCGGGGTTTCGCGCGTGATGTCATTCTTTAGCTCATCCAGCAGGTAGCCGACGGCCAGTTTGGCGGCGATTTTGGCGATGGGAAAACCGGTGGCTTTTGAGGCCAGTGCTGAACTGCGGGAAACTCGCGGATTCATTTCAATGATCACCATGCGGCCGTTCTCGGGACTGACACCGAACTGAATATTTGATCCGCCGGTTTCGACGCCGACGGCGCGAATCACGGCGAAACTCTGGTCGCGCATGATTTGATATTCCTTGTCGGTCAGCGTCTGGATGGGAGCCACAGTAATGCTATCGCCGGTGTGGACTCCCATCGGGTCGAAGTTTTCGATAGAGCAAATGATGACGCAGTTATCGGCCTGGTCACGCATTACTTCCATTTCGTATTCCTTCCAGCCGAGCAGTGATTCCTCAATCAGCACTTCATTAACAGGAGAAAGGTCAATGCCGCGTTTGGCGATTTCTTCAAATTCGTCGCGGTTATAGGCAATGCCACCGCCGGTACCGCCGAGGGTGAATGCGGGGCGGATGATGAGGGGCAGGCGGCCAATTTTCTCGGCAATGTCGCGCGCTTCATTCATGTTGTGAGCGACGCCGGAAATGGGGACATCGAGGCCGATGCTCAGCATGAGTTCCTTGAACGCCAGGCGGTCTTCGCCCTTATGAATGGCTTCGGGCTTGGCACCAACCATCTCAATATCGTGGCGTTCGAGCGCACCGTTTTTGTGGAGGGACATCGCGGTGTTCAAAGCGGTCTGACCGCCGAGAGTCGGGAGCAAAACCAATTTTCCCTTGGCTCCGAGCCTCTGCATTTCTGCCTTTTCCCGGATGATGATTTTTTCGACAGCCTCGGGAGTAATGGGTTCGATGTAGGTACGGTCGGCAAATTCCGGGTCGGTCATAATCGTCGCCGGATTCGAATTGACGAGAATGACGCGATAGCCTTCCTCCTTCAGAGCTTTGCAGGCCTGAGTGCCGGAATAATCGAATTCGCACGCCTGGCCGATGATACTCGGACCGGCGCCGATGATGAGGACGCTGTGTATGTCGGTACGCTTGGGCATAAATCGAAACGGGAAGATGAAACACGAAATGCAGGCGGAATAAAAGACAAAAGCCCACCGTCTTAAGCAGTCAAAAAAGCCGGGTCTGATTTCCCGCCACCGCCTTCAGGCCCAGTTTTTTATAACTCAACTCCGTCGCGATGCGCCCCTGGGCCGTACGGTTCAGGTATCCCTCCATGATGAGGTACGGCTCGTAGACTTCCTCAATCGTGTCTGGCTCCTCGCCAACCGCGACGGCGAGTGAATTCACGCCGACCGGCCCGCCCCCAAACTTGACGATGATCGCCTCCAAGATGCGCTTGTCCATTTCGTCGAGGCCGTTCTGGTCTATTTCGAGCATGGCCAGCGCGCGGTCGGCAATAGCGGAGGTAATGCGTCCATCGCCTTTCACCTGCGCATAATCACGGACGCGGCGGAGGAGGTTGTTCACAATGCGCGGCGTGCCACGACTGCGGCGGGCAATTTCGTGCGCGCCGGTTGCTTCGATTTCGACGTTCAACAAATTGGCTGAGCGGAGGGCGATTCTTTGTAGATCATCAGCGACGTAATAATCGAGCCGTTCGCGGATACCGAAGCGGGTCAGCAGCGGCGCGCTGAGCAACCCACTGCGGGTCGTCGCGCCGATGAGTGTGAATCGCGGCAAATTCAGGCGGACGCTGCGGGCGTTCGGTCCCTGGTCAATAATAATGTCCAGCTTGAAGTCCTCCATTGCGGGATAAAGATATTCCTCGATTGTCTTTTGCAGCCGATGGATCTCGTCGATGAACAGGACGTCACCTTCTTCAAGGTTGGTGAGCAATCCGGCGAGATCGCTGGCCTTTTCAATGGTCGGACCGCTGGTCGCTTTGACGTTGGCATCCATGGCCTTGGCCAGAATGTTGGCGATGGTGGTTTTACCGAGTCCGGGCGGCCCGTTGAGCAGGATATGATCAAGCGCCTCGCCGCGCTGACGGGCGGCGGTCACGGCAATTTCCAGCCGTTCCTTTACCTTTGGCTGGCCTGTGAAATCAGAAAAGAGCGAAGGACGCAGCGTCATTTCAAGCGCCGCATCAGGTTTGTTCAAGGTGGAAACCGGTCGTTCGGACATCACTTGAAAGATTGCGGCACACATCGCGCAGCAGCAAGCGCGATTCGTTGCCCCAGCCCGGACCTGAACCCGGGCACAGCGGGGCTTTTCCTACAAAATGTGCTGGAAAATCAAAGATTATTACGGCAATCTCCGTTTCCCTTATGTCACGCAAAAAAACGCTACTTTCAGGCGCCATGATGTCGTTGACGGGCCTTGTCGCGACCAACGCTTCGGCCGGCGACGCGGATATCCAATTGCCGTCGCTGCATGACACGGCTTTTCTAGGCGGCAGTTTGACCGGGCATGCGATCTTATGTTTCGGGCTGATCATTTGCGTTGCCGGCGCGGGGTTCGGGATTTTTCAGTACTGGCAAATGCGCTCGCTGCAGGTCCACAAAAGCATGGCCGAGGTCTCGCATATCATCTGGGAAACGTGCAAGACGTATCTGTTCCAGCAGGGAAAATTCCTGGCGGCGCTCTGGATTCTTATCGCGATCTGCATGGTCTATTATTTCAAGGGTTTGCAGGGGAAAGGTTTCAGTTCGGTCCTGGTGATTCTGGGAAGCTCGATCGTGGGCATCCTCGGCAGCTATGGGGTAGCGTGGTTTGGCATCCGCATTAACACGACCGCGAACAGCCGCACCGCATTCGCCTCTTTGAAGGGTAATTCGTTGAAAACGCTTTTTATTCCGCTGCAGGCCGGCATGAGCATTGGCTTGTTGCTGGTCTGTGTCGAACTGTTCTGCATGATTTCAATTCTATTGTTCATTCCCCGCGAACTCGCCGGGTCATGTTTCATTGGATTTGCGATTGGTGAATCGCTGGGGGCCTCGGCTTTACGCATTGGCGGCGGCATCTTCACAAAAATAGCAGACATCGGCTCCGACCTGATGAAAATCGTTTTCAATCTGCCGGAGGATGACCCCAAAAATCCCGGAGTGATCGCCGATTGCACGGGCGACAACGCAGGTGATTCGGTCGGACCAACGGCGGATGGCTTTGAAACATATGGCGTAACAAGTGTCGCGCTGATCGCATTCCTCGCTCTCGCGTTAGCCGCGTCGCCCGACCTTTGCGGTAAACTGATTATATGGCTGTTTGCCATTCAAACCTTGATGGTCATTGCCTCGATGGTTTCATTTGGCTTGAACAAAGTCCTGGCAATCGCCCGTTATGGTGGTAAAAAGGAGTTTAATTGGGAAGCACCACTGACAGATCTGGTCTGGATCACTTCGGTGGTTTCCATTCTGGTCTGCTTCGGTGCGAGCAAAATTCTCCTGGGAGATTTTGCGATTCAAGAAGCTGTTTTCTCGGCTCCACCTGGCGGTTATGCTGCGGTCTTGCAAAGTGTCCAGCAAAAAGCCCTGCCTAATCTTTGGTGGGAGCTGTCGGCAATCATCGCATGCGGAACTTTAGCCGGTGCACTGATCATGGAATTCACCAAAATATTTGTCAGCACCACCTCCCGGCACGTACGCGAAGTCACGCGCTCGTCGGAACAAGGGGGGGCTTCGCTGAACATCCTGTCCGGGCTGGTGGCGGGGAATTTTTCCGCGTTCTGGATGGGACTGGTAATCCTGGCGCTGATGTTCGTGGCGTACCTGATTTCGCAGAGCGCCGATTTACTAGCGCTCATGCCGCCGCAATTCGCATTCGCCGCGCCAATTTTTGCGTTTGGGCTGGTTGCCTTTGGTTTTCTCGCAATGGCACCGGTAACGATCGCCGTTGACAGCTTCGGCCCGGTGACCGACAACGCGCAGTCCGTTTATGAATTGAGCCGCATCGAATCACTGCCGAATATCGGTCCGGAAATCGAACGCGACTTCGGCTTCGAACCTAATTTCCGCGGGGCCAAACTCGAGCTGGAGAAAGGTGATGGCGCGGGCAACACCTTCAAAGCCACGGCGAAGCCGGTTTTGATCGGCACGGCGGTCGTCGGGTCAACCACGATGATTTTCGGCATCATCATGCTGCTGCAAAATGTTTCCGGCGACGCCATCAGAAGCCTAAGCCTGGTGCAGCCACAAATCATTTTCGGGCTGTTGATGGGCGGGGCGGTAATCTACTGGTTTACCGGGGCCAGTATCCAAGCCGTTGTGACCGGCGCCTATAGTGCCGTTGTTTTCATCAAGAAGAACCTGAATTTCGACAAGGAAACCGCATCGCTTGCCGACAGCAAAAAGGTGGTCGAAATCTGCACCGTATACGCGCAACGCGGCTTGATCAACATCTTCGTTGTTGTGTTTGCCTTCGCACTCGGGCTACCGTTTCTGAATCCATATTTCTTCATCGGCTATCTGATCGGCATTGCATTCTTCGGATTGTTTCAGGCAATCTTCATGGCCAATGCCGGCGGCGCGTGGGACAACGCAAAGAAGATCGTGGAAGTGGACCTGAAACAGAAAGGCACCCCGCTTCACGCCGCAACGGTGGTGGGCGATACTGTGGGAGATCCGTTCAAGGACACATCTTCTGTGGCGATGAATCCCATCATCAAATTCACGACTCTTTTCGGCCTCCTGGCGGTTGAAATCGCTGTCAAATTGAAACAACAAAATCCAGCCTCCTGCCTGTCTTATGTGATTGGCGGAGTTTGTTTCGTGGTCGCACTGATTTTCGTTTATCGCTCATTTTATAAAATGCGGATTCCCGATGATGGCACGGCTGAGAAATGATTTTAATGCATCCGCTTCTTTCGGCGAGGCGTTGCGCCCCGGGGTGGTCAAATAAAGGCTCGAAAAGATCCGTGCAAAATTCCAAATTGGAATTCGTGTCGTTTATTGAACAGTCCATACAAGTCGACTGGCGTTTGCGCGTCTTTTTCGCAGAGGATATCTTTGCCCCGAATAACCCGGTCTTGAACGACGCCCTAGTTGACGCCGCCTCCCGCAAAGTCTTGGTGGTCCTTGACCGAGCACTCGCTTTCGCCCGGCCAGAGCTTTCCCGCCAGATTGAAAATTATTTTGCGGCGCGCACAGACAGACTGCGGCTGGTCTGTCCGCCGGTGGTCATCGAAAGCGGTGAACGCGCCAAAAATTCTCCGGCACTCATCAATGAAATCCATGAACAAATTGACCGTCATCACATTGACCGCCATTCCTATTTGATCGCCGTGGGTGGAGGAGCGCTGCTGGATGTTGCCGGCTTCGCCGCAGCGACAGCACACCGCGGTGTGCGGCATGTGCGCATTCCAACGACGACCCTGTCGCAGGCCGATTCCGGCGTGGGCGTGAAAAACGGCATCAACGCGTTCGGCAAAAAAAATTTCATCGGGTCGTTCGCACCGCCGCACGCCGTCTTCAATGATTTCAATCTGCTCGCCACACTGGGGCCGAACGACAAGCGGGCCGGTTATGTCGAGGCCGTGAAGGTAGCCTGCATTCGCGATGCTCAATTCTTCGAGGCAATCGAACGCCATGTTGAAAAGCTGGCCCAATTCGAGCCCGGAGCGATGAAACAATTGATTTATCGATGCGCTGAACTGCACCTCAACCACATTGCCGGCGGCGGCGACCCGTTTGAAACCGGTTCGGCGCGACCACTGGACTTCGGGCATTGGGCGGCACATAAACTGGAACAAATTTCCGATTTCCAGATCCACCATGGCGAGGCCGTCGCCATTGGCATTGCGCTTGACGTGATCTATTCACGACAGATCGGTTTGCTGGATGCGCCGGCCGCCGACCGCATCCTCACCCTGCTCGGGCATTTGGGCTTTAAAATTTTTGCCGGGCGGCTGTTGGCGAGAAGTTCGGACGGCTGTTTTCAGATTCTGGCCGGCCTGGAAGAATTCCGTGAGCACCTCGGCGGCGAATTGACCATCACGCTTCTAAAAAAGATAGGTCAGGGCGTTGAAGTTCATGAAATGAATTCCCAGATAATTATCGAGGCGATGCATGAGCTTCAGCGACGGAGCCGGTCAGCAAACTAAATGAAAAGTGGCAAACCAAGCACAGGCACAAAGGAAGACAACATCCCGCAAAGCTCTGCAGCCCTTTCCTGGTGCGGCAAAACTGAGAGGCCTAATCGAAACCGCAGCGAGCAGGCGACATAAGAATTCCTTTGCGCCCACGGCATTTTTTTGCGGGAATCTCTGCTTGTGAAACGTGTTGCGGTCATCAATGTGGTCGGCCTTACGGAATCACTTATCGGCGAGCATACCCCGCGCATTGCGGAATTCCAGAAACGCGGCTCGTTGGCCCACATCACGCCCGCGTTCCCTGCTGTCACCTGCACGGCGCAGTCGAATTACCTTACAGGCGCGTTACCGTCATTGCACGGCATCGTCGGCAATGGCTGGTATAATCGCGAGCTCTCTGAAATTCATTTCTGGAAGCAGTCCAATCATCTCGTGCACGGGGACAAAATCTGGGATGAATTACGCGCGCTGATGCCCAATTTCACCTGCGCAAAGGTCTTTTGGTGGTTCAACATGCATTCCAGCGCGGATTATTCCATCACCCCGCGTCCAATGTATCCCGCTGATGGCCGAAAGTTTTTTGACATCTATACGCAACCCGGAAACATCCGGCACAAAATCAAAGACATAATCGGCGAATTTCCATTTTTTGGCTTCTGGGGGCCAGCTGCAGGGGTTAAAACCCCGCAAGGGTCGGCTGTTTGTGCCACGCGCTGGATTGCTGACGCAGCAAAATGGTTCGAGCACCAATTTTCGCCAACGCTGAACCTGATTTATTTGCCTCACCTCGACTACAATTTGCAACGGCACGGACCTTACGATGATTCAGGAAACCTTAATCAGAAAATCCATGGCGATTTGCGTGAACTGGACATCATCGTAGGCGACTTGTTGGATTTTTTCGGCGAGCGAGGCATAAAAGTCATTCTGCTGTCGGAATATGGCATAACCAACGTCAACCAACCGATTCATTTGAATCGGCTGCTTTGGGAAAGAGGGAAATTTGATGTGGCCGTGCGCGAGGAGCTTGGCAGGGAACTTTTGAATCCAGGTGCAAGCGAGGTGTTCGCCGTGACCGACCATCAAATCGCGCACATTTACCTCAAGCATTCTTCGCTTGCAGAGAAAGTCCGCGATTTCGTTGAAAAAGAAACCGGATCAACGGTCCTGGGGGCGAGGGAGAAAATCGAAGCCGGCATTGATCATCCACGTGCTGGAGACTTGATTGCCATCGCGAGGGAGAACGCCTGGTTCACCTATTATTATTGGGATGACGACCGTAAGGCGCCGGATTTTGCGCGCACCGTGGACATTCATCGCAAGCCCGGGTACGACCCGGTGGAATTATTTCTGGATCCAAACATTTCACTGCCAAAATTACACATTGCTTTGAGGCTGTTGCAAAAAAAACTTGGTTTTCGGATGTTGATGGATGTGATTCCGCTCGACGCGAATTTGGTGAAAGGCTCGCACGGACGACGGCCGTCGGACAAAAAGGATTGGCCAGTACTGATCACTTCGCAACCTGAACTTTCGAGCGCAAAAACGATTGAATCAACGGATGTTTATCAAATTCTGCGACGACATGTTTTAGGGTGAAACAGACAACCTGTGGCCGGTAATTGAAGATGTCGTCGGGTTGCTGAGGGCTCCTGTCGTGTAAACGCCGCCAAGCGAGTATTCGGCTAATCCGGTACTTGGATGGCGACCCAGATGACGCTTTGGATCATCCAGGCAGGCACATCGGCAGTAGCTTGGTTGTGTTCAATACCCCATTGTTATTTGGCAGCGTCAATTATACGCAAATTGTTGGTTCATGCACCGGCCGGAAAGGTTCGCGACCGGGCAGTGTTTGGAGGTTGCGATCGGATTGCGATCAAACTGAAGAGGGCGATCAAACCAGCCAGAATAAGAATCTCACGAAAGCCGATTGGTCGAATGGGTTTTCTGCTTTCCTCAGCCATTTGAAAGTGAACACCGCTACTGGAAATCAGGTGGCGGCCTACCTTCTCCGTCCGCCAGGCGCGAAATGGTAACCGCCGCGGACGCGGACGGCGCGGGCCTTGCCGGGGAAGCCCTGGGGCTGGCCGGGTTTGCTTTCCTCAAACAACGCAGTGTACCGGTAGTCGAAGTTTTCCAGTTTGACACGCGGGATTTTCTGACTGATGAACCGTTCAATGGCAAATACGTGGGAGGCGTCTTCAGCCACCATGATGGTGAACGCGTCGCCGGTGGCCTCGGCCCGACCTGTGCGTCCGATGCGATGGATATAATCTTCAGGATGCTGGGGGACATCGTAATTGATGACGTGGCTGACGTCGGCGATATCAAGTCCGCGGGCAGCGATATCAGTGGCAACGAGCGCCTCGAAACGACCGTCGCGGAAGCCTTTGAGTGCCTGCTCACGTTCCCGCTGTGTCCGGTTAGAGTGCAGCACGCACACTGCGTGGTTCGCTCGTTTGAGGGTGTGCGCAACGCGATCGGCGCCGTGCTTGGTCCGGCAGAAAATGATGACAGAGTCGTAATTGACGCGCTCCAGCAATTCGAGAAGCAGGTCCGTCTTCTGCGAATCGGAAACAGGATAAATGACGTGCTTGACAGTTTCGGCCGGGGTACGGCGGGCACCGATTTCAATCGTCTCAGGACTGTGCATCGCCCATTGGATCAGCGTTTCGATCTGAGGCGGAATAGTGGCCGAAAAGAGAGCGGTATGGCGCGCGCGCGGACATTTTTCGACAATATGGCGAACGTCGGGCAAAAATCCCATGTCGAGCATCCGGTCAGCCTCGTCGAGGACAAGAAACTCCACCTTGTCCAGACGCAGCGTGCCCGTTTCAAGATGGTCGAGCAATCGTCCTGGCGTGGCGACAACCGTATCAGTGCCGGTCTTCAATTCGTCATTTTGCTTGCCGTAACCTACGCCGCCAAACACGACGGTGGTTTTCAAATCGGTGAACCGTGCGTAATCGCGCACCGAGGTTTCCACCTGCGCGGCGAGTTCGCGCGTAGGTTCAAGGATAAGAGCGCGCGGGCCGGTAAGTTGGTGCACTGCAAGTTTTGACAAGATAGGCAAGGCGAAAGCGGCGGTCTTGCCTGTACCAGTCTGGGCGCTGCCGATGACATCCCTACCAGACAGAATCAACGGGATGGCACGAAGCTGAATGGGAGTCGGCTCGAGATAGCCCATAGCCTTGACACCTTCCAGAATTTTCTCGGATAGGCCGAGTGCTGAAAAACTCATGATCGGAGTCTATCAGGAAACCGGCGGCTCGGAAGCAATTTGATTGGGCGGCGCAGCAGGTGGTGTCGGGTCGGATTCAGCTGCAACAACCGGCGGTACGACCGGTCCCGTGGACGAAGCGGGGGTAGCGGATTCAACCAGGGCAGGAATTTCGGAAACCGGTGTAGCTGCAACCTCCGTTGGTGGCAGTACCTGTTCAGCTTTGACTTCCGCTGTCTTTTTCTCAGGCTTCGCGGGACGCGGAGCGGGTTTCTTAGCCGTTTCAAGGCGCCCATCGGCAAATTCCAAGACATGTCCCTGATGCACAAGCCAATGCAAATCAGAAATAACCGCCGTTTGTTCCGCCGTCGGACCAACCTCCGCGGCCAGTGCGGTGCCGCCCTCTGGTTTTACCTCGATGACCGTCGGTTTGAGACTGGGCGCGAGGGCTTCGACCAATTTTTTCCGCGTGCATTTCGCATTAGCGTTGATGAATTCCACGATTCGTCTGATGTTTTCTGAAACAGGCGTGGTTTCCAGGTCAAGGAACTGCGGACGCGCCACGGCAACGTGGGTGACCGTCTTGTTGACCTTGAAAAACTGCAGGCCATGAGACGCGAATTGCTGGCTCAATTTGGTCGCGACCGACAGGGGAAACAATTTTTGGTGTTCCCACTCGCCGCGCACGAGGCGTTGCAGCCCGGTGCTGCGCAAGCTGCGGCTCGGCACTCCGGCGACGATGCAAGATTCGACGGATTTGATGATGCTGTCCTTATGCGTGGCCCGAAAATGCTTTTCCACCTCTTCCATGGTCGCGAGCTTGAGCGGCTCGGGGACATTAAGGCAATTGTACTCCGTCTTGAAACTTAGATCGTCGATCCATTTTTTGACCACCGCTTCGTCCTTTACGATTTTCACGCGCGATTTGAAAACGTCGAACGGCATGCGTGCGAACCGTTCCGCGTGGAGCTTGCGCAACTGGTTCTGGTAATCGTGATAATTCGGCGGACCTAGGATCACGCCACTCATACCGCATTGCGCGACAAAGGTATAAGTACCTTTCGGTGGCTCGGTAGCCGTGCGTTCCGCCTGATAAAACGTGGCGAAATGATGTTTGAGGACATGCGCCACGGCTTCGTCATCCGAAAGCCATGGCGAATCGTCGAGGGCACAGACAAAAAGGGCCTGAGCCACGGTGCCATCGTTCTTTTTCTTTACTCCCAACTGGACTGAATAGCGTTCCGGTTTTTGCAGGACGAGTTGGGCAATTTGAAACAGCGGATACGCCCGGCCAGTGATTTTGATTTGGCGGGCGAGCTGTTCGACACCTTTTTCATCCGGCAAAAATGACACACTGATTTCCGGCAGCGGGGCGAGGGCCGGGGATTGTTCGCGGCGATCATCTCGCTGGTCGTTGCGCCGGTCAATATTTCCCCTGCCGCCGAACCGGGAACCACCGGAACGTTGCGGGCGATCACCGCCACGCCGTTCGCCACCGCCGCCGGGACCATCGCGGCGTGGGCCGCGCCGTTCCCCGGGTTTGTCGCTGAAACGGCGCTCGGGCTTGAGGCCTTCGTTGCCAGTGTATTTATCAAAACGGTTGGACTGGGTCTTCGCCTGCGTCCAGGCAGGCTGGAACAGGGTTTCCAAGTCGAGATCAAGATCGGGAGCTGTGCTCATTAAATTCGGGTTCTATTTTTCTTCAACGACTGCCGGGACACTGCGTTTCACCATAATAGCCTCCACGATCTTCTTGGCCAGCTCAGGTTTTTCCACAAGGACTTTTTTTGCGGCATCCTTGCCCTGGCCGATCAGTTCACCTTCAAATTGCAACCAGGCACCTTTTTTATCTACCGCGCCGCATTCGATGCCGACATCAAGAATACTGCCTTCCTTGTCAATCCCATGATTATAGATGATATCGAACTCCGCTTCGGCAAAAGGCGGCGCAACCTTATTCTTCACGATTTTTACGCGCGTATGGTTGCCCATGGCATTGCCGGCGGCGTCCTTAATGGTGTCTTTTCGGCGGATATCCATGCGCACGCTGGCATAAAACTTCAAGGCCTTGCCGCCGGGAGTGGTTTCGGGATTGCCGAACATGACGCCGACTTTTTCGCGCAGTTGATTCGTGAAAATGCACGTGGTCCGGGACTTGCTCAAAATCGCCGTCAGTTTGCGCAAGGCTTGGGACATTAAGCGCGCTTGCATGCCCATCGTAGCCATACCCATTTCGCCTTCCAGCTCAGCTTTGGGCACCAAAGCGGCAACGGAATCCACTACAATGACATCCAAAGCATTTGAACGGGCGAGCGTCTCACAAATGGTTAATGCCTCTTCACCGCTATCGGGCTGTGAAACGAGAAGATCGTCCAGATTTACTCCGAGCTTTTTGGCGTAACCGGGATCGAGCGCGTGCTCCGCATCGATGAACGCCGCCAAGCCGCCGGCATTTTGCGCGTTTGCAATGATATGCAGCATCAACGTCGTTTTGCCTGAAGATTCCGGCCCGAAAATTTCCACCACGCGACCGCGGGGAACGCCACCAACGCCGAGCGCCAGGTCAATCGCCAAGCCGCCAGTCGGTATGACTTCGATTTTTTTCTGCGCCCGGGCATCGCCCAGCCGCATTATCGCGCCATCGCCGTAACTCTTGGTAATACTGGAAATTGCGGCTTCGAGCTCACGATCGCGTGCGGCCAGTAACTTGGCGTCAGCAGCGGCCTTCTCGGCGGACTTGTCGGCGGACTTTTCAGGAGATTTTTCGGCGGATTTTGCGGCCATAAAATATTAATTGCGTCTATGATTTCTGGAACACGACGTTAGTGAATTCAACCTGAATAGTCAAATGCGGATGGCGAATGATTCAGGCTCGCTTTTTGAAAATTAATGAAGCCCACCCGAGCAGGAGGGCCAGCCCGCCGACCGGAGTGAGTGCACCCAGCCAAAGCACATTCGTGACAGCGAGCAAATACAGCGAACCGGAAAAAATCATGATCCCAGCCAGGAAACTCCACCAGGAAAGCGCAGGAAAGGGTTTGCGTTCTGCCAACAAGAACAACATCACGGTGTGGATAAAATGATAAAAAACGGCCTTATCCCAAATCGTCGTTGTTCCATTTTCCACGAGGAGATGTTTCAACCCGTGAGCGCCAAACGCGCCGAGAACGACGGCTAGAAATCCCCCCGCCGCCGCAATGCGAGTGGCCCTTGTACTGGTCATTTTAACCTAATCAATATGAAATTCCGTCGCGTTGCTGCAACTGCCGCTGCAAGTAAGAGTCTTCGGGTGCATTTAACCAAGCGGTCAGCCATAGATTGCCGAGCAACTGGCCGGCCTTGACGAGCTGGCCATCAAGAAACGGCAACGCTTCCAGGCCTTTCTCCCCCACGCCGGTGAGCTGTCCATCTTTCTCCATTTGATAGAGTGGCTCGACAAATTTGTTCTGTTCGACAATGAAATCAACGACGTCGTGGAAGATGCCATCCTCGTCTTCCGCGTTGGCAATGCGGGTGGCCAGTTGGATTCTACCGACCAGCTGGTCCACATTGATGCCGCCAGTTTTTCTGAAATAACCACCGTCGATCCACGCATGAAAATTCTGCCGTGTGGTGTAACCCTTGGGATTGTCGCCGACCCAACCATTGAAATGCTTTGTGGTGTGCAACGGCTGAGAACCGTCGCCGACAAAGTGGCCCATCACGCCCATGACGTAAACGCAATCAGCCTGGGCGTTAGCGATTTCCACCGGAGTGCCGCCGTATTGACGCAGAGTCTTGAGGGTGCTGAAATCGGATTTCAATTTCTCATAATTCTCGGTGATCGCCCACGGCAAGAAGCCTTCCAACTCCCGGGTATGGTCGGTATCTCGACCGGGGTCAATTTTGGGAAATTTTTCCGGATGCGCTGCGCGGGCCAAAGCAATGTCATCCACAAAATCGTAGCGCAAAGGCGGCAGGGTATCGGGGGTCAAGCCGAGTAGCTCGATGTCTTCGAGATCGAAATAATGGTCCGGCCCGTTGACGTGTTTCAGCGGCAGGTCGGGCGTGTTCCGCCAGCGGTCCGGTTCGCCGGCGAGAAAGGCGATGCGGTCTTTCAATTCCGGGGTCAATTGGATGCCGAAGTCAGGAGGCAGCGAAGCCAGCGCCAGTTTGTTGACCGCGTGATGCCCTTCATAATCCCAAGCTCCGGCATTCAGCGCGAGACCGCCGAGCGCAATTGCCAACATCATTTTCTTCATGCTGCCCCTTATTTGTCCTCGAGCCTAACAAAAGATGGCTAGATTGCAAAAAGGAAAAGCGGGGGATCGAGCGAAACGACATTTTCCTTTTGCTTTCCACCGGCATTTGGCGCGACATTCCTACTGTGAAGATCATCACCGACGAGAAATGTTCGGGTTATTTTTCGCCCGGCCATCCGGAACGCCCGACGCGCATCACCGCCACAGTTGAGCGATTGAAAAACCAGAAGGATTTGGCTTTGACCTGGGCGGCCCCAACCCGTGCAAGCGACGGGCAGATTCTCCGCGCACATGCTCCCGAAACGCTGGCGCGAATGGGAATTCCACGGGCATTTGACGCGGACACACCATTTTTTGAAGATATTGCCGATTACGCCCGTGCCTCCGTCGCGGCCGCGCTGGATGCCATGCAATCGGCGCGCAAAGGCGAGTCGGTTTTCAGCTTGATGCGTCCGCCCGGCCACCATGCTACTCGAGAACACTCCATGGGCTTCTGCTATCTCAACAATATCGCCATCGCCGCGCTCGAAGCATCTGCGACCGGCACAAAACGCGTCGCGGTTTTTGATTTCGATGTGCATCACGGCAACGGGACGGAAAATATCTTGCTCAACCGTGAGGGCACAGCGTTTTTTTCCATCCACCAGTTTCCGGCATATCCCGGCAGCGGCGAACGCAACGTCGGCAACAATTGTTTTAATTTTCCTGTTGCCCCCTCGGCGCCCCGCGAAACCTATTGCGCCACCCTCAGCCGTGCGCTGGCCGATTTGAAGAAATTCTCCCCCGATCTGATTGGTGTTTCCGCCGGTTTTGATGCATACGCGCGCGACCCGCTGGCCGACGGAACTTTGCAGACGGAAGACTTTCACTGGCTTGGCCGCGAATTGCGCGCGATGAAAATCCCGATATTCAGCGTGCTCGAAGGGGGCTACAGCAAGGATTTACCGGAGCTTATTTTTGCCTATCTCAAAGGGGTTGAAGGCCCATAGGTGGGAGGAATCCTGTTTTCTTCGCCTCCGATAGCTACGCAGTTTTGTTGCCTCGGTTGAATGTCGATAATCGGCATATCGCACTGGGCGCACTGGGCACTTAAATTCGACAACACGAGGCATTTCCGCTCGACAATCGGGTTCGGCAATCTAAGCTCCGCAGCATGGCTGCGCCTGTCATTCCAGTTGTCATTGGCGGTTTCCTAGCCTGGAGGGTTTATCGCCGGCTGCGTCGCAACATCGGACAGCAACCTTTGCGTCCGCGCCGGATCACCGTGTCGATAGTGATTTTCGCCGTCGTGAGCGTGGTGTTGTTCATCAGTTATGCACAGTCCCCGAAAGCGCTGCTTGGACTTAGCGGTGGATTATTGCTTGGTGCTTTGCTCGGACTGCTCGGCTTGAGGCTGACGAAATTTGAAACCACGGACCAGGGCCATTTTTACACACCGAATACCCACATCGGAATCGGCTTGACGTTGTTGTTAGTGGGACGAGTGACGTATCGATTCTGGTTTTTCGACAGCGACACTACTTCCCCCAATGCTCGAACGGCATTCCAAAGCCCGTTGACGTTGTTTTTCTTTGGTTTGATCGCCGGTCATTACCTGGTGTATTACATTGGCCTCTTCGTGCATACGCACGATAAAAGTAAGGTGCAAAAATGAGGTGCGGGAAAAAGGATTTTACCGCCCTCGTTTTAAACCTAGACTTGCACCTGTGACCGTCCTGGAAGCAATTCAAAAGAGCACTGAATTTCTCGGTAAAAAGAATGTCGACTCACCGCGCCTGCAAACAGAATTGCTTCTAGCGCATCTGCTTAAAATGCCGCGCATGAAATTGTATTTGAATTTCGACCGAGTGCTGACGGTTTCGGAAACGGATGCACTTCGCGAATCGATAAAGCGACGCGGTCTGCGCGAACCCTTGCAACACATTACCGGCTCCACTTCGTTTTGCGGCCATGAAATCAGGGTAAACCGCAACGTTCTTGTGCCGCGTCCGGAAACCGAACAGCTGGCCGAATTCGGCTGGCGATTCATAAACCAAGAGGGAATCCAAGCGGGCGATAATAATCTGGTGGCGCCAGAGCGAGGTCCATGCCGTGAGAATCCGACCATTTTAGATTTTTGCACCGGTAGCGGCTGCATCGCTATCGCGGTGGCGACGAAATGCCCGCAGGCAAAGATCGTGGCGACGGACATTTCAACCGAGGCCCTGACCCTGGCTAGTGAAAACGCAGCCAGGAATAATGTCGCCGACCGGATTGCATTCCTGCAGGGGGATGGTTTGGCCGCTTTAGAAAGAGCCTCGAGTGAGGAATTGCCCGCCCCCCAAAGCACGCGGCAGTCCGGTTCGCAGAGCGATCCGGTGCGAAGTTTTGATTTGATCATCAGCAATCCTCCCTACATTCCATCGGCTGAACTAGCCACGCTCGATCCCGAGGTTCGTGATTTCGATCCCGGCCTGGCACTTGATGGCGGGACGGATGGCCTGGATTTCTATCGAATACTAGCGACGGGAGCGAAACCATTCTTGAAGCCGGACGGAAAAATCATCCTGGAGTTTGGCGACGGACAGGCCGCGATGATAAAAAAGATGTTTGAAGACGAAAAGTGGATTGTAGAAGCGGTGGAGGAAGATTACAGTCAACGCGCCAGATTTCTGGTCGCGCGGCGTTGAAAATTTTATTCCGGGGTTTCACAGAAACGCGCGAATTGACCGGGTGAATGCGCACGAAAGAGTTCAGCGGGCTGAATCCGGGTTTGTTGATGGCCAAAATAATCTCAATTTTTCATGGATAGCTTTTTGATCAAAGGCGGCGTGCCGTTACATGGCACGGTTGAAATCAGTGGCAGCAAAAACGCCGCGTTGCCGATCATGGCAGCGACACTGCTGACGGACGAGCCGTGCGTGATCCGACACGTGCCGGATTTGAGCGACACCCGGTTCATGGTGAAAATACTCGAATCGTTGGGTGCCACGGCAACCTTTGACCAGGGCACGCTAAAGGTTCACGCCAAGAAAATCAAAGGATACGCGGATTACGACCTGGTCCGCAAAATGCGCGGTTCGATTTGCATTGCCGGGCCGCTGCTGGCCCGATTGCGCAAGGCAAGAATCTCTCTGCCGGGCGGGTGCATCATCGGCGCGCGACCGATCAACCTACATCTGAAAGGATTTGCGGCGCTGGGGGTGAAAATCAAGATCGAGGGCGGGTATGTGGACGCCTCGGCCAGAAAAATTGTGGGCAATTCCATGTTTTTAGGAGGTCGCGCCGGGCCCACGGTGTTGGGGACAGCGAATGTAATGATGGCAGCGAGCCTGGGCGAAGGCATCACCATCATTGAAAGCGCCGCCTGCGAACCTGAAGTAGTGGACCTGGCAAATTTCCTGAATGCCATGGGTGCGAACATATCCGGCGCGGGTAGCCCGACAATCACCATCACCGGGGTAAAGAAACTGCATGGCGCGGAACACGAAGTCATCCCCGACCGGATTGAGACGGCAACGTTCGTCATTGCCGCCGCGGCGACTGATGGTGAAATCACGATCAGAGGGGGGCGAGCCGACCATTTGAGGGCCGTATTCGATAAGCTACAGGAAGCGAATGTTTCGGTGGAACGCCGCGGCACCGACCTGCTGGTGAAGCGCAAAGGAAGGTTGAAACCGGCGGATATCACGACGCTGCCATATTCGGGCTTCCCGACGGACGTGCAGGCACAAATGATGTCGCTGCTCGCCTTGGCGCCGGGCATCAGCATCATCACAGAAAGAATTTTTGAATCGCGTTTCATGCATGTCAGTGAATTGGCGCGTCTGGGAGCGGAGATCGAGATCGAAGGACCAAGCGCGATTGTTAAGGGTGGCAAACCACTGAGCGGCGCCCCAGTTATGGCGAGCGATTTGCGCGCATCGGCGGCACTGGTAATCGCTGGACTGGCGGCCAAAGGCTCGACGCAAGTCAACCGCATTTATCACCTGGACCGCGGATACGAAGGAATGGACGTGAAGCTGCAAAAACTCGGCGCACGGATCCAACGCGTCGAGGGAAACTAAGAGCACAGACGGTGCCACGCCGGTTCCTTCAGTTTCCAGCAAAGGAACCGCTCGCGCTTCGTATACTCCCCACAAGAGGATCAAGCCCCGGCAGCACGACGGGTTTCAAAGTTTTACCACTTTGAAACCGGGCATGCCGCCGAAGACAGGACAGCATTAGCTGCTGGCATGGTCCTTTTCATGCGACAATCATCTCGGAACTGTTGGCCAAGATGCGTCTCTGCCGTTTGGCGTGGCGCATCAAGACCTCAATTTTCTCCTCGAACAAAACCGGGAACACGAGCAGCGGGAACAGGGTTGCCCACGCAAGAGCCGCTGCTTCGTTGGCTGCCCGGCGGAGCGGTGCATACAATTCTGCGTTTTTGGCCAGATA
This sequence comes from Verrucomicrobiota bacterium, assembly GCA_050008355.1. Lineage (GTDB taxonomy): Bacteria > Verrucomicrobiota > Verrucomicrobiia > Limisphaerales > UBA11358 > UBA11358. Next base: position 58,567 of record JBEKMT010000003.1, read on the forward strand.
GAGCTGCTCGGCGAGCAACTGGTTTTTGAGCTGCTCGAACTCGTTATCGAGGTTGGCCCGGAACGAGGCCGGGGGAATAGGCTGCAACTCGAACCGGGTTTCCGGCGCGAATTCGGCTGCTAATTTGGTTTTCTTTGTTTTCATGTTTCTTTCTTGTTGATTGGCTAAAAAGCGAAAAACCCGCGAATGACAGGCAATCGCGGGTTTTTTGAAAATTGTTCCTCTTTTCTTAGGATTCCCCCCCCACGCTGCCGCAATGATGATAAGAAACGCGTGTCCACATGGCATGGGAGCCATTGACACACGCCGAAATCATCAGTTGTTTGGCAAATACGGACTTCATAACTAACAAGCGTATAGGAGACTGCTTTTTAGCGTCCTTGTCAACCTCATTTTTCAGG
>JBEKMT010000030.1:0-31748 GCA_050008355.1 Verrucomicrobiota bacterium
ACGTTCGCAACTATGGCGTCACCATTCAAAAATCACTCTCCGCGCCCCTCATCCTTATCGCGCTCAATTCGCCGAAGGGCTCGCACGACGCCCAGTTCCTTGCCAATTACGCTTACATCAATCTCTATGACCCTATAAGTCGCGCTTACGGCGTCTCACAGGTCCAGGTCTTCGGCTCTGGCCAGTATGCCATGCGCATTTGGGTCAAACCGGATCAACTCGCCAAACTTAACATCACCGTTCCCGAAATTATCGCCGCCGTCAACGCCCAGAACACCGTCAACCCGGCGGGGAAACTCGGCGGTCGCCCAAGTCCTCCTGGTCAGGAATTCACCTACACCGTTCGCGCCCAAGGCCGTCTCATCACCGAGGACCAGTTCGGCGATATCGTTCTCCGCGCCACCCCCGATGGTTCTATCGTGCGCTTGAAGGATGTCGCCCGCATTGAGCTCGGCTCGGCTGACTACGATATCATCGGGCGCTTCAAGGGGGAGCCCAGCGCTGTTCTCGCCATTTATCAATTACCCGGTTCCAATGCCATCGAAACCGCCAAAGGCATCCAACGACTGATGGCCCAATTGAAGCAGCGATTCCCGTCCGATCTCGATTACCAAGTCACCATTGATACCACCAAGTCTGTCACCGAGGGCATCCGCGAAATCAGTAAAACCTTTTGGGAAGCATTAGCCTTGGTGATGTTGGTCGTATTCGTTTTTCTCCAAGGTTGGCGGGCGGCGATCATCCCTCTCCTCGCCGTACCCGTATCCCTAATTGGAACTTTCGCTGTGTTTCCACTTCTCGGCTTCTCCATCAATACGCTGTCACTCTTCGGGCTGGTCCTCGCCATCGGCTTGGTGGTGGATGATGCCATCGTCGTGGTCGAGGCCGTGGAACATCATATTGAGGAGGGTTTGTCGCCCAAAGCTGCCAGCTTGAAGGCGATGGAGGAGGTCTCCGGCCCCGTGGTCGCTATCGCCATCATTCTGTCGGCCGTCTTCCTCCCCACCGTATTCATTCCCGGTATTACCGGCCGTCTTTATCAGCAATTCGCTGTCACCATCGCCATCTCGGTAATGATATCCGCGTTCAACGCGCTCACGCTCAGCCCCGCACTCTCCGCCCTGCTGCTGCGGCCGAAGACTGAGGCCAATGGACCATTGGACCGTTTCTTCCGTCTCTTCAATCGAGGCTACAACCGACTCGCCAATGGTTACGTCGGTGCCTGCCGTGCACTCATTCACAAGTCCGCCTTCAGTCTGCTCTTCCTGTTCCTGGTCGGATTGGGCGCCTGCCTGTTCGGCAAAACCCTGCCCACTGGCTTTCTTCCGGAAGAAGATCAGGGGTTTCTATATATCAATGTTCAACTGCCCGTCGCCGCCTCCATGGAACGCACCGTTGCCGTTTGCAAACAAGTTGAGGACTTGACGCAATCTATACCGGGAGTGAAGAGCTGTACCACCGTTGCCGGGTTTAGCCTCTTAAGCTTCTCACGCAATACTTACAGCGCGTTCATCTGGGTTGCCTTGAAAGACTGGCACGAACGAACCAAACCGGATGAGCAGTACGAAGCCATCAAGGCGCAATTGCGTCGAAAATTGGCCGGCGTCCCTGGTGCCATTGCCTTTGCTTTTCCTCCACCCGCCATTCAAGGAGTCGGGACTGCCGGCGGTTTCACCTTCGTCCTCGAGGATCGCTCTGGCAAGGACATCCCATTTCTCGCCGCCAATGTCGCCAAATTTATGGACGCCCTGCGCAAACGCCCGGAAATCGGCAGCCTCACCACCACCTTCCTGCCGGCAGTGCCGCAGCTCTATGTCGACGTAGATCGTGATAAAGTCCTTAAGGAAGGCGTCGCACTCCCCGAGGTCTACCAAACGCTGCAAACGTTTATGGGCGGCTACTTCGTGAATTACTTCAATCGCTTCGGCCGCCAATGGCAAGTCTACGTCGAAGCCGAATCGGAGTACCGGGACCGTGCCGAGAACCTCGGCCTGTTTTACGTCCGCAATCACGAGGGCGATAACGTTCCGCTTGCCTCCCTGACGACCGCCAGATCAATCTCCGGCCCCGAATTCACCATGCGCTACAATCTTTACCACAGCGCGCAGATTAACGGCTCCGCCGCGCCCGGCTACAGTTCAGCGCAAGCCAACAAGGCCCTCGAGGAGGTTTTCGCGCAAACCATGCCCCCGGAAATGGGCTACGATTACCTCGGCCTGTCCTTTCAGGAGAAAAAGGCAGAGGAGGGTGTTCGTCCCGCAGCAATTTTCGCCCTCTCGTCCCTCTTTGTTTTTCTGATTCTCGCGGCCCTGTATGAAAGCTGGAGCCTCCCCTTTAGCGTTCTCCTGGGCACCCCCATTGCCATCTTCGGCGCATTTTTCGCCCTCTGGTCGCGCCACATGGTCAATAATGTCTTCGCCCAAATCGGCCTCGTCATGCTGATCGGCCTGGCCGCCAAAAACGCCATTCTCATCGTCGAATTCGCCCGGCTCGAATTGGAAAAAGGCAAGCCTCTCATCGATGCCGCGTTGTCCGGAGCACGCCTCCGCCTCCGTCCTATTCTCATGACTTCTTTCGCCTTTATTTTCGGAACCATACCCCTGGCCATCGCTACGGGCTCAGGGGCTGTTTCCCGCCAGATCATTGGCACAATCGTCATCGGTGGCATGTTGGCCGCCACCTGCATCGCCGTCTGCCTCATACCAGTCACCTTCTATGTGGTCGAGCGGTTGGCCGGTCTCCGCCGCACGAAAACGGAAACAACTTCCAAACCCGGCGTCACAACTTCCACGGAAGGAGCCAAATGAATCTCACCGGGAGAAAAGCCCCTGGCCGGGGCAAAGCCATGCTCTTTCTCAGCGCGTTCGCCGTGCTTTCTGGCTGTGCCGTCGGCCCGAATTACCACCGCCCCGTCGTTGATTCGCCTTCGGCCTTCCGCTTCGAAGGGCAAAACATAAACACTCCCTATGCTGACTTGGATTGGTGGCAGATTTATCAGGACTCCACGTTGCAGGCGCTAATTCGGGAGGCCTTCACCAATAATTATGATCTGCGCATCGCCATGGCCCGGATCGAGCAGTCCCGTGCGCTCGCCATGCAGGCCCGCTCCCATTTCGTACCCAGTGTCAACTACAACGGCGCTGTCAGCCGCGGCCGTAATGATTTATTCGGTTCGGCCTACCCTGACAATGGCGGTACCGTCAGTTCCGCCATCGCCACCCTCAACGCCTCATGGGAACTTGACCTTTGGGGGCGCATTCGTCGCCTTAACGAGTCCGCGCGCGCCCAACTCCTCGCCTCTGAGGAAGCGCGCCGAGGTGTCCGGCTCACCTTGTTGAGCGATGTCGCTACTACCTATTTCCAGCTGTTGGAATGGGACGAGGAATTGGCCATCGCCCTTCGCACCACGAACTCGTTCGGCGAGAGCCTCCAGATTTTCAGTGAACGTGTCTCCGGCGGCACCGCCCCGGCGCTGGAGTCCGAACGCGCCGAGGCAGCGCTGGATGATGCCGCCGCTTCCGTTCCGATCATTCGCGAAAACATTTCCACCACAGAAAACCAGCTCTGCGTGCTCCTGGGCCGCAATCCCGGACCCATCCCGCGCCCCGCGCCCCTGTTGGCTCAACGCATGCCCGACATACCCCCGGGGCTCCCTTCCTCACTGTTGGAACGACGTCCTGATATCCGGCAGGCCGAACAACTCCTGCGCTCCGCCAATGCCGAGGTCGGCGAGTCCGTGGCCGAATTCTTCCCCAAAATCGGGCTCACCGCTTTTCTCGGCAAGGTCAGTCCGGCTATGTCCGCCTTTACCCTGGGATCGGCCAACGCCTGGGGTATTGCCGCCAATGCCACCGGCCCGATTTTCGAGGGCGGATTCCTGGTCGGCCAATATCGTCAGGCGAAAGCAGCGCGCAGAGAATCTGAACTCCAATATCGTTTCACCGTCATCAATGCCTTTCGTGAAGTCTCGGATGCGCTCGTGTCGCGACTGGAACTCATCGAAGCTCGGCAACATCAGGTTGATGAAGTAGACGCTCTGGAATCCGCCGTCAAACTCTCCACCGAGCGCTATATCGCCGGCAAAGCAGATTATTACGAAGTTCTGGAAGCCCAGCAGGAGCTTTTTCCTGCGCAACTCAATCTGGCCCGCACCGAACGCGACCAGCTCCTCGCCGTTGTCAGCCTCTATAAAGCCCTCGGCGGCGGCTGGGAGGATGAAACCAATCGGAGTCAACTCCATTGAATACCCCGGATGAAACGGCAAAAATCGGACCCCATAGGACTGTTACTTGAACTCCCCTTGCGAAACCGCTTTCCTCTCCCGGGCTTTGTCCCTCCCTGGAGCGCACTTCGGTGGAAACTTCAGACGCCTATGCTTCAGGTGGAATCACCAAACCCATATCGCCGCCATGCCGAATTTCCACTAGTCGGTTCTACGCAGATTCCCACGATATAGGAAGGGGGATGCAAGAAATTCCGGTAGGCAAGGGACATTTGTCTGGCGGCTTCGGGGCAGGGACTCTGTCCGGATCGATTTCCTAGGCCGGGGCAAGCAATGATATGGATTTGCCGTTTCGCGTTTTGATTGTGCTTTCTCACCGCCAGCAACATCGCCCACATTGCCAGATACACGTTATCTGTTTGTGATGTGGCCATGGGCGCACGCATGGTGGGAGTGTGGGCTATGAACGGGTGCCTGGGGTTGCCAGTCTCAACAATCAGGGCTGTGCCGACAGGTTGTTCTCCCAGGAACTCGTTCAAGATGCGCTGTTGCACCAGCTCCATCATTGTGCGGCCAAAGAATTGCGCAACGGCTCCTCCAACCCCGCCATCCATCAGACCGAACGAATTTGTCGCACTCACCATGCAATCAAATTCCGGCAACCCTTCAAAACAGCCCGTAACGATCTCAACGCGGGGCAAGCCCTCAAAATGTTTTTGGAAGGCCGTGCACCATGCTGGATTGGGGTCCACCAGGATTAATCTTATATCCTCCATTGCATGTTTTCTTTTCAGCGCTACTCAGGTCAACGGGCGTGTGGCGTGGCGCAGCCAGCGCCTCAATTCCCCGCCAGCGCGCTGAATAGGGCTTGCATTTCTTCGTCGGCTTGGGCTGGGTTGGCCAGCGTCTGTGTGATTTCTTCGCGCAGCAGTTCCCGGTAACGCCGGCGAAGGCGGTGGACTGCCACGCGCACCGCCCCTTCGCTTAGTTCCAGACTGGTGGCGGCTTTGGCGTAGGGGATCTCGCCCTTGCCCACCATCAGGAAAGGCTTCAGCTGCTCATACTGGCTGGCTTTGCCTTCCGCGCCATGTTCATCGCGCAGACGGGTGATCACGCGTTCGAGCACAGTAAGCGCCCAGGCCCGGTCGTAGAGTTTGTCCGGGCTGAGATGGTCGGCGGGGGTGATTTGGTAACGGTTGTCGGCATCTTGCCAGTCGAGCGAGAGTGGGAGCTCGCCGCCACCGCGTTTCTGGCATTTGGCCCGGTCCCATTCGTTGGCGACATATCGTTTGACCGCGACAAGCAGGAACGCGCGGAATTTGCCCCGGTCACTCGTGATCCCTTCCAGATAATTCTTTTCCAGCAGGCGCGCGAAAAAACCCTGCGTGAGATCCTCGGCATCTTCGCGCGAATGTCCCTGTCGACGGACATAAGCGTACAGGGGATACCAGTAAGTCCGGCACAATTCCTCCAGGGCCACGTTCGCCTGCTGCGAATCGGCGCGCCCGGCGGCGAGCACCGCGGTCCAATGCGTCGTGGCGAATATGCCGCCAGTCGAGCCCGTCTTGTGGGTTGGATTCTCAGTGCTCATGGTTTCCGTTCACGCCTTCTTCGCTTCACTCAGCCAGCTCGGCCAAAGCCTGATTCCGGATCGTGTCATCACTGATGCCTTTGGCCATTTCGATGGCTTGCCTTCTGAGGTCGCGCTTGGCTAGCAAGCTGACTACTTCATGTGTGACTTCATCGCGCGTCGGCTGATCCGACAATAGTCCGAGTGCTCTTTTAGCAATTTCAACTTCGCCTGCCTGTGCGGCATCGGTGGCCACTGCCGTCAGCGGTTTATCTCTCTCCACGAGATCGTTCATGCTGGATGCGGCATCCAGCCGCTCATTTAAGGCGTCGACCGACATGGCGCGCGTCGCTTCAGGAAGAGACGAAACCGGATTGGTCCCGTCAATTTCATTGGCGGCGGTTTCTTGAACCAACTTATAGCGTATCTTCACAGCGGACGGGTTTTCACTGAGCCCGGTGACCTGCAGCAGACCTAATCTGCCCGCGCGCGTTTTAAAACCGTAAATGTAGTTGGTGGGATTATTCAATGGGCTCGCATCACCAAATCTTGTCGCCACGTCTTGGGAGGTGTCGTCGTTGTTATCGAAACTTGCCGCCAGCTGGTCGGAGCTGTAGGTGTCCCAGCTCTTGCGCGGTAGAGTGACCAAGGCGTGCGTGACGCCGTAAAAGCCGTCGTATGCACCAAGGTAGGCAAAGTCCGCGCCCGCCTTTTCCATCCAGGCGTAAGCGTTGGAATCCTTTTGCGGCCCGCGTTCCTGTCCCGTGACGGATTGCGGCAACGATTGTACCTGGCCGGAAGCCAGGTTAATGGTCGCCAGATTGGTCAGATCCCACTCCTTGACCGGGCCGAAATCCGGAGGTGAAATGGTCGCCACGGGTTCGGCTGGCTGCGTCGGCGGTTCTGGTGAAGTTTGAGTCTGTTCAACTACTGGCACCGCGGTAGGTGCCTGATTATCCCACATTCTTCGCTCATGATGTTTGTGGATTGCTTGGCCCACTGCAATCACCACCAACAGCCCGATTACCAACGCCACCGCTCCCAGTCCGATCTTCGTCGTCCGCGTCCATAGTCCGGCCCTGGAGGGCGGAGGCGGAGGCGAGGGCAGGGGCGTCGCTAAAGGCGTCACCACGGTGCCTGATGGTCCGGCACCGACCGGCGGCGGCAGCGTTTGCGCCGCATGCGTCGTTCCGCCGAAAACATCCTCGTAGGCGTACATTGTTGTCACCAAAATCAATGGGATCATCACGAACATGCCGATAAAGAATGCCAGCAAGCCGGCAAAGAAGAGCAGCAGCATAACGATTCCCATGCCGAGGAATTTCCACCAGTGTTTTGTAACCACCTTCCGGCTCAATTCCATGGCCGACCAGAAATCGAGTCCCTTGTCGATGACCAGCGGCAGGGTGAATACCCACGCCACCAGCAGGTAAATGCCCGGCAATATGAAGCAGAGAAACCCCAGCCAGGTCAGCAGGCCGGTGACGAATCCGGCAAGGAACAGGTGCAAGAAACGATTGCTGAAACCGCAGAACGCCGTTTCCACCGTCGCCTTCTCAGACCGAATTTTTCTGAGGTAGTATAAGAACAGTCCTCCCATGAGCGGGCCCCACACCAGCGTGGCTAGGGCGGAGGTGATTTCCGCCGAATTATCGCCCAATGGACCGTGACGAATGGTGGCTCCGCCGACCGAGCTTGCGAAACCCAACAGCGCAATGAACAGGGCCGTAATGCCGACGAACGGCCAGAAATTGCCGCGCAACAATGACCAGCCTCGCCGCACGCAACTACCGATGTGCAGCGCGTAATCCCGGGCGAGAATTTCCCGGACGAACGCGTCGTTATTCGCGGCCAATGGTGGCGGTGCGGCGGAACCGGCGATCGAATCGACTGCCGTCTTAACTTGGCTGGCATGCTGGTAGCGGCGTTCCGGATCTTTTTCGAGAGTCCGCAGCACCACGTCGTCCAGGCGCACATCCACTTCAATCTTGCGCGACGACGGAGGCGCGAATTTACCCAGTGGGAGTTCGCCGGTCAGCATTTCATAGAACACTACGCCCAGAGAGAAAATGTCCGCGCGATGATCCACGGTGGTGGGTTTCTCCATCTGCTCCGGCGCCATGTAGTGTGGTGTGCCGACGGCTCCCCCGGTCTCCGTGATGGCCACCTCCGACTCGAGGCCCAGGATTTTGGCAATGCCGAAATCGGCGATCTTCACTCGGCCTTTTTTATCCAGCAAAATGTTTTCCGGCTTGATATCGCGATGAACAATGCCTTCATCGTGGGCGAACTGGAGGGCATCGCAAATCTGCGGCACGATCAGCAAGGCCTCGTGCGGGGAAAGCTTGCCGGCCTGCTCCAGCTGCCGCAGGTTCAGTCCATCCACAAATTCCATGATGAAGAACGGCAGTCCGTTCACCTGGCCAAATTCGTACACGGTCACAATGTTCGGGTGGTTCAATTTGGCCAGTGCCCGAGCCTCGCGGTTGAAGCGCTCAACAAATCCGGGGCCGCCCGCCGTCTGCGCCGGCAGGATTTTCAGCGCCACAATCCGGTCAAGGCCCGGCTGGCGGGCTTTATAAACCGCTCCCATGCCGCCCTTGCCGAGGAGCGCAATGATCTCGAGCTGCGGAAACAAGCTGGCCACTTCCTCCACTCCCGGCGGCTGGAACGGCGGGGTTTCCGGCGGCACCGCTGTGTCGGCCCCCGCGCCCTGCTTGAAAAGGCAGGCCGGGCATAGTCCCGCCAGCACGCCGGAGGGCAGCGGCGCTCCGCACTGCGGACACTTTTGTTCCATGTTCGGGTTTCCTTCGGCTTCATTCATACACCTTCCTACTAAGCAAATTCCAGAAATTGTTACAAACGAAATGCAAAGACGCGATGGCGACCATTCGGTCCAACCACCCCCAAATGACCGCCGAAAGTCTCACGCAAGCGCTTACAAAACAAAAGCTTAGTATGTAGATTTGGGCGGACGCAAATAGGATTGCGGGCGCCCTCTAAAAGGGCCTAGCGGAATGATGCGCACCGCGAAGCGCAACCGCAAGCGGCAAGGGTCATGACGGCGAAATGGACGGCGGAGCGATGGTGAGCGGTGGCGAATTCTGTCTGAGCATTGAATTTGACGTTTGTTGGATAAAGGAAACTGTTTTTAAATCTGCTGCATGCTTGATCCGATTGTATAGAGTTGCTTGCGCTAATGCCTCCCAAATAACTGTCCATTGTCTTTCTGGAAGCAAAATCTGCCTAAGTGACCGATTTTCTTGTGGTTGGGTAAAAAGTGACACATTCCTTGGGGAGTGCCATGGAACAGGAATTGCTCCATCTCGTATGCAGAGAAAACCCTGGACGAATGGACCAAAAGTGCTTCCTTTTTGAATATATGAGCGGCGCCGCGCGGCGATTTCGGCAAGTGCGCGCCGGCCAAGTCATATCTTCGATCAAGCCGCTTTTCCATTTTGCGGACGCATTACAGCCCAACAATGCGACAGTTGCAAAGTTGAAGTCGTGCACCGCAGGATTACTTCAGATTTTGGTTGTCTGCTATTTGCTGGCCTTTTGTTCTCCTGCAATGGCCCAGCCGACCAACCCGCCGGCTTCGCGAATTGTGACTGAGTATGCCATCACTTCCGCAGGAAATGGCATATATCCCGATCCAAGTGACTGGCAATTGCTGGGCTCCAGTGACGGAAAAAGCTGGGTGCGGCTGGATCGCCAGACGAACCAGACATTCACCGCGCGGTTAGAGCGGCTCGCATTTAAAATTTCCAATCGCATCGCCTATCAGTTTTATCGACTGGAAGTGGATGACACTTCCACTGTCCAGCTCGGGGAATTGGAATTAATTGGCCCTGCAATCGGAGTGGCGGGCGAGAACGAATTGTACTCCAAAATAACCTCTTCTGGCACAGCACCGTTTGCCGGTTCCTCGGACAACGCTTTTGATGGTGATCCGTCAACTCCCTGGATTGACTACTCCAACGGAGGCACCAGCAATTGGCTGCAATGTGAATATACGGCTCGTTCGGAGATTGTGGTGACCAATGTCGACCAGTTCGTCTTGCTGGCCCGGCACAACGCCGCACGCAATCCGCTTCTGGATAGGGCTCCGCAAATTCGTTCCGACCTCACGACCCGGGCAACCAGACCGACGCGACCGCTCAAAGGCTATGCGTTGACTTCCGCCAACGATTTTCCCTCGCGTGATCCGCGAGACTGGCGGCTCTTGGGCTCCAATAACGGCGGAGATACCTGGGACACTTTGGACGAGCGCCGGGGCGAAACGTTTGACCGCCGTTTCGAGCGACGCGTTTTTGGTCTCACCAACCAGACCACCTACGCAACGTATCGGCTCCAGATCGATTCTATTCGTACTCCCGCGTCGCCCACAAACTACACCCCGGGATATTGCGTCCAGCTGGCGGAAGTAGAGCCAATCTATAGCGAGAAGGAATCCGACACCCGGTTTTCACTGGCCATATCCGCCCAGGGAGACAATCCGCCCAATGAATCGGCTGAAATGGCTTTCGACGGCCATCCCGAAACCAAGTGGCTGGACTTTTTCCAGGCGCAAGCCAATATGTCGGGTTGGATTCAATGGCAGTATTTGCCTTATGAAGGAGTACCGGTGTTCAACCTGGGACCTCTTCTGACCGCTCGGCCGCGGCCGCCTCAACCGATGATCGCGCAACTGGACGGGGTGGTGGCTGCATGGGATCCAGGATCAAATGCAGTAGGCTTGCTCGATGAATCAGGATTCCAAATGTTCAAGCTGGGTTCGGTAGTTGGCGAGCTGCATCCTGGAAACCGGATTCGGCTCTCAGGCGAGCTTCAATTGGCTGGCGAAGTGCCTACCCTCTTGAATCCGAAAATAACCTCTGTGGGCACTCTACCAGTATTTGCGGAGATTTATCCGGGTCAGTTTTTATCCGCAGACAGACACTTTTTGATCGGCACCGTCGAGGGTCGGGTCATTGGTGTCTCAGATGACCCGCTCCACGCTGAAATTCGGATGGAATCAGACAACGGTGCCGGAAATCTTCTCGTGAGGCTGTTCAATCCGAAACATGCTCCCCTTCCGTTTTTCACAAACTGTCGGCTCCGGGTTCATGGAGTGGTGGAAGCAGTGCTGGATGAAAACGGCCAGCGGGTTGCCGGGGTCATCTGGGTCGCCAGTCCTGATGATGTGGCTTTGGCCCGTCCCACGGATAAGGAGTGGTCCCAGTGGCCTGAATTTCCCTTGCATGAACTTCTGGGCAAAAACTCGCCCGTGGCGCCAGGAACTCCGGTGCGAGTGGGCGGGGTGATCGGTGTTCCAAGCGCGGGGAAGGGTCTGGTTGTCAGCGAAGGAACAAATCACCTCACTGCTGTGTCCGAACAGACGCTTTCATTTCCGCTAGGCACTCCAGTTGAAGTCGTCGGATTCTTTAACAAAGCAGGCCCTAACTCCACGCTGGATTCAGCCCAGTTCCGCGTCGCCTCCATTATCCAGCCCGGCACACTTCCGAAGCAAAATCGTGTAATTGATCAGGCTCATCCGGTCACTGGAATTCGGGAGATTTTGGATTTGGCCAAGTCGCTGCCGGCCACAAACTTCCCGGTCAGAATTCGCGGCGTCATCACTTACATTGATTTGGGCCTGGATGCATTTTATATTCAAAACGGCGCTGATGCTGTTCTCTGCGGCGGCCAGTTCTTCTCCGGACTGGCGCCGACCCTCAGACAGGAAGGAATGTACATTGAGTGCGAAGGAACGGCGGATACAACCTATCCCGTTAATGTCAATTCCGGCGGCCCCGTCACCGTGTTAGGCAAGGGGCAGTGGCCGGATCCGCGCCGGGCTTCCTGGAATGATCTCATGAGCGGAGACTATGACAACCAGTGGGTCGAAGTCGAAGGTGTTGTCAGCGTGGTCGAAAAGCAACGGCTGGCTCTAGTTGTGACGGGCGGACAATTGGTGGTCTGGGTAAATGAAATGGACAAGAATTGCCGGGATCGGTTGCTGGGAAGTTTGGTGCGGGTTCACGGAGTTTGCGCCCCGCTGCTGAACAGCCGGGGCCAGCGATTGGGCCAACGCTTGCTCGTGCCCTCCGCCGACCACCTCGAAATGGTAAAAGCCGCCCCGGAAAACCCTTTTGACCTGCGGTCGGTGCCGATCAGCCGGATAACGCAACACTCGGACAGTTTCATCCATTTGGTCAAAACCACGGGTGTGGTGACTTACAAAGATCCGCAGTTGCTTTTCATTCAGGATGCCGGAGATGGCTTGCGCGTGGAGACACGCGATCTGGTTGATGTTGAGCCGGGAGACCAGGTCGAAGTCGTCGGTTTGCCAGCGCCGGACGGCTTTTCGCCCAAGCTGGTCCAGGCCCTGGTTCGGAAGGAAGGTCGCAGTCCGTTGCCAGCCGCATCGCCAATCGATTTGCTGGACACCGATGTGGACGGGGAGGGCGGCAGTGAGGACGCAACGCGGGGATTGGTTGATGGCACTTTGCTCGGACGGAGTTTCAACGAATCGCTTGAGGTTCTTGAATTGCGTCTCGATCAATCGAAAAAGACCTTTTTCGCGTATTTACCGTTCGAAACGGACACCAATAAGCCGGTACCTATCGGAAGCCGGCTGCGGCTTGAAGGCGTCTTCAAGGCCAAAATGAACACCGCGGCGGATTATGGCCAGACCATTACATCTTTCGAAATGTATCTCAATTCGCCTGCGAACATCACGGTTTTGGACTGGCCATCCTGGTGGACAACCGAACACACATTGTGGCTGCTGGGGGGACTCGGTCTTCTGCTGGTCATGATTCTAAGCTGGGTCGGCTCGCTTCGCAATCAAGTCCGTCAACGGACACGGGAATTATCCGCCGAGATCAACGAACATAAGAGCACTGAATCCAAGCTCGAAGCCGAGATTGTTGAAAGGAAACGCATGGAGGTGGAGGTCGCCAAGACACACAAGGAACTACTGTTCACCTCTCATCAGGCGGGCATGGCTGAAGTGGCCACCAGCGTCCTCCACAACGTGGGCAATGCCCTCAACAGCGTCAACATCTCCGTCAGTCTCGTTTACGATAAACTGCGAAAATCCCGGACTGTCAATATCTCCCGTGTCGCCGACCTGATGCGCGAACATGCCGCCGACCTGGGTGATTTCCTCACGCACCACCCCAAAGGACAACAACTGCCGATGTATCTAAGTCAACTGGCCGGGCATCTGGCAGACGAACAAACTTTCCTCTTAACCGAAATCGATTCGCTCAAAAACAACGTCGAGCACATCAAAGTCATTGTTGCGATGCAGCAAAGCTACGGCAAAGTCTCTGGGGTGACTGAAACGGTGAAACTCACCGATCTAGTCGAGGACGCGCTACGTATAAACGCAGGAGCACAGGAACGGCACGACGTGCAAACCTTGCGCGAATATGACCCGCATGTTCCTGAAATTACCGTGGAGAAACATAAAGTGCTCCAGATCCTCGTGAACGTGGTTCGCAACGCAAAACATGCGTGTGACGAATCCGGCCATGAAGACAAGCGCATGACTGTGCGCGTGAGCAACGGCGATGATCGGGTGCGCATCACCGTAATGGACAACGGCGTGGGTATCCCCGCTGAAAATCTTACCAAGATTTTTAGTTATGGATTCACCACTCGCAAAGGTGGGCACGGATTCGGTCTGCACAGCGGCGCTCTGGCCGCAATTGAGTTGGGCGGCTCATTGAAGGCACAAAGCGAGGGCCTCGGCAAAGGCGCGACTTTCATCCTGGAGCTACCATGCCAACCGCATGGCGGCGTGTGGACAGGTTCCGCGCGGCCCAATAGCGTCCCGAATGAAAATTTCAAAGAAGCTGAAAAGGAAACCCGTCTCTAATGAGATGACATGAGGGCGAAATTGAAACCACAACCCGGCATCAACGGAGATCGAAATGACCGCCACCGCCAGTCTGTTTAGCCACTCGTTTTCAAAAGGGGTGTTCTTATCTGCTTCGCGGCGTTGGTCAATCCGCTGTAAACAGGTCATTCCCTGGATCATTTTTGCACGAAAGAAAGGCCGTTAAGCAAAATGTGAGTATGACAACATTGAGAGCGCTCTCCGGTCGATTGGTACGTTTGACTTTGTTTGCTTCTGGAGTACGTTTGCGAGTAGGGTGGTGTATTTTGTGTTGCGACATGCGCGAAGTTATCAATGTTTTTTTTGAAAGCCAATCTGCGACACATTTTCTCCGGACTGTAATCATTCTTCTGTGCGGAATTTCTCCTGTTTTTGGTACAAATTTGAAGGTCCTGCCGGGTCATGTGCCTGAGATTATTTCGCGCCTGACTCCGAACGGGCGGCTGGCCGCTACAAATCAGCTAGTGCTGGCCATCGGTCTGCCGTTGCGCGACCCGGCGGGCTTGGATGATTTTCTTGCCGACCTTTACAACCCTACCAGTCCTAATTTTCGACAATACCTGACGGTGGACGAGGCTGCGGCGCGCTTCGGTCCCACTGCCGGCGATTATGAGTCAGTCAAACAGTTTGCCCTGACGAATGGGCTGAGCATTACCACGACTTACAGGAACCGGTTGGTGCTGGATGTTACCGGGCCGGTGTCGGCGGTTGAAAAGGCCCTCCACATTACCCTCAGGACCTACCGGCATCCTACCGAGGCGCGCGATTTTTATGCGCCGGATACCGGGCCGACAGTTGAGGCGCAATTGCCGGTGGTTGATATTCAGGGCTTGAGCGATTATTCAAGACCACACCCAAGGGCGCATCGGATGGACACGAGTCGGGTCGAAAGAGCGACAAGAAATGGTTCGGCTCCAGATGGTTCCGGCTCCTTCTTTGGCAATGACTTTCGCAATGCCTATGCCCCCGGCACCAAATTGACCGGGGCTGGTCAGTCGCTCGGATTGTTTGAGGCGGATGGGTATTATGCCAGTGACATCGCTGCATATGCCGCTGCCGCGGGAAGCGGACGCTCGAATATCGTCATCCAGACTGTTTTAGTGGACGGATTCAGCGGCACACCCACCACCGGTTCGGACAGTGGTAATCCAGAAGTTTCACTCGATATTGAAATGGCCATGGCGATGGCGCCGGGGCTGTCAAAAATTGTCGTCTATGAGGGAAATCCGAACGAGTACAACCCAAATGATATTTTAAATTCAATGCTTGCCGGCAGCAATACTGTGAAAAATTTAAGCAGTTCTTGGGGCTGGAGTGGCGGGCCAAGCTCGACCACGGATTCCATTTTCAAGAATATGGCAGCGGTGGGCCAGTCATTCTTTAATGCCGCTGGCGACAGCGACGCCTTTACAGCCGGGTCCGGGTCGGTGAACGGGGTTGATAACCCGGACCTGGCTGGTGCGCCTTCCAGCGATCCCTTTATTACGCAAGTGGGTGGGACGACACTGACCATGAACGGCACCGGCACCAGTTACGCATCGGAAATCGTTTGGAATTGGAATTATTATACGCTCGCTGATGCCTACGTCGGTAGCAGCGGGGGCATTAGCAGCCATTATTTAATACCCGCCTGGCAAACGAACATCAACATGGTTGCCCGTGGCGGTTCGGCCAGCTTCAGAAACATCCCTGATGTCGCTCTTACCGCGGATAATATCTATGTCACTTACGGCGACGGCAGCGACTCCGAATTTGGTGGCACGAGCTGTGCCACGCCGCTGTGGGCGGGGTTCATTGCGCTGGCCAATCAGCAGGCAGTGGCCGGCGGCAAGCCAGTGGTAGGGTTCGTCAATCCGGCCATTTATTCAATCGCGGCGGGGGCAAACTATGCCAACTGTTTTCACGATGTCACTACCGGCAGTAACACGTGGCCCAGCAGTCCGACTTTGTTTTTCGCCACCAATGGATATGACCTCTGTACCGGTCTGGGCACACCAGCGGGACAAAACCTGATCAACGCCCTGGTCGGAAGCGCCGATGCCCTGGTGATTTCTCCACTGGCCGGTGCCGCCACCGGCTTGGCCGGCGGTCCTTTCACCATCAATTCAGGGGATTTTGTGTTGTCCAACTCCAGCAGTTCCGCGCTGGTCTGGTCGTTGTCCAATACCTCTAACTGGCTCACGATTTCTGCAACGGGTGGAACACTTGCGCCGGGAAGCCAGATTAGTTTGACCAGCAGCCTCAACGCGACTGCCAGCAATTTATTGGCGGGCACTTATGCCGCCGACTTGATCTTCTCTAACGAAACATCAAAGTCGATACAGACTGCGGGCTTCACTCTCCAGGTCAACGAGCCGTTGCTGGTCTCGCCCTCCAGCGGGTTCTCCGCTTCGGGTCCAGCCGGAGGCCCATTCAGCATCACTTCACAGAACTTCGTGTTGTCTAATCAAGGTGACAGCACTTTCTCGTGGGGCATCAGCAACTTCCCCTCTTGGTTGAGCGCCTCGCCGTCCAGCGGCACTTTGGCAAGCGGAGCTCAAACCACCTTAACGTTTAATCTGACTGCAGCGTCTGACAATTTGGCCTACGGTACTTATTCGGCGGACCTGCTCGTCACCAACTTCGCCGGGGTTGCGGCCAGCCTTTCTTTCAGCATCACCTCAGTCGACACCAACCAGCCCATCGTGAGCAACGGTGGTTTTGAAGACGGCAATCTTGACGGTTGGACGCTGGATGCCGACAGCGAGGTTAACCTTGTGACCAACAACAGCGCTTTCGTTCACTCGGGCTCCTATGGCTTTGCCATGGGGCAGTCAGGTTCGCTGGGCTACCTGCAACAAACCCTCCCCACCACTGCCGGACAGAACTATCTCCTTTCCCTGTGGCTCGTAAATCCCCAGAATTCGTATGGTGCCACTCCTAATCAGTTTGAGGTGCTATGGAATGGAACCACCATCTTCAGCCAGGCCAACATACCTTTTATAGCCTGGACCAACCTGCAATTCGTTGTCACCGCCACCAGCGCCAACACTGCTCTGGAGTTTGGCTTTGAAGACGATCCCTACTTTCTCAGTCTGGATGACATCAGCGTGACCTCGCTTTCGCCCCCCAGTATCAAGGCAGCATGGCAAACCCCTGCGGGTTTTAATCTCACTTGGAGCGCAATACCCGGCCAGATTTATCAAGTTCAATCAGCTACCAATTTGCTTACACCAAACTGGATCAATCTGGGCGATCCGCTGACGGCCGTTACCAGCACATTAAGCCTGGTGGACACTAACGCCGTCAGTTCCTCCCCCTGTGGTTTTTATCGCATTGTCGAACAGCAATAGCTCTCGTCGTTGCATCGTGACTGCGGGAAGCGCTGATTTTTTCTGTGAATTGCGGCGAACTCTTTCTCGCCTGACATTTTTTATTTGCCTTCTTCCAGCAGCATCTTGAGGAAATAGACATCGTTCTGCCAGAAGTTGAAGGTACGGAGGAATGGCGTATCTATTTCTATCTCGATGGTGGCGACGGATACGGGGTCGCCGTTGCTTTATTCACGCAAGATGCCGACCCAGGCGGGGGTCAATTGTGCTGGTGCTCCGAGGTCGAGGTAGCCGGTATAAACGTCGTTGGCGCGACAGCCGGTCTGGAAGATTTTCAGCGCGTAACTGCCAACTGGAAGATCGGTAATGCAAAGCTGAACGCGGCCCCAGTCATTTGCCGGAATTTCATGCTGGTAGCATTGCTGGTCGTTCATACCGTCCGGCGGCATGATGGGAGTGTAATTCCAGAATAGTACCTGGACAGAATCGTCGGGGCTCTTGCACGCCCGAGACCCTTGGTCGGCGTCGTCGAGTTCAGATGTACCCAGCTCGTTCAGGAATTTAAGGAATAAAACGTGGACCTTTTCAAGTCCTGATAATTGATCAGACCAAAACCGCCGTGGAATGGGGCATGCGGGTTCCGTTCTCATCAAAAATGCCGGTGGAGGTCCAGTAGGACATTGGGTTCACGGCCGAGCTGGCCCCTTTGACTTTGCTGGGAACGAAAGCTGCCTGCTGGCAAATATCGTGCATGAAATCCATAGTTGAGTGAGCGGGACTCCACGCGGTGAAACACAGCGGCAGATCAGGCAGAGGGGATTGATCAATCATCTTGCGCTCGCCCGTAATCCGGCCAATCACTCAATTCGGATCGCCATCAATTACCGTCCCTCGTTGGCCGGTTTCATCCAAGTCACCTCCTTTGACTCCTCATGCATGGGTGGAAATGAAATCGAGTGGCTGACTTTTGGTGTGATCGAAATCGACAAACGCCGGGTCCAGCTGTCCTATGGCTGTGGCCGGACCGCCCACGCGGTAATCGGGCGATACATTCTTGATGGCTTGAGACGTGAGGACATACAATTTGCAATAATCGGCTTCTGAACCGGTAAAGAAATCATCGTGCAGGCCCGCTTCGTTCCAGACTTCAAAACACCAGCTCTTCACCTCTTCGTGGCCGTAGCAATCCTGAAAACGTTGCACCAGATTCCGGATCAGATCGGCCCATTTCTTATTGGATTTTGGTGGGGTGATGTTGCCGTGCTACCAGAAGAAGGTGTGGTTACCGCTGGCGAGATCTTCGGGTATGCAGGAAAGTTCCACGAAGGGTTTGACACTGATGCTCAGCAGGAAATCGTAGAGCTGATCAATGTATTGCCAGTTATGGCAGGGATCGCCGTCCGCGTCCTCACGGCAAACTACCATGTCATCGGTCAGCAGACCCTGCGTACGATTCTATTTGAAACCGCGTTCGTGGCGGGCTTCGCGCAACTGATCCTGCCAGTCGGCGAGCAGCCCTTCATTGGCTCGTCCGGCGCCGACGCATTCGTTGAGGGACGTGTCGAGCGGGCCTTGTACCATGTTTACATCTGCTGCGTTGATTCGTTGGGGATGCGTGCGCTTGGGCTCGAGAAGTCCTCGGCTGCCGCAGGAAGCGCAAGGGCCGCGCAGGCGCCGGCAGTAACAGCTACGAAACGGCGGATTGGCGACGGCGTTTGTTGAAAGGTTGCGCTGATCATAGGTTCTGATTCCGATTCCGTGCGGGCCGTGTGTTCAACGAATTGTAAAACACGGATGAAGATCGATGGCAATGGATTAAAATCTGTTCTTGTTTCTTTTGCTGAAGATTTTCTGATGAGGAGGCCCGCGGAAAATAAAAAGAATTCTCCGTAGCGGGAGAGCAAGAATAAACGTCGACAGAATAAACGTCGATGGAAGAGCACGTGGACACTGGAAGTCTGATTCTCAAAAAAGAAACGCAGGAACGGTCGCTGGGCAACAGGCCTTTGAGCTTTTTTCTTCCGCATTGGGAGGGGGTCCTCAGCGAGACTAAAACTGATCTTGCAGATTCATCCGCCTTGCGACAGGAGAATTGATGCGGTAAAAGGAGGCAGAAAATGGTTACTCAGGAACAAATCGCTCAAAAGCTAGGTTTCTCGCGTCAGTTGGTCACTTTTGCCCTTGCTGGGTATCCCCAGGTTTCCGCAGCGTCGCGTAAGCGGATTCTGGCTGCAGCGGAAGCAATGGGCTATCGTCCCAATCCTCACGCGCGAGCGTTGAAACAGAGACGCACTGGCATTATCGCGTTGTGGATTCCCGATCAAATCTCAACGCACTATACCCATGTGGCACGTGAATTGGGTCATTTGGTCAAACAGGCCCGTCACGAGTTGATTATCACCGCGGTCGGCAATGACCGTTCGGCGGAACAGGTGCTTTCGCATGTGCCCATGGACGGGGTTTTTGCCGTGGACGCCCCCAATGCCGTGCGGGCCCACCTAAGATCCGCCGCGGCCCAATCAATTCCGGTCGTCAGCATTGGGGCGCACCGTTCAGGGAAAACAGATTCTGTCCAGGTGGACTTATTAACGGGTGCCCGCAAAGTCATGCAACATCTCATTAATTCCGGTTTCCGGCGCATCGTTCATGCGACGTTTGACCAGAAGAATCATTCTGGAGCTGACCGGCGTCAGGGTTACGAACAGTCCATGTTACAGGCGGGATTGAATCCGAATTTTTTCTATTATCCACTGTCGGAATTACAACGCCCGATCGTGCGCCAGTCCATCCAGGATTACGTCCGTGAAAATGGCTGTCCTGAAGCCATCTTCTGCCACTCAGACGACGTGGCGCTTGGCATTTATCGTGGTCTGTGCGACCTGAAATTACGCGTGCCGCAAGATGTGGCGCTGGTGGGTTGCGACGGTATTCAAGACACAGAATATGTCGAAAGTCCGATCACCACGCTGGTTCAGCCCGTGGCACAAATCTGCGAAACAGCCTGGCAGTTTATGCTTCAGCGGCTGGAACACCCGGAATTAAAGCGGCAACATACTTTGTTGGAACCTGAATTGGTCGTCCGCGAATCCTCACGCCGCTTTTCGGCGTGAGATCAGCTCCGTCCTCGGATTCGTCGGCGCAGCCGGCATCGGGCTGTTGGTGGTATCGCGAAAGCAGTAGGACTTGGCCAAGTCTGCAGGAAGAGCCGCAACCGCTGCCGTCGTTTATTTCACTCCGTCGCCGTACCCGGTAGGCCAGGCCCGGGTGAGCGCTTCGGCATCGTCGTTTATCTCCGCAAGGGTATTTTGTTTGGCAAATTCCGCTGTCAAGTTTCCAACAATAGCGGTGTGGTTTCTTGGCGAATTGCTTTAAGCTGCCATGCGAACGAAATTGCCTTAAGGGAGGGGCTGCGGTGCTGTTTCCAAATGGCCAGACATTAGGGTGGTTGCAGGTGCACAATCCTCGCCAAGTGAAACAGCTGAAATCTTGCGAAGCCAATCCCACTTCGGCTCATGCTCGTAAGTCCACAGGTAGTAATCCTGCTTTGTCAATCGTGCTGCCGCCGAATCATCCGTCACAATCAGGCAATTTGGATGCGTTTGAAGTGCGCTGGCGGGAACCATGGCCGTGAGTGGGCCCTCAACCGCCTTGGCGATAATCTCCGCCTTTTCCTCGCCGGTTGCGAGCAGGACGCACCGGCGACAATCGAGGATGGTTGCCAAGCCCATTGTCAATGCCAGTCGTGGCACCCTCTCAGTTTTACCAAACACGGGCGCGTTCTGTTGGAGTGTCATCGGTGCCAGCGGCACCACACGCGTCCGTGACTTGAACGCCGAGAGGGGCTCGTTAAAGCCGATGTGGCCAGACAGACCGATGCCCAATAATTGGAGATCTATGCCGCCTGCCTGACTGATGAGGTGTTCAAATGATTCACATTCCGCGTTGAGATCCGCTGCCATTCCATGAAGTAGGTGCGTGTTGCGCGGATCAATGTTGACGTGGCTGAACAGGTGATCATTCATATAGTGGCGATATGAATTCCGGTCGCGGTCCGGCAGACCGACATACTCATCAAGATTGAAAGTCTGACAGGCTGAGAAATCGAGACTGTCGTTCAGGTGCATCCGGACAAGGTGTGCGTAAACCGGCTCCATTGTGCGTCCGGTGGCGAGGCCCAACACGGGGCATGGATTATTCAGAACCTCTCGCTGGATGATTCGCGCCACGAGTTCAGTCGCAGCCGCCGCATCAGGTTGTATCAAAATTTGCATGGGTCGCCTTTTGGCAAAAGTTAATTGATATATTGATTTATCTGCTGCTAAATGATAGCCGCGTTTGCCGTGAGATCAACCCCCTAAAAGCGGGGGGTGTAAAGGGAGCACAGTCCAATTTAGGAGTCTTTTGAGAAAAGAGGCGGGTATGCAGCGGCATATTATGAAAACAATAATAACTGCGCCTCCAGGATTCGAACACCATTCCTGTGGGATATTATCTGAATCTCCGCGCGCAGTCTGAGGAGGAATTCAAAGACGGTGACTGCTCACTTCTTCTCAGAACTCTTGGCAGCTTCGATGAGTTCCCAGAACTTGGGGTTTTCCTGTAGCGCCTGGTCTTCGCCAACCTTAATGCCGGAACGAAAGAAAAAATCTTTTAGGGTGTTGCGGCTCAGGATGCGGTGAACAAGCACGCCGAGGGTGTGCCGTTCAAAATAGACGCGGTAATCGCCGATGCGAAAGCGGTGCAGGAGATGCCCATCGCTCTCCAGTTTGCCGAAATCCTCGAGTTCACTGGCGATGACATGCTGCGGCAGCCCTCGAAAATCGCCAAGGATTTGCAGTTGGAGTTCCTTGGGCATACGCGCCAGCTCCGCCGCGCTCGTCGGCGTGAAAATAATTTGAAAGGTGCTCATCAAAATCGTTGTTCCCACTGTAATCCATTGACGCCGAAGTCCGCAATCTTCATTCCGGCGGCGACAGGCGTAGCCTAGGAGGCTGCCGCCGCGTTCAGTCCGGCGAATTTTTGCCGGCACGGAACGAGCGCCTTCACTTTGAGTTGCGGCTTTGCGCTGGCTTCAAGATAATCCCATTCGCGAATACACCGCTCTTTTTCCTGGGTCGCAGACCCGTGGCTGGCTTGAAAAGGTTGACGCGGCGCAGATTTCACCGGAAGCTTGGGGGCATGGGATTATGAAGGTGCCTTTTTGCAATTCCGACTCATCTCTCAAGCGCAAAGTCGTACTGTGTTTCGTTTGGCTTTTGTTGTTTTATGCAGTCTTCGGTTTTTGGATTTTGCCGGTTGTTGTCCGCGTCGTTGCGGTCAAGGTACTCTCCAGGCAACTCGATCGCGAAGTTTTCATTCAGAAAGTCAAAATTAACCCATTCGCGCTGTCCACGACCGTGGATGGATTGTTGATCAAGGAAAAGGACGGCAGTCCGTTTATTTCTTGGGATGAGGTATACGTAAATTTTCAACTTTCCTCCTTTTTCGGCAAAGCATGGGTGTTCAAGGAAATCTGCGCCACGAAGCCTTTTGTTCATGTGCGGATGAACAAGGATTACACACTTAATTTTTCCGATCTGGTGACGAAGTTTTCCAGCAACTCCGCGCCGCCGTCGTCGACACCATCCAAGCCGCTCGCCTTGCGCGTGGAACGTTTTCATATCGGCGGGGCTACGGCGGCCTTGGCAGATTACACCACGCGGACGCCGTTCAAACGCAGGGTGGGACCGATCGATATCACGCTGGAGAATTTTCGCACGGATCCTGATAACAAAAATCAGTATTCCTTCACGGGCACCACCGACGCCGGCGAGCGGATTTCCTGGAACGGTTATTTCAGCCTGAGCCCGCTACGTTCTCAGGGCGACCTTACGCTCGATAAAATGACGTTGAACAAATATGCGGCCCTATACCAAGACCTGGTGCGCTTTGAGATTCGCAGCGGTGTTCTCGGATTGCATGTCGATTATCAAATGGAATTCAGTGCCGACAACCATTCTTTGTCCGTTAACCGGGCGGCCCTGTCCCTGCGTGACTTCAAGCTCGGTGTCCCGGGAAACACGAACAACATTATGGAGCTGCCGTTTTTCAGTGTCACCGGGGCGCGTGCGGATTTGCAAAGCCGGCAGGCAAGTGTGGACGTGGTGGTTACGGATGGTTCCAAACTGGATTTGGTACGCAGCAAGGACGCCTCTATTAATGTGGTTGACCTATCCAAGCCGGCGGCAACTGCGGCGAATGCGCCCGGCGGAATTTTGCTGTTGTTGCGCTCCGTGACAAACGCGGTCGCGATGCTTCTCAATAGTACGAATCAATGGTCCGCAACGGTCCGCAGTGTGAGTTCCACTCACGGCGCGATCCTTTTTGAGGATGACGTCAATTCGCGACCGGCGAAAGTGGCTTTGTCTGACATTTCGATACTTGCAAAAAACATCTCCAATCTTCCCGGAACCAACTTTACGTCGCAATTGTCTCTGCGCTGGAACCAGAACGGTTCGATCAAGACAGAAACGACCGCGTCGCTGACGCCACCAACGTTCGAAGTCCAGATGGATCTTGATCAGATTGATCTTGGCACGCTTGATCCTTACCTCGAACCGAAGCTGGATCTGTTCATTCTGGGGAGCAAGCTCGGATTGCATGGGCGCGTGCACCTGCGTACTCCGCGTGGCGAATTGCCGATTGTCACTTTTCGCGGCGACGCAAGCCTGGATGGGTTCCGCGCCGTGGATGGTGTCACGGGTGAGGACTTGTTGAAATGGGATTCTGTCCACCTCAACGGCATACATGCCAACCTAAATCCGCCTACCATGGACATCAAACAAATCGCCGTGGACAGCGTCTCCGCGAATCTGGTCATTGAAACCAACCACACGATCAATCTACTCAACGCGCTGAGACTGACGAATACCAGCGCGGTGGCGGTTGATAGGACGAATGCGAACGAGACCGTCGCGTTGAAAAACCCAGAAATGAATCCTGGACCAAGTTCCGGGCTGAGTGCCGCGTTGAAATCCGATGCCGCCAGGAATGCACCCTTGAAGCGGATACCGCAAATCACCATTGGCGAGGTCGTGATCACCAACACCTCAGCGAGCTTCACGGACCGTTCCGTCACCCCGGTCGTGAGCCTGGCTGTGGAGCAAATCAATGGACTGATTACCGGCCTCTCCACGGAACAATTGCAGCACGCGGACGTGAACGTGGGCGCGGAGGTGGAAGGCATCGGCCCCGCGCGCATCACCGGCACGATCAACCCGTTCAGCCAGCAAATGACGAATGAGATCAAAGTATCGCTTGAGGGCATGGACCTTACGCCGGCGAGTCCCTACGTGGTCAAGTACGCGGGCTTCCAGCTGGCGGAGGGAAAATTGAACCTGGACCTAAACTATCAAGTGGTCGGCCGGGAATTGCGTTCGAAAAATGTCATTACTCTCGACCAGTTCACGTTTGGTGAAAAAGTTCCCGGGCCGGACGCCACGCATTTGCCGGTACGGCTGGCTGTGGCGATATTAAAGGATCGTGATGGTAAGATCATTTTGGACGTGCCGATTGAAGGCAGCCTCGACGACCCGAGATTTCGCATCGGCAAAGTTGTCTTGCGCGTCATCGTCAATATCCTGGAAAAAGTCGCGACCTCACCCTTTTCATTGCTGGGTGCGGCGTTTGGCGGAGGCGGCGAGGAACTGAGTTACCAGGACTTCGCCCCCGGGAGCACTGAGCTTTCGGCTGAGGACAGGCAAAAATTGGATCGGCTTAGCAAGGCGCTGTTTGAGCGCCCCGGTTTGCAATTGGAGATTTCCGGGAGCGTAGCCCCGGATGCAGATCGTGAAGGACTGCAACGCGCCGCGCTCGATCACGAAATCCGCACGCGTATCTGGCAGAAGCTGCGCGACTCCGAGCGAGCAACCAACTCAGTTGATCAGATTGCGCTGACGCCGGAGGTCCGGGCGGATTGGATCAGTACTATTTATGCCGATGCACTCAATGACGGGCGCATTACGCCCGAACTGATCGCGGCAAACACGAACCTCGCCTATTACATTGCAAAGTCCCTGCCGCCCCAGACTGAAATTCACAAAAACGGGGCGCTGCTGGTCGTCAACGCCACCTCGCAAAAGCCGGACACGAATACGCCGGTTTACCGGACGAACCTGGTCCCCACGCCCAGCCCGATGGAAGCCGTCCTGCTTGTCACTTATACCCTTGGCCCGGGCGATTTGGAAACGCTCGCCTTTAACCGTGCGGAGGCGGTGCAGTTTTACCTATCGCGAACCAGGAAAATTGAAGCGACGCGTTTGTTCCTCACCACCAAGGGGGCGACGCTGCGCACGGATGGAAGCCGGGCGTATTTGCAGTTCCGGTAAAGTGGGCTACAGTCGCCGAGCGATGAATTCAGGGTGCTGGGAGTTTAGATTTCTTTTGCGGCGCACTTGACAATTCTGGGAAAGGGACGATGTTGCTGGTGGCTGGTGTGGACGTGAGTGTCGGTTGACGGTTACAGGCAGTTCGGTTGTATGGTGTCTGAGTCGGTCAGTTGGTAGATACGCCCACGCCAGCCATCTTTTTTCAATTTTCGTCATTTTCCCTGTCTATCTCGAGCATTGTGCACTATTCAGCGGAAGTGTGTAGGTGGTATATAAAACGACGCCTTCCCGACAACACAACCATCCGACGCCGCCGAAGGCTGGCTTGGTTGAGGAAGGCGTGCATTCAAAAATACCAAAGCACTTGTGCATAGATTTGTGGCTGCATTTGATTGAAGTTTCGCCATTCCGCGTGGCCATCTTCGAACGCGATGTTTCCTCCAGCCGGTCGGACGCCCTCCACACGGCTGACCGCTCTTGGAAAGGACTTTCACCTGCATTAACGACTGTCAATACTAGTCGCGACCTTCTTCGATTGCATCGAGGCTTGTGCCAAATTCCTCCGTTTCCTGACGCCAGCTGTCCAACCGGTTCTCGGCCCCGATTTGGGCAAGATAATCGTGATTCAACTCGGAAATTTGTCCGGTGGTTTCATTGACGATTGCATTCGCCACGTGAACCGCAGTTAGCGGGCTAAACTCCTGGTAGGTGCTTTTCTCCGGATTGTGGTGGAAGGCGACCGCTTCCACGATCGTGGCGGGTAATCCCCAGAGACCCAATAAATAAGCCGCTATCCCTGCGTGCGTCGAGCCGAAGACTTCCCTTTCCATAACGTGCAACGGGACGTTGCGCGCGGCGGCGAGTACAAGGACGTTTTGGAATTCTCCCGGCAGACTGTCGGCGAGCCTCCGCTTGCCCATCTCCTGCAGCATTCCAGCGGTAAACGCTGCTTCCACATCGTCAGGGTCGGCATGTTCTGCGCGCATAATGGCACGGGCGGCGTGTCCGCATTTCATGAGGTGTGACCACAACGCGTCGGCCGAGAAATCCTTGGTTTGAGCCCGCGCGAACCCGGCGAAGACATGTGAGGAGAGGGCCAGGGAACGGACAGTGTTCAGGCCGAGCCGCTGGATGGCCTGAATAGGATCATGAATTTTCCCGGGCAACCCGAAAGCGGCGGAATTGGCGATCTGCAAAATTTTTGCCGTAAGGCCCGGGTCTTTTACAATGAGATCGTAAATGATATTAAGTGGGTAATCCGGCGATTCAACCGCGTGCATGATTTCAATATAGAGAGAGGGGAAGCTGGGTAAAACTCGAAGCCGTCCCACGAGCGCCTTGAGATTTTCATCACTCAGATACGCGTCCAAGCCATTGACGCGGACCAATGTGGCCCTCAGGGTTTTGACTTCGACCGGTTTGAGGAGGAACTGGTGAGTGGAGCTAAGCGCCTTCGCTGCGTCTGCCCGGTCCGCGTCGCCGGAGATGATAATGCGGGACGTTTGGGGATAATGTTTACGGACTTCGTTCAACAGTTCGATGCCATTCATGGCGGGCATCCACAGATCAGACGCCACAACATCGAATGCGCAGTGCTTCATCAAATCCAGAGCAGCTAGGCCGTCCGCCGCCGTCTTGACCTCCCAGCGTTCGCGTTCGCTTGCGAGCATGTCGCGGTACAAATCACGCAGCAAGCTTTTGTCTTCGACAAATAGAATCCGTTTCATGGGAAAGTTGACAGCAATCCTTGCGCCTAGGCACCTAACGCCCCCGTCATTACCTTTATATCGACTTGCGCGTCTCGGAGTAAGCCAGCCAAGTCCTCCTCGCGCAACCGAATAATCTGCATCGCGCGAATTGCTTCTGGCGAAACAAATTGTTTCCACGGCGCGGTGTCATCACTTGCCTGGGCCATGACATTACCCAAACTCACCGCGGCGCAGATCCGCTCGCACGATTGACCCTGTTGGGCCTGGTGGTGATACCTCACCGCCTTATAGATCTGCTCAGGTAGGCCCCACCGGCTGAGCAAGCGGGCGCCTATTTCGGCATGGTCAAAGCCGAAGCTCATGACTTCCGCGTCTTGCAGTAACCGGCCGTGGATCCCCACCATGTCGATCAATTTCTTGTATTGGTCACCATTCGCCAACGAAAGAACAATTTTGCCAATATCATGTAGCAACCCTGCCGTGAATGCGACGCTTTCGTTTTCAAGCACATGCTTCGCAATCACACCAGCACACACGGCTGCCAACACCGAATGGTGCCAGAGTTGGTCGACGTCAATACCGCTCGTGATCATCGGCGGTTTTAGAGATTGTGATGCCAGTTTCACCAGGACGGCTTGATACACTTGGGCGAATCCAACCCACGAAATCGCTTCGTAAACGTCGCCAATAGGTTCTTCAGGTTCGAAATAAGGGCTATTGGCCTGTCTTAGTACGCCAGCGGTTAAAGAAGGGTCTCTTCGAATAAGTTTTGCAACATCATCAAGGTCGCGATCTGGTTTCTGGAGCAAGTTCACCAGATTGACCAGCACACCAGGAGGCGTTGGCAAATTCTTGAGATTTCCGATAAAACTGTCCAAATCATTACCCATTTGAGTCCCGATTTGAGCAACATCGGGTATTTATAATTATCGGTTGGATTGAGCCCTGCTTGAGGCTTTTCTCAAAGAAAATACAACTATGGGCATTCGGAAAATTCCAATCACATCATAGCGAGGGTCCTGAACCCGCTTGCTTTCGTCGAAACAGTGGAAATCTTCGATGAACCTTTGTTACCGTGCCGGATTTCGCAAATTGGCGGTCGGAGAAATGGCAACCGGGCGTGACTGGCTTTTCGAGTGGTCCTCCTGCAAATCCGTCTGCGGTTATCCCAATGATTTCATCGAGAATTACAGGGTTCGGAAATCAGGGCGTGAAGATCTAGGTTAGAAAATTTACGCATCGCGAGGAGAACTTGAAACGATCATGGTTTTGGAAAAACGGGTCTGAATGTACTAATTCTACCGGCTTTTGCCTCGTTTGAGGACAGAAAGTCTATGGCGAACCTGGGTGAGGTGTTGCTTTGACTATTTAACGGTAAAGGCGCGCAACCTGCCTCAAAACGTCAGCTTTCGGACAAAGACGAGGGGCAGGGGGGAAGCCCTTTTTTTGGCTGAACCGTCTCAAACCCATTCGATCCCCCGAACGATTCAGGCTGTTCTTGCCGGGAAGCAGCCCGAATGCTGCGCTGGTCAAACTCACGGTCTGAATCCAGACGCCTTCCTTGTGTCTCCCTGACCGCCATCCCGACTCGTAATTTTTTTGATTCTGGTGATTCACAGTGAGTCTTACAAGTCGCCTTCAATTCAGGTTGAAAAAGTTTCCCGGACAAGCGAACATTCTCGCCCGTCGTACAACCAATTCTCTTGAAGTGTCAAACGAGTATCTCAATGCGAAATTGTTCACCGCCAATCGCGAGCGGTTGAAGAGTCTATTGCCACCGCGCTCTCTTGCTGTTGTTAACGCCAATGACATCCCTCCCACGAATGCCGACGGTTCGCTCCCGATGGTGGTTAACTCCGACCTGTTTTATCTTACCGGTGTCGAACAGGAGCAAAGCCTGCTGATTCTCAATCCGGACGCGGAGGACGCGAAGCACCGCGAGATTTTATTTTTGCGCGAGGCCTCGCCTGAGAATGAATTGTGGGAAGGCCACAAGCTCACCCGGGAGGAGGCGCGCGAACTCACGGGCATCCAGACCATCTACTGGCTGGCGGAATTTCCGCGGCTCTTTCATCGCTTGATGTGCGCGGCGGAACGTGTCTATCTCAATACGAACGAACATAATCGCGCGGTGATTGAGGTCGAGAGCCGGGATGCACGTTTTATTACTGAGGTTAAGAAGAACTATCCGTTGCACGATTATCGCCGACTGGCGCCACTGATGCACCAGTTGCGCGTGGTGAAATCCGAGGCAGAAATCGGGCTGATCCGGCAAGCGTGCAGCGTGACCCGGTCAGCCTTCGAGCGCGTGGCCAAGTTCACCCGGCCCGGCGTCACTGAATACGAAATCGAGGCCGAGTACGCGCACGAATTCACCCGCAACCGCTGCAAATTTGCGTATGCGCCGATCATCGCCACGGCAATGAACGCCTGTTGTCTGCATTACACGTCCAATGCCTCAACGTGTCAAGCGGGCGAGTTGCTGCTGTTAGACGTGGCGGCGGCTTACCGGAATTATAATTCCGATTTGACACGCACGATTCCCATTGGCGGACGTTTCACTCCCCGCCAGAAAAAGATTTATAACGCCGTGCTGCGCGTGCTGCGCGCCTCCATCGCCAACTTGCAGCCCGGCAAAACACCGCGGGAGTGGCAGCAGGAGGCAGAGCTGTTGATGGAAAAGGAACTCATTGGTCTGGGTCTGCTGACGATGAAGGATATCAAAAAGCAGAGTCCGGAGAGTCCGGCGGTGAAAAAATATTTCATGCATGGCGTTGGTCATCCCCTCGGCCTCAGCGTGCATGATGTCGTCCCGCCTTATCTGTCATTCCAGCCCGGTTGGGTGATGACTGTGGAACCGGCCATTTATGTTCCCGAGGAAAAACTGGCGGTGCGGCTGGAAAACAACGTGCTCATCACAGAGACGGGGACAGATGATTTAATGGCCGACATCCCGATAGAGATTGACGATATCGAGGCACTGATGCGGAAGAAGCAAGCGAACTCAGCGCGAGTGACCTTTTAGGGAAATTCTAATCCTGCTGAAGATAATGTCGCTTTTTCCAAGGCTCAGCAATGGGCTGCGCGGGCGATCAGGATTTACTCAAGCTCAAAACTCTAGTGTTGCACACGGAACATCCTGAGCGGCGAGGCGGAGTTGGACGTGCGTGGCGCCGATGTGATGCAGCTGCTCGGCCATGACATGTTCCGCGAGCTCGGGCTTGTTGCATTCCTCACTCAAATGGGCGAGGTAAAGGTGTTGCAAACCGGCGGACATGATATGTGCGGCGGCCTCCGCTGCAGCGAGATTTGATAGATGGCCGTGACGTCCAAGAATGCGCTGCTTGAGACTCCATGAACGGCGCGGACAATCCTGCAACAGTTTCACGTCGTGGTTGGATTCAAGCACCAGCACCTTCGCGGCGCGGATACGCTCCAGCACAAGCCTGGTCGTATGGCCGAGGTCGGTGGCGAAACCTATGTTACCGCTGGCAGTCCTCAGCAGGTATCCCACTGGGTCCTGCGCGTCATGTGGAATTTGAAACGTCTCGATAAGCAGGTCGTTTAGCTCAAATTGGTCACCGGTCTGAAAGAGCCGCCAGTCAATTTTCGCCTTCAGATGTTCGCCCTTTTCAGAGCCGGTGTCCACTGGACTTTTATTGCCGCGCAATCTGTTTCTAAGCGCCCAAATAGTGGATTCTTGCGTGTCGCGATTGCAGAAAACGGGGATTTGAAATTTATCGGCGATGCCGAGCAATCCGGAAATGTGGTCGCTGTGTTCATGAGTGATCAAAATGGCTGTGAGGTTTTCCGGCGTGCGGCCAATGGCAGCAAGGCGCTGGCGGATTTGACGCGGGGAGAAACCGGCATCAACAAGCACGCGAGCTTCAGGGGTCTCAACGTAAGCGCAATTGCCGGCCGAACCACTTCCCAGTATGGTAAATTTTACCGACACACGGTGAAGTTAGAGCCGAGCCAGCGCGTGGGCAAATGTTTTTGGCAAATTGACTTCGCAATCCTCCAACATGGGCTCCGGTTGGCTTTAGAATACAAGTTAATTGTTCATTCTGCCGGTCGCTTTTGGGATAGCCTGGCGGGAATCAGATTCGCAAATATGTTTAGGCTGAAGAGCTGCAACAGCGTTCTGGGCGGCCTCACAGCCCCCGATCCAGTACGTGGATTCTGTCCTTTTTTAGAGCGGGTTGGAGGAAAACGGAATGGCCTGAATCGAATGTTGCTTCCCGCCTCGCTCCGAACGATACATTGATGGCGACAAGCTAGTCATTCTGATGATCGCTTTCCATCCGAGTGAACCGGTTGCCCTAGGGGACATTTTGGTGCAGCTTTGGGACACCAGCAGCCTCGATTTCCACAATTCCTCACCGGAACCAATTTAGCTTGTGTTGGGGTCAAAGCTACCGCAAATATCTAGTGTGTAACATATTGCGATCAAATAGGGGCTGGCCGTCACGGCA
Organism: Verrucomicrobiota bacterium; assembly: GCA_050008355.1. Classification (GTDB taxonomy): domain Bacteria; phylum Verrucomicrobiota; class Verrucomicrobiia; order Limisphaerales; family UBA11358; genus UBA11358. Next base: position 31,545 of record JBEKMT010000030.1, read on the forward strand.
CATCATGGTAATCGAATCTTTCAGAATGTTTAGGGCCCGGTTTTCGGTCTGGAAGTATTGCCATGGATGTGGAACATTGTCGCCCACCTCAGTCTTCCCAATCATGGAGGCAAGGCGGAAATAGTCTCCTGGGGAACAATGATGTTGATCAGAAGTACATGTTATCTCGCAGCGGCTTTCTTGTGGCTGGCCATTGGGTCCGGT
>JBEKMT010000300.1:0-4054 GCA_050008355.1 Verrucomicrobiota bacterium
AAATCTGTGCTGGCATTGTCCAAAAGTTTTTGCAGTTCCGCCGGGCGGAAAAAATCGGTGTCCGCTGTCTCGGAAACTTCGCACGCGAGACAATCGGCTTCCAACAGGCGATTATTGACGGGCAGGTAATCCTGCCGGACGCACCATTTCAGGAACATTTTCACCGTGGCGCGGCGGTGGTTTCTGGTTTTGGGCGTGAAGTCTTTGAACGTCTTGGCGTAGGCGGCCAGATGTTCCTTGCTCAAATCGCAAACCGCCGTACCGGGGAACGTTCCGGCAAATTCCCGCAGCCATGAATTGACATGGACGGCGTAGGTTTCTGACAGTTGCGCCCGTTTGCCGTCTTTGGCTTTGGTTTTGTGCTGGCGGCTGGCGATAAATTCCTCGACGGCTTCCGTGACGCTTTTACGCTTCACGCTGACAACGGTGCCCAGATACCCCTCGACGGACTCCACCAACGAACGCCCGTTCAGCTTGGCGACGGATTCCGCTAATTCGGAAACCGCCCCTAACAGGGAATACTTGCGCCCGGTGGTCTGGTGCAGCGTGGCGAGGCGTTCAAGCGCGGCCAGGGCGTCGCGGGACTGACTGGCGGTCAAACTGGCGGCTTGTGAACCGTTCGCCATTTCGCGCGCAATGCGCTCTGCGGCGGCTTTGGCGTCGGGATAGGCGGCAAAGGTTTGCATCCGGCGTTTGCCTGCCGTGGTGTAGGCGACGCGGTAGTAAGCGAATTTCCCGGCAGGCGCGTAGATTTTCGCCTTGCTGGTGCGGTGTCGGATGGTGACGGGGAATTTCACGCGCTTGTCAGCAGTTCGGGCGGGATTCTGTGCAAACTCTGTGCAAGAATCAGGCTCTCCTGCAAAATTTCCTTTAAATATGGTGCCAGCGAGTGGAATCGAACCACTGACCTCGGGCTTATGAGTCCCACGCTCTAACCATCTGAGCTACGCTGGCGTCCAAAACGGCCTGACATTGTGCGAACATTTTGACTGGTGTCAAATCGGGAATTTCAGCCAGCATGGCCGCGTGCAGCAATTGCCCCGCGAATTTTACGACCGCGACACCGTTCTCGTTGCCCGCGAGTTGCTGGGGAAACTCCTGGTACACCGCGCCGACGGCGTCACGCGCGTCGGAAAAATTGTGGAAGTCGAGGCCTACCTGGGTGAACAGGATCTGGCGGCTCATTCTTCCCGGGGGCGGACGCCCCGGACGCAAATCATGTTCGGCCCGCCCGGCCACGCCTACGTCTATTTTATTTACGGCATGCATTACTGCGTGAACGTTGTGACTGAACGCGAAGGCCATGCTTCTGCGGTGTTGCTGCGCGCAGTCGAACCAGTGAAAAATCTGGACGGACGGACCTGCGGCCCCGGCTTGCTCTGTCGGGCGATGAGAATAGACAAAAAGCTCAACGGCCACGATTTATTGAGCGACGATTTTTTTATCTCGGGGTCGGAAGTGGCGGATGAATTCTCCATTGTGAAACGCCCGCGCATTGGCGTGGATTATGCAAGGCACTGGGCGAAAAGACATTTGCGCTTTTACATCAAAGGCAACCTTTTCGTCTCCCGGCCTTGATTGGAACCCGAACCTTTGTTCCGATCTGCAGGGTGCGAAAATCGTCAGCGATCCGGTGAAATCCAATGTGCTCCCAGAACTTCAGGCCCGGGACAGTGTAATCCATTACATAGTTATTGCTTTTCTTGATTCGCTCGTCGGAAAGCGCAGTCAAACATTTTTTCACCAGGTGCAGGCCGATTCCGCTTTTGCGATATGCCTTTCGAACCGCCAGATGGCGCAGAATGCCGCGGCGCCCATCGTGGCCGCAAAGCACCGTTCCAATCAAATCCTTGCCCCGGCAAGCCACAAAACATAGGCCTCGATTACGCTTGAGATACAGGGCAATGCCTTCCTTGTTATCATCCGCGGTCAGGCACATGCCCTCGGTCTGCTTCCACAGGCGATGAACTTTCGAGTAATCGCCCAGAGTCATGCGGCGGATTTTGCAATCCATGATGAATTCAAAGATTTACCCGCCAAAGGACTTGGCGCAAAAACAATCTGCCCTCACATCTTGGTGGAGTGCAAATCGAAACGCAATCCGGCAAACAGCTCATCCGCCGGATTCGTAATATTTGATCAAGCTTATGCAGCTTTTTCCAAGGAAGATTTTTCCACGTCCGCAATTTCCTTGCGCGAAACGACAACCTGGTCCACCAGTCCATAGTTTTTTGCTTCCTCGGCACTCATGAAGTTGTCGCGGTCACAATCGCGTTCCACCTGTTCCACCGGTTTGCCGGTGTGTTTAGAAAGGATCGCGTTCAAGGTTTGCTTGAGCTTGAGCATGTGTTTGACGCGGATTTCCACGTCGCTCGCCTGGCCTTCCGCGCCACCCAGCACCTGATGAATCATGATGTTGGCATTCGGCAGCGCATAGCGCTTGCCTTTGGTGCCCGCCGCCAGCAACACCGCCCCCATGCTTGCTGCCTGGCCGACGCAGTAAGTATTCACGTCGCACGTGAGATATTGAATCGTGTCATAAATGGCCAGGCCTGAAGTCACGCTGCCGCCGGGGGAATTGATGTAGATGTGAATGTCTTTCTTCGGATCGGTCATCTGCATGAACAAAAGCTGGGCCACCACCACATTGGAGACCTGATCGTCAATCGGTGTGCCGATGAAAATGATGCGATCAACCAGCAATCTCGAATAAAGGTCGAAACTGCGTTCATTGCCGCGCCCGTCGCGTTCAATCACGAATGGAATGGAATAATTTTTAATGTCGTTCATGGGTTCATACATTACCTCATTTGCCGCGCAAGTAAAGGCAGGCAAGTTCCGGCCAGGTCTTGAGGCGGCGTTGACGGCGGTCGATGTCGGGCGATCCCTGCTCGCCGGTCTTCTCAGGCACCTATTCGATTCTGCGTCCGATAAAGTTTCCAAATCATCACAAACGCACTCGCGAAATCCTCGGGTTTTTCCGACACCCATTTTGTCACAGCGTCAACCGCAAACCAATCTCCGGTCTCGATTTCTTCGGGGTGCAGAACGAACGGCCCATCACTTTCGCAGCGGTAGATCCAGCAGAATTCCCAGCCGGTCTCCTGGCGCGCGTCGATCTTGAAAAGTCGCTCCGGCGGCCGCAACAACACCAACCCGATTTCCTCGCGCAATTCGCGCACTGCGCAGGCGTTGTAGTCCTCACCTGTGTCAAGATGACCGGATGATGACGAATCCCATTTGCCCGCGGCAATGTCCTTTCTCTTCGAGCGTTTCTGGAGAAAGAGCTCGCCGCGCGAATTGAATACCAGCACATGGACTGCTCGATGCCGCAATCCGCGGGCATGAACCTCCTTGCGCGGGGCTTGCCCAACCACCTCGTCGTGTTCATTGACCACATCAAAGATTTCTTCGGGCATAAATTTGTTCTATAGTTAGTGTATCAGCGGAAAGCGTTCGCGTATTTTTTCTCTCAAAGTTGCAATCAGGTTAGGATCCGTGAATTCGTAATCATCTGCAATGACTAAGGATGCGCAATGCTTTTCCTGAAGTTCTTCGGAAAATTTCTGAAATAATCGTTCTTTATGGCGCTTTTCCATAACGACGACAACATCTGCCCAACCAATTTGACCGGCGGTAACCTTGATTCGCGCCGGCGCTTCGGTGCCGGCAGATCGGACATCCCAGACTGTATCACTTTTGAAAATGGTTTCCGCGGTCAGGCTGCACCGGCGATTGCGGCTACATACAACGAGGATCCTTATGGGTCTATTTGGTGCGCTAAGAATTTCCTCGTTCATTTTTTGGAGTTTTGTCCATTGGACTTTCAGGCGCGTTGGAATTTACGACCTTCACTGTCGCCCGGGCAAAACCGCCTAAAAGCATTGCTGGACCCAAGGCGATCACCCTCCTCAATTTGCCTCATGAATCACGGCTCAAAATTTTGGTGACCGCCACAAACTGCTCCAAACTTAATTTCTCCGCCCGTTCCTGTTTCGAAATGCTCAATTCCTCGAAGGCGTATTCCAACTTTTCCTTCGGCCAATCCTGCTTC
>JBEKMT010000301.1:0-4048 GCA_050008355.1 Verrucomicrobiota bacterium
GTTTCAATCGAGAACCTCGACCGATCCAATGCCACCCAGTTCATCAGCAAATACATCGGCACCAGAGTGCGGGTGCGAGGCATTTGTTACTCGCGTTACAACAAGCTTGGGCAATTCTGTCTTCCATGGGTAGCGGCGGCGAGCTTGGATGATGTCACCATTGAAAGCCCATCTCCCGGCCCACCGGACGCAGTGTCCATCGCCAACCTGGCGCGGTTCAACTCCAGCGCCTACTACGGAAACCAGGTCAAGGTAACTGGTGTCGTCACCCTGGTGAAAGATGACGGAGCAGTATTTATGCAGGACAACGGCAGAGGCCTCTGTGTACTTCTGGCCCAACCAGCCGCGCTGGCGCCGGGAGACCGGATCACGGTTTCCGGATACACCGCCCTAGGCGATTACATCCCGATTTTGGAAGATGCGACGGTCGAGGTTTTGGGTCATGGCGAGGCGCCGATACCCATCGAGGTCGATTTGAAGTCTCTGCTGGGGTCGCCGGAGAACTACGATTACGTGCTCGTCCGGGTGGAGGCGAGTTTAATCAATCTTATCAGCGGGCCAGCGCAGCAAACGCTGGTTTTGGAGGCATCGAACTCGGTAATGACGGCGGACATCGCAAATGGAAAGGCAAATGGCATCGTCAAATCGTTACTTAACGGCAGTCAGCTCGGGTTGACAGGCATTTTCGTCGCACAATCTCCGTTGAAATGGATTCCCGGTTTTATTCCGTCGCGGGAAAGAGCCGGGTCGAACCCGTTTTATTTTCCGCCCGACTCGGTGCAGATCCTGATGCGGGAACAGAAGGACATAGTTGTGCTGCATCGCCCGCCGTGGTGGACCCTGGCCAGGTTATTGTGGGTGGTAGGTGTCATGATGTTTGCTTTATTGATCGGTTTAGCATGGCTGGTGGCGCTTGACCGGCGAGTGCGGTGGCAGACCCAAATTATCGCGGAAAAGGTCCGGCGCGAAGGCGTAATGGAAGAGCGGGACCGCATTGCGCGCGAATTTCATGACACGCTGGAACAGGAGTTGGTCGCGATTACGATGCAACTGGATGCCATCAAGGCACAATCTTCCGGCGCTTCGGCGACGGAGAGGAGGCATCTAGATCTGGCCCGCAACATGTCGCGACGAAGCCTGTCCGAGGCGAGGCGCTCGGTTTGGGCATTGCGTTCCCATTTGTTGGAAAATTGCAGCTTGGAAACCGCCTTGAAGGAGATCGCCGACCCAATGTTTTACGAAACCGGCATCGAAATCTTCGTCACGCAAACTGGCACACCGCGAAGATTGCCCGTGCCGACGGAGCACAACTTGCTTCGCATCGGGCAGGAGGGCCTGGCCAACGCCTTCAAGCATTCGTGCGCCAAAAAGATCAACGTCAGCATCGCCTACGAGCCCAAACTGGTGCGAATGAGTATCAGCGACGACGGCACGGGGTTTGATTTGGATGCGGTCGGCTCAGCGCGGCATGGTCATTTTGGGTTGCTTGACATGCGCGAGCGAGTTGAAAAAATCGGCGGCACGTTCACACTGACCAGCCATCGCGGAGGCGGCACCAATCTGGTAATTACCGTGGCGACCAGTCCTGCCGCCATTTCGGGGGCAAATCATTCAAGCAATGGGAAGCCTCCGGCCATTGGCCGCGAAGGCCGCGCCTGAACCCATCGCCCATGGACAAAAAAATTCGCATCATGGTCGTGGATGATCATTTCGTGGTCCGCATCGGAGTTGCTGAATCCATCAACCTGGAGGCGGACATGTCGGTGGACATCGAAGCCTCCAACGGGCAGCAAGCCATCGCGCGCTTCCGCGAAGAAAAGCCGGACATCGTATTGATGGACGTTAAACTGCCCGACATGAGCGGCATCGATGCGACCAATGAGATTTGCAAGGAATTTCCCGACGCGTCGATCATCATGCTTTCCACCCACAGTAACGAGGAGGACATCTATCGATCCATCCAGGCAGGCGCCAAAACATACATTTTCAAGTCGGCGCCGCGAGAGGAATTGATTGAAACCATCCGCGCCATTTACAGCGGGGAGCATCGCATCTCTCCGGCGATCGGCGCGCGCCTGGCCGCACGTGCCCGCCGCGCGGAGTTGACAGGACGTGAATTGGAGGTGCTCAAACTGGTCGCCGACGGCAAAAGCAATAAGGAAATCGGCGGTGCCTTGGACCTGGCCGAAATCACCGTTAAAATCCATGTTGGCCGAATTCTAGCCAAATTGAATGCCAGCGACCGTACCCAAGCCGCCACGATGGCGCTCCGGAGAGGCATTCTCAGCATGGAATAAAAATGTTTCATTCCGTGGTGGTGTGCGATTGAGGACCGGCTGCAGCAGGAGGTTCTCCGACATCAAGCCGCACCTGAAGCAAAATCCCACGGGAATGAGCGGGCCATTTCCGTGATTTCGACGAACCGCACAACAGACCTAATTTCCCGGAGTCACAGACCACATTCCTCTGGGCGCATTGACCGTCCCGCTACCAACGGTATCTTCGATTCTCAGGGCAGAGACATGGCCGTCGTGGAAGAGATAGTTGAAGCGAATATTTTGAAGCTGATATACGAGTCCACCCTGATTCTCGGAAACGGAAAAGCTGTCAGGGTTCTGCGCCACGATGGGATAGCACAACTGGTAAGGATCATTATTGTTGTTACCGGACCCGCCTCCGGGAGCTTCAGGCGCAATGCAAGCACAGGTCCATTGATTGCCGGCAGCCTGCTGACCGTGGGTGTTCTCGCACAACTCGATGGTTCCGGCAGGATCCCGCACAACTGACTCTTTGTATCCCGGGGCGTTAAAATTCGGCGCGGTAGCGGTGGTCGTCTGCCAGTAGATTCCCACTCCCTCCATGCCAGGGAGAGTCAAATCCGGCAGGCCATTTTTGGGATCGCGCTGCAAATCACCGTTCGCGCCCCAGCTCGGCCCACACGCAATCATGGCGTAAGATCTGAGCGCAAGGAGATCGGGATCGGTTCCGCCCAGGTAGCCTATTTTGGGAAAGGTATCGGTAGGACAAACGAGGACCTTGGACGTCTCTTCAGGAAGCAAGGCGCCGTACTGCATATCGATAGTAGAGGCGTTTCCACCAATGTATTGGTTGAGCCATGAGTCCCAACTAATCTGATAGTCGCCGCTCACCCAACCAGCGGGAGGGAACATATTGTTATTATCGCTGCAGAATTGAGGGAAACCGATGCCAAGCTGACGCATCCCTGAGGCGCACTGTGTCCGCAAAGCCTCGGATTTGGACCTGTTCAGCGCAGGTAGCAGCAATGCGGCGAGGATGGCAATGATGGCGATAACCACGAGAAGTTCAATCAAGGTGAAACCACTTGGACGACAGGATCGGCTGGAGATGAGTCTCATAAAATGATTGAAGCGGGCATCATTATTGATCCACCAAAGTGACACGCATGTCTTGACTCAGCACATATTTCTTCCCCGGCGGTGGCGGGGGAATCTGCACGCCGGCGTGGGCGGCGAAATCATCCCAATCAGTCGGGCGCCGGCGATTGCGGAGCATCCAGAACCTCGCCACGCGATTCAGCGCCACCATATCCGGCTGGCCTTGGACCTGAACAAAAGCAGCGGACACTGGAGCGGACGGGGCTGGCGGGACTGAATTTGCGGTCTGAAAGACTTGGTTTGTCTGAGCATTTGCCTGGGAATTGTCCGTAACGCCAGGCTTCCGAGAGCAACCACTGACAACCATCATGATAGAGGCACAAAGGGGCAATATCTTGTTAAGCAGTCGCAAAGAATCCTTCTTGCCTTGGCTTAAATCTCGGAATCCAGGCCACGATAAACGATGTGTGGTTTGGCAGGTCATTTAAAAATTACCGTCTTACTGCACAGTTGCTGCTGCCGCCGGCGGCGATGGCAGGTGTTCGCCAATTGCCAGCGTGAATCCTGGCGTGAGCTGGCCGACCACCGGCAGATAGCGTGGTTCCTGGTAGCGGCGGAAGGCGTACTGGTACGCCTCAATCCCGGGGAGGGCGAGCAACTTCGAAACCTCGCCATTCCCGACCGACTCCAGT
>JBEKMT010000302.1:0-4603 GCA_050008355.1 Verrucomicrobiota bacterium
AATCGTTGTTGATGGACGTCTTTGATCTGGAATCTGTGGCTCCTGCTGGCTCGCCGGTCATCACGCAACAACCTACGGCGGCGACGGCACCTCTCGGCGGGAACGCGTCTTTCACCGTGGCAACAAGTCCGGCTGCAACAACCTATACCTGGTCCCTCAACGGCAATACCATCAGCGATGGCGGTGAGTTTTCCGGTTCGGCGACCGCGACCCTCAAGATTACGGGTGTTTCTACAAATGATGTCGGACATTACCAGGTTTCGGTTGCGAACAGCCTGGGATCCTCATTCAGTCAAAAGGTGCCGCTCGCAGTCAATGGCCTGAATTTGTTCCCGACGGTAAGTATCACCGGCACGATTGGTGATACTTATGCGATTGAACGTTCATCATCACCCAGCGGACCATGGACTTCCTTTAGCACCAATAAGCTGTCATCGTCATCAGTTCTGTATATTGTCGACTATACGCTGCCAGTATCTCCATCGGAGTTTTATCAAGCAGTATTTCTGTATTGAACCAAGTTTGGTTTACAAAACAAGACTGGTTCTCCGCGTAGCTAAATTAATCAAACAATTCTTGCGCCTGGCAACGGTAAAGTTGCCAGGCGTTAATGTTTAAGGCAGCTCGATTTCCCATCCCTGATAACAATATGTTGAGCCGGATCCAATCGCATTTTGACCACGTTTGGTCTGTGAAAAGTTGACGTTGACGAAAGGTAGTCACCGTTTCGTTTTCATAGATTGAAAGTCGACGAAAGATTTTCCCCATCGGCAAACTGACCTTATTGAACCGTCACCAAGTTGGGACTGGCAAGAGCGAGGTTCCCCATCCGGTTGCGGGCGAAGCTTGGCCGGAGAATGACGTTGTTAGTGCAGGTGAAACTATCGACGCAGAAGGCGGCGCCGCCACAATTCGTGGCAGTCAAATTCGTGAAGGCATTCAGCGTGCATTCGGATTCGGGCACCACCTTGCCCTGGCTGCCGGTTGTGAAGTCTTCCGTGTCCGACATGTATACGCCAAAATGGTGGCTGTTACGGATGGTGACGTTGTGAAATTGATTCTGGCGGCTGGCCCGCATGAAAATGCCCAGGCTGTTCGCCACCAGTACGGCATTACTCACGATGTTGTGGTTAAACGCGAGGTCCAGCGAAATGCCTGCGCCGGGGTTGTCATGCAAATAGAGATCTGAAAAAGTCGAATTCTTTGTATCATAGCAGGCCAGACCATCAAACTGGTTATCGAAGGCAGTCAACCCTTTAACCATAAGTCCCCTCACACCGAGGGTAGTGACCAGTCCGCCCGAACGGCAATCCGCGCACCCCACATTTTCCACCACCGAATCGCTCACGCGTTGAACCGTTATGCCGTTATTGCGAATTTCCGAGTTATCGCCCTGCAATCCCCAATTTTCGCGATGCTGATTCCGGCGGTTCCCATCAATGAACAGGTCTGCGACCCGCAAATGCCGTACGGTTTTCCGTGGGTTGTTGACCGGTTCACCCATGATGATCACTGGACAATTGGCATCATTCGCCAATCGTAAAACTGTCGCCGTGCCTGAACCCCTCAGCTTTTGATTGTCACGTTTAAGCACAATGGGTTGTCGAATGACAAAATCTCCTGCCGGCAGGACCACCACACCTCCGGTGGCTGGTAAAGCGTCTAGTGCATCCTGGATTTCCGCATCCGTCGCACTGCCTTTCAAAGTAATCACCACTTGCTCAGACTTGGGAATTATCTGGGAGGTCATGCCAAAAACAGCGCTGTGCAATAAAAATATGCCCAAGGCAATTGCCGCTATCGGCTTTGGACCGCCAACATGGATTTTGTTCGTCATCAGGATTGCATCAACAATGGAATCACTTCGCCCGCTAATTTGGATTTGCATGCTATTAATGACAAATCCCAAAAATTAGCCATCGTTATCTCACGATTTGCGCTTTTTGTTCGAGACAATAAAAAAAGGAGCAGCTTTGAAGCCGCCCCTTTTCTCGTAGTTATGGGACCATGCTAAATTAATTCCGTTTTGCGACCAATTGACGCTGCCGGGACTGGATCAGGATCAACCCTCCCAGGCTGGCACCGAACCAAATCACCGTCGTATAATTATCCGGCACCGGCAAGTCGTTCCCATGCGGAGTAGAACCGGTCAAGACCAGCTGGTTCTGGGCCGGGTTGCCGTTGCCGTCAGTCAGTTCAAGTATATCAACCCCGTAATCGCCGTTGTTAGCGGACCCAATGGTGCTGCTGCCAAGAGTGGTCAACGCTAGCAAATAGTATTGATCATTCAAAATGCTCGACGCGGTGTAGCCATCACCGAGTTGCCCACCCATCAAGTACCAGATCGCCGCCTGGAGTTGCCCGGCAGTAGTCGCCCTGCCACTGCCCGGAGTGTAGTTGTAGCCGCTCAATTGGCCGGTCGCGAACTCATAATATAAGAATGCCGCTCCTTCAGTAAGCGGCTCGCCATCACTGTCTGTACTGGTGTTAAGAGTATAATTGTAGCTGGTGTTCTGATAAAAATACACGTCGGATTCAACACAAAAGGTTTCAAAACCGCCATTCACTTCAGTTGACGCCACGTAACCGTTGCCAAGGAAACTTTGACCGGCGGTGACTGCGGTAAATTCCCCGCCATCGTCATATGAATAGTTGCCATTTTGGGTGAGAGTAATTTGATTGGCCATCAAAGCTGCCGGTATCCCGACCAACCCAATAATCGCAGAGAACTTCAAAATGTTTTTATTTAAATTTTTCATCGCCATGTTTACCAAATCAAGAAAACCAAAACCGTGTACTGGAAATTTAGCAAAATCGGTGCCAAAACGGCTGGCTCAGTGCCCAAGTATTGGCAAGTGTGTGCACATTAACACTTTGTGTGTGTATATATTTAATACACAAATAACGCACAAGAACAGAAACCGTAAAGTAATCCGACGATTTCAAAAAGGTTTCCACAAAAATTCAGCAGACCGTACCACAAGTGACTAGTAATAAGAATCTTAGCTATTGAATTCCGGTTGCAAAGACTGCCGACAAAATATTAAATATTCTTAAGTTACTGGCAGAGTTTGATTTAAATTCGTGGTGGTTTGCTCTTTACAGCGCACGCTTATCTGCAAACTTCATAGCGTCTATTCGGAGATTTGAAACGTCGGTTCGGTTAATATTGTCCGGTTGTCTTAAGGTGCCAGCAGAGGGGACGCAACATTCAAGGCGACGCCATTGAGAATGTCTCCCAGGTAATGCATCCAGCCGGTGTCGGCGCCACAACGCGGGAGATTCTTGAAAACAAATGAAGCAGCTCGTCAAAACCACTTTGCATTCAAGCCAGTTTCTGGCCCTGATCCGGGAAGGACATTGGGAGTATGTTGATCGGGTCAACGCCACCGGCGCGGCAATAATCGTTGCCGTGACACCTGACGAAAAGGTATTGCTGGTGGAACAATACCGTATTCCCGTCCACGCGCGGACCATTGAATTCCCGGCGGGAATAATCGGCGACGAGCCTGGCAAGAGCGCCGAATCCAGTCTCGAAGCCGCCCGCCGCGAGCTCCTGGAGGAGACCGGATACGCCGCCGGGCGCATCGAACCCCTGACGACCGGGCCTGCCTGTAGCGGCATCACTTCCGAACGGGTGACCCTCTTCAGCGCTTCCGAATTGGTTCGCGCCGGTAAAGGCGGTGGAGTGGCCCACGAAGACATAACTGTGCACGAAATTCCACTAGCTCACATCGTTTCGTGGCTGATCGCCAAGGCAAAAACTGGAGTGCTAATCGATCCCAAAGTTTACGCGGGGCTTTTTTTTGTAGCGGGCGATAAATGAGCCAGCTGGCGATCATTGTCTCAAATTCGTCCGCACGGCTTCAGTTATTGGACTGAGCCATTCGCGGGGCCAATCTGCAAAGTCTCGTTCCTGATTCTACTGGCAAAACCAATTTCAATTGCCATAATCTTTCCTTCGCGCCAAGTTGAAAGGCGAAACGCAAGTTGGCCTCAACGAAAGCGCCATTCGAAGCAAAGACAGTCTCAATGCCGGTGTGGCGAAATGGCAGACGCACAGGACTTAAAATCCTGGGACCTTAAACAGTCGTGTGGGTTCGAGTCCCACCACCGGCACCAATCCACGTAAACACCTTATTTTGCAACGTGTTTGTGACATTTCTCCAAAGCTAAATATCGCTGGCGTAACGTCAGCGCGTAACTTGTTTGCCTTCGTTGCTGACGTTTACGTAAACCAGCAAACGGGAGAAAAAAGACAATGAAAACACAGACCAAAAACTGAAAACGCAGCCTCGGCCTTGAAGTCAAACAACCGGCGGTCGAGCCCAGCGCAGGAGCATTTAGAACAGCGTGTCGGGATGTTTCTCGGCGGGAGAGAGGCAGAGAAAGAAAAGCTCATGGAAGTCATCGTCCCGGTGTTCGAGTATGAGTATTCCGACCAAATAATCGGCGTCGGCTGGCAGGAGGCAGACTAAAATTGGTATGACTTCGAATTAGGTCTGAACGTCGAAACCGGAAAGTTTGAACTCACGGCTGATGTGATCTCCCTTTCTGACACGTTGGCGTGGGTCGAACACATGGAATTCGCAGCGGACAGGAT
>JBEKMT010000303.1:0-4025 GCA_050008355.1 Verrucomicrobiota bacterium
CGGGTGACACCTCGCCACCCCACAACGCAAAAGCCCGCGCGGCTGCCACGCCCGCTTCGCCTGCCGCATCCGCAACGGCGCCCACCGAGACCGCAACTTCTGTTTCCTCGCAACCACGTTTGTCGAGAACGGCAATCGCCGGTGCGGCCTGCGTCATCTTGTTCCTAGGTGTACTGGCGTATTCTCTGGTCTTTCTCAACATCCCTCCGCCAAACCACCGTGAAACGGAATGGGGAACGGACACCAACGGTCAAGCCCACATTATCGGGTACACCATGGAGGGCGGACCTTCAGCATTGTGGAAGTTCGGTGCGTTTACATCGATTTTGTTAGGGATTGTCTCACCGCTCGGCATGACCGCTTTGGGCTGGCTTGCCGTAAGCCAAATCCGGCGTTCCGCGGGAACGCTTTACGGGCTTGCCCTGGCCTTGTTCGACGGGTTGTTCTTTCCATTGTTCATTGTGAATGGTCCGGTTTTAATTTTTTGTTTCTGCAGGTTGTATGTCGATGTAATCCAGGGCGCCATGCTGGCCTTGCTGGTTATGGCTCCTTTGTTGCTGCTTGATTATTTCGTTGTTCGACGAGTCTGGCGGTTTTGTCTTCGCCGCCTCCGCGCGGCGGAATAATGCGGCCCAGACTTCGCTGGTTGAGAATGGAAAACCCGCCAGCCAACTAAGATGATGAGTTCAAGTTTTTAGGTGATTAAGTCGTAGTTGATGATAAAACCGCAGAATTCTCGACCAAGATTAACTTGGACCGTTTTTTTCCAACTCTTTGGTGGACATTAAGGTAAAACTTGTTCGTCAACCGCGGCACGGTGACCTAGCGTAAGGACCAAGTCCGCCCCTCGTAAATCTTGATTCACGGTCTAGCGTGTTCGAGTGCGCTTCGCGTCTCGGCGATGCGCTTTAATAATGGGCCGTCTTCGCTCGCCACAGCCCTGACATTGGACCGCCCGGGAAGGCTTTTAGCCATCACCACCCCGTGCCCGGAACCGGGACGGCGGCACGGCCAGCGGACCCGGAAAAGGAGCAATTACAACGCCGGGTGGAACAACTGGAGCAACAGGTGCTGGCATTGAAGGCGGGAGCCAGCCTGTTTCAGGGAAGGAACTTGGTCCCGTGCCGGAATGTTACCATCACGGCCAACCATAAGATTCCCCAAGTCGGAGTAGTCGTTGAGGTTTGTTGCCTTTACAACTATCTTCGCCGCCATCGCGCGAATGCGCCAGCGGCGAAACGAAGCTGGCACACTGTGCTCGCCTGACCGGTCGCGCGAGAGCAGGAGCATTTGAGGGCGCAAGCTGGCTGGCAGGGGCCAGGAATCGGAATTTACAGCAAGACAACACGGTAAGAGCGGCTTCGCAGGTGTTTCGGGCTGGCGACGGGGTTCCGGGTTCGCGTTTGGGCGGCTGGCTAATCTCGATGAGAAAATCGCTAACTTTGAAACGCGACCGATCCCGCACTTCCAACCGCACCATTAAACGTGAGGTTCAACAATATTGTGAATCTTTGACGGCTGTAAATTTTGTGTCATTAAGCTAAATACCAGCGTTGGGCCAAATGGATCTGAGCTTATTAACCGTCAACGATGTGAACACCGTGGAATTTCCCTGGCTTGTCAGCGACAAGAGGTCATTTGGGGGCGAGTAAGGGGTCGACCCGATCGGCATGTACAACTGGCCGGAATTGCCGAAAATTTCCACCGATTGACGATCCGTAATCAACTCGAGGGTGACAATTCCATTCAGAGGCGGCAGAGTTTGTGTGTCCCCGTTACAAGTGATTTGCCGGGTAGCCGGAGTGTAGATTATGGGCACACCGCAAAGGTCAAAAGTAATTGCTGCTGCCGATCCCAGTGAGAATTGTGCTTGCAGATCAAATAATTGCCCGCGAATGCCGGCAAGAGGATTGTACCCGGGCTCCAAGGTTAGATTTGTCCACGAATAAGTATTTTCCACCGCATTGGTTAATTCTGCGATTGGTTGAGAGCATAGCCGGACTCCTGCCGGGAGTGTTTGCAAAGTAAGTACTGTGGGAAAGAACATCATCTGGTTGAAGGGCATACCTGGCATGCCAACTTGGGCCCAACCGATCCGGACACGACGGGCATCTCCCGGTGGCATCACGGTAAATGTTTGCGAGGCGTAAAAGCTCGATCCGCTATTGCCGGAAAGTTTGGCGGTGGCGGGCGTGAACACTGCCCCATTGAATTGACCGAGCATGTAGCCGGTACTGCCATCGTTTAGTTCCCAGAGCATGGTGTTGGTATTTCCGTCCACGGGAAGTTGGAACAGGTCGGGACATTCATAAAATCCGGCAATCGCACTGCGATAAGTCCATTGATGGAAATCCGGAGTCGAGAAAAAGTCGATTCCACCCACATTGGAATCATACACGGCCATCACCCAATAATTTGACGGGGCATACCAGAGCATATGAGGATCGCGGCCAGGGACGGTGACCACGGGATTATTGGTATAATCGGTAAATGTGAGGCCGCCGTCGTTACTGAAAGCAATGCATTGACCCCGGGCAGTACTGTAGAATGAAGCAACAATAACATCATTGGTGCCGGTTTTGAAGCCGCCAGTATTCGACGAATCAACGACGGCGCTGCCGGACCAAACCCAGTCTCCATAAGAATGAGGATAGATTGCCTCAGGTAATTCCTGCCAGTGCACCATATCCGTACTCACGGCGTGGCCCCAAAATTTTTGATCCGTTCCTGCCCAATTGAAAGGATCATGCTGGTAATAGAGGTGATATTGGCCCTGATAATAAACCATCCCGTTCGCGTCATTCAGCCAACCGCGCCGGCAGGAATAATGAAGCTGCGGCCGTAAGGCCTCGCGATATAGGTTGGTGGCACCAACGATCCCGTTGCTTTGCACAATGGCACTCAACCCGGAAAATCCAGAAGGTAGTCCATTCAATGTCAGCTTGGCGTTCTGGCCCTGGAATGCCGAGACATCGACAAAAGCCCACCAATCCGGGATGCCACCGGACAAATCGATATTGAAATCGCGGACAGCGTTGCCACCCACCGTGATGGTCAGGCGCTGGCTGGTTGCACTATTGTTTACCGGGAGATTGAGCAGGTTATTGGTCAAGAGCATGGGAGGCGACGGGAGCGGAAGCGGAGTATCCGTCATCACGATTTGATCAATGTCGATATGACCCCAGGAACCGGTCGCCGCATCAACAATCTGGAGGACGGCGCTCCTCCCAAGATAAACGCTAACGTCCCACTGAGCCGGGATCAGGCTTTCACTGTTTGAGCCGGTGGCAGTTCTCACCACAACGCCATTCACCAGCAAATTCATGCATTCCTGCCCCGAGTCATCACCGCCGGCAATCAGGAAATCGATATAATTCTTTGTGATGGTGAACGGCGGGGATGTCAATGTGCCGGTTGAAGCGTCTCCCTCGGCATACGAGTCGACCAACCCCAAACCCAAATAACCGGAAACCGGGTTCTGATTTGGCAAGGTGCCCTGCGCCGGACCAGAGCCAAAGGCGGTTCCGGTCGTCACCCAGCCAGCACCATAGACTGACTCGTCAAAATCAGCGATGATGATGTTGGGCGATGGCAGATTGGACTCGGAGACCGCCCGGTAAAAGCGCTGAGGAGTCAGCACGTTTGACTCGACAAAGTCCTCGGCGCCGGTGGATGGCATGGTCACGCTGCCGATGTTAGTCCATGTCCCGGTCGGGGCGGCAGCGCCTTGCAGCTCATAGGCATTGTTGGGTGAGGCAGCGAGCCGCAAATGGGAATCTCCCCCCTGTCGTTGCGTCAATTGCAGCATAGAAAGGGAATCGCCCACCACATCGGCCCAAGTCAGGCCGAGCCGGAGTTCATCATGGGTGACGGCCAAGTTCGTCGTGACCGTATAAGCGCCGAAGGAAATGCCATCAAAAGACATGTCCCCGACTTCCAGCATTGTTGCCACTGGAATATTGGCGGACTCATTGGTACCGCTTGGATTGCGATAAACATAAACATTGTCATTGCCTCCCTGGAAG
>JBEKMT010000304.1:0-3919 GCA_050008355.1 Verrucomicrobiota bacterium
ACATGACTGATCTGATCCACGCAATTCTTAAGGATGGAAAGATGGTTGTGAGTTTTCCAATCATGGAATACTGGCTCGATGTCGGGCAACACGCAGATTATCAAAAAGCACAAGACGACGTACTAAACGGAAGGATATGAATTGAAAATATTAGTGACAGGCGGTGCTGGCTACATTGGTTCCACACTTGTTCCGATTCTATTGGCAGCCGGGAATCGTGTCCGTGTGGTGGACAAACTGGAACACGGAGGTCAGCCTTTGCTGGGCGTTTGGTCAGATCCCGCCTTCGAATTTCTTCACGGAGACCTACGCGACCGTGCGACTGTACGAGCCGCCGTCGAGGGGCAAGAGGCGGTGGTACATCTTGCAGCAGTCGTCGGCGATCCCGCCTGTTCCCGCCAACCGGATCTGGCGCGGGAGACCAACCTCGATGCCTCGCTGGCGTTGATTGAGGAAAGTCAGCGAGCCGGTGTTCATCGCTTTATCTTCGCCTCGACCTGCAGCAACTACGGCAGGATGAAAGATCCGAATCATTACGTGGACGAGAGTTCCGAGCTAAGTCCGGTTTCACTCTATGCCGAGACCAAGGTGGCGATTGAAAATGCCTTGTTGAAAAGTGCCGGGGCGCCCAACTGGTTCCCAACCCCCTTGCGATTTGCCACCATTTTTGGGGTTGGTCCAAGAATGCGTTTTGACCTGACGGTTAATGAGTTCACGATGGAAATGCTGACCAAGAAACATCTTAAAGTTTTTGGCGAGCAATTTTGGCGCCCCTATGTCCATGTGCGCGATGCCGCCCGGGGCATCCAGTTGGTGCTGGGATCGTCCCCCGCTAAAGTAGCAGGTCAGGTTTTCAATGTCGGAGCGACCGACCAAAACTTCCAAAAGCAACAGTTAGTCGAGTTGATACGCCCTCACGCCCCGGAGGCAGTAGTGGAGTATGTGCGCAAAACCGAAGATCCCCGGGATTACCGGGTTTCCTTTAGCCGGATCAGTGAACAACTCGGCTTTCAGATTACGCGCACCGTGCCCGAGGGCATAGCTGAAGTGGCCCGGTTAGTCCGCGACAACATCATAAACGACTTCGGAAACAAACGTTACCGCAATTAATGATCACTGAAAAACTTGCGCCAGGAGCGGCTCCTCCCCCCGGATTTGTACCCTTGCTCGTTCCGGAGATTGGCGGAAACGAGTGGAAGTACGTCAAGGAGTGCCTCGACACCAATTGGGTTTCTTCAGTGGGGGCCTATGTGGACCGCTTCGAAAGCCAGGTGGCCAGCCGGGTCGGCACGAAGTTCGGCGTTGCCACGGTCAACGGGACTGCGGCCCTTCATGTGGCTTTGTTGGTGTCGGGTGTCAAGCCTGACGACGAGGTCCTGATTTCGACTCTGACGTTCATCGCACCGGTGAATGCTATTCGCTATGTTGGCGCCTGGCCGGTGTTCATCGATGCGGAGAAGGATAATTGGCAAATGGATCCGTCCCGGGTCGTCGACTTTTTGGAAAAGGGATGCCGATGGCAGGAAGGATCTCTTTACAACCGGCAGACAGGGCGACGAGTCACGGCGGTGATTCCCGTCCACATTCTCGGGCATCCAGTTGACATCGATCCCATCATCGAAGTCGCGCGCAAATATGGCCTGCGGGTAATCGAGGACGCGACTGAGGGACTTGGTGCCACATACAAGGGCAGGGCGGTCGGCAGTTTTGGGGACATAGCCTGCTTTAGTTTTAATGGAAACAAGATTATCACCACGGGGGGTGGGGGTCTGCTTGCGACGTCAAATGAGGAATGGGCTCGGAAAGCAAAATATCTCACCACCCAAGCCAAGGATGATCCTATTGAATATGTTCATGGAGAAATTGGTTACAACTACCGGCTCACGAACCTCTTGGCGGCCATGGGGTGCGCCCAACTGGAGCAATTGGATGTTTTTATTGCGGCGAAAAAACGCATTGCCAGCCGTTATGCCAGTGGTTTTAAAGGACTTCCCGGAATTTCGCCGATGAAGGAGGCTCCTTGGGCTTCCAGTTCCTGGTGGATGTACACAATCCTGCTGGAGGAGACCGCTTTTGGAATGAGTTCACGAGAGTTAATGCACTCGTTGGCCGCCAGCAAAGTTCAGACCAGACCCCTCTGGCAACCCATCCACCTTTCAGCCGCACATAGAAGCACTGGGGTAAAGGAAATGCCGGTTGCGGAAAAACTTTACCAGCAAGCGTTGAGCTTGCCCTGTTCGGCCGGCTTGACCGATCAAGACCAGCAAAGGGTCATTGACGCAATAACTGCGATATTTGGACAACGAGCCGACTGATCGGTCAAGGTAGGGTGAGAGCAGCAATTCCGATTTCACTTTCAGCAAAATAGGGCGAAGGGGTTTTATATCCAAAATACTCTGAGCGGCAAACTTTTGTCAGACGTCGACAAAACCGAAGCCGAGACGTCCCAGGCGCTTTGGTTATTACCACTAAGCATATCAAGAGAGGCGGGAGGTATTCCGCTGAATTGACAAGCCCGACGCAAATGTTTCGCGCGACAACTCCATGGCAATTTTGGTAGTGCAATTGAGATTGACGAATTTCGCTTTGATGCCAATTCTAATACAAATTAAATAATGAATATGAGGATTAATAACTTTTCCAAGGGTGACAAAATCAATCAACGCTTCCATGAATTGGTGCCCGGTGCCAGCCATACATACAGCAAAGGCGAGGACCAATTTCCTCTAAGGTCGCCGAAAATCATGGTTCGTGCGCAGGGGGCGTACTCCTGGGATGCTGATGACAACCGCTACCTCGATTGGGCCATGGGCAATCGCGTGATTGTGCTTGGCCATGCTTATCCTGCGGTCAATGAAGCTGTAAAGCGCCAGATTGATCTCGGAATCAATTTTACGCGACCAGGTATCCTGGAGTATGAATTGGCTGAGTACCTTGTCGATCTATTGCCGGTGGCTGAGATGGTCAAGTTTGGCAAGAACGGTTCGGACGTGACCTCTGCGGCAATCAAACTTTGCCGCGCCTACACCGGCAGGAAATACATCGCCTGTTGCGCCGATCATCCGTTTTTTAGCATTAACGATTGGTTCATCGGATCAACTCCCATGAACTCCGGGGTTCCCGACGAGGTGTCACGACTTACGTTGAAGTTTCCTTACAACAACATTGCAGCCCTGGAAGCGCTCTTTGCTCAGTATCCCGGCCAGATTGCCGCAGTAATCCTGGAACCCGTCAAGAATGATGAACCTTTGGATGGCTATCTGGAGAAATTAAGGGAGCTCACCAAACGCCAGGGGACAGTGTTGATATTCGACGAAATGATTAGTGGCGTTAAATTCGATATTCGCGGAGCCCATCATCTCCGGAAAGTCTATCCTGATCTCGCCTGCTATGGGAAGGCCTACGCCAATGGATATGCTTTTTCATTATTGGCTGGGAAGCGTGAGATTATGGAGTTGGGAGGCTTGAAGCACGACAAAAGACGCGTGTTCCTGCTTTCGCAAACCCATAGCTCCGAGACCATGGGCCTGGCGGCATGCCGGGCGACTCTAGATGAATGCCAGCGCGTGGACATTTCCAAACACATCTGGTCTCTGGGTAAAAAGCTTGTTGGCGGATTCCGTGATCTGGCCAAAGCTGAAGGAGTAGCCGATCACGTGCGAATCATTGGTTTCGATTGCAATCCACAAATCGTCTGCACACATCCCGACGGCACATTCTGGCCGGAACTGCAAACGTCGTTTCATGAGGAAATGATTTCCTGGGGTGTGATGATGCCTTGGATCACCATCACTTACGCGCATGGCCAGGCGGAATTGGATCAAACCTTCGAAGCCTTGCAGAAGTCGATGCGGAAAATCGCCAGTGCCGTCGCCGCGAAAAAGGTGCGTGAGTCGTTTGAAGGAGATCCGATCAAGCC
>JBEKMT010000305.1:0-3852 GCA_050008355.1 Verrucomicrobiota bacterium
TCTCTGTGGTCCAATTCAGTTGGAAGAGTGCATTCTCTCCTACGAAGCGCAATTCAGTCAAGTTATGATGAACTCAACCAGGTGTCTGGTTACAATGGGTTATATGATCATTAATTGATTATATTGCAATTGCGTTGACATAATAGTAGATGGTTGATGCAGTAAGATCAATGTTTGTGACACGGTATTATTCGTGCCTGTTGGCAGTGGCCTCCGGCTTTGTCGGAGGCTTCTACCTCAATTCTCCGCTTCGTTTTTCAGCTTGTGACAGGCGGCGTGGTTGCGCATTGCCCTGGCAAGGAGAACAGCGTCCGTGTGCCTGCCAGGAATTCATGTTTTGAGGTTCGAGGAAACGAGGTGAATCATCGGCAAACGCCCTTCCGCCTTGTCTAGATCACCAGCCAATGCCAGCCGGTCGTGATTGTATCCCAAAGATAGAAGC
Organism: Verrucomicrobiota bacterium; assembly: GCA_050008355.1. GTDB lineage: Bacteria > Verrucomicrobiota > Verrucomicrobiia > Limisphaerales > UBA11358 > UBA11358. The sequence goes on from JBEKMT010000305.1 coordinate 443, forward strand.
TCTGTGAGCGTCCGGGGAAGCACCTCTCGAACGCTCTCTGATAGATGTCATCTGCCGGGAGGAAAACCTTTCGGAGGTAACCTCCTACCGATGGAAAAGCAGTTTGGGCACATTGAGATCAATGAAGCTTGCCGTATGAAGGACTTGGAGAAGGAGAACGTCGAGTTAAAGAAGATGCTGGCCGAATCGCTGCTGAAAAACCGGGTTTTGGAGGCCGTATGCGAAAAAAAGTTGTGAGCCCGGCGCATCGCCGGGCAGCGGCACAACAAGTGGTGGCAGCGGGCCTATGTTCGCAACGGGCAGCGTGCCGGATACTGCGATTGGCCCGGTCCACTTACGGTTATCGCGGACGACCGCCCACCACGGCGGAACAACAGTTAAGGAAACGACTGCAGGATCTGGCGTTGGAGCATCCGCGCTACGGCTATCGGCGGATCGCAGCGTTGTTGCGCCAGGAAGGCTGGCGTGTCGGCAAACGGCACATTCAACGACTGCGCCGAGTTGAAGGTTTGCGCGTCCAACCGACCAAACGAAAGGTAATCAGGCACGAGGTATCTACGCGTTTGCCGACCACAGCCACGCATCGGAACCACGTGTGGACCTGGGACTTCATCGCCAACGCGACTGACGTGACTTCACTTTTTCGGGCCAGCTTTTTTCGTTGATATGGCTAACTATTGTCAAGCGAGCAATAAGTCTGCGATCCGAAAGTTTTCATTTTCCGGTTGGCCACACCGCGAACTATTCTGAGTCAGCAGCAGGGACGCCATGACTGCGGTTTCAATGCTGAGATACGTGAGTCCACCCCCGACAAGTCGGGGAGTTATCAACAGGTCACGGTCCGAGGCGGCGCCTGTCTCCGTCTAGGCTCGAGGATCAGCCCAAAGGCTGCCTGCTAACGACCCACGAGCGCAACGCCTGACCGGGTCCCTGCCGCTGGTTCAAAATAGATTCGTGGGCGCTGTCATCTTTTCCTTTCTAAAGGGTTTTTGTCTTTCAGTTGCGGTGGTTTCAAAAGGTCGTTGCCACTGGTTTGACTTGGCGGGCAATGGCCCAGACAAAGCCGGCGAGTTCGCGGGCCACGGCAGTGACTGCCACTTGGGACTTCTTCTTGCCCACGCGGGTCAGATGCGTGTAGCGGTGATGCAAGCGCCGTTGGGCTTCCCAGGCAATGTCCGTGATGGTTTTGGGCAAACCTTCCTGGCGTTTTATCAAGTGCGGACTCAACCGGGCGGGCATACGATACTGCCACGCGGCTTCCACCAAGGCACGGCGGGCTGGGGCGTTGCCCATTTTGGTGATGCCGCCTTGCTGGCGGTCCTTGCCCGTGGTGTGTTCGCTGGGCACCAAGCCGAGATAACCCATCAACTGGCCGGGATGGTCGAAACGGTTGAAGTCGCCCAGTTCGGCCACCAGCGTGGCCGCGTGCAGCAACGCCATGCCCCGCAGACTCATCAACGCCCGCACCGCCGGTTCCCAACGCCAGCCCGGCACAGCCCGCTCAAGCTCCCGGTCGTACCGCTCCAACCGCGCGGTGGCCTCGCTGATCACCTCGAGCATCTCCTGAAAAACAATCTGCTGCGCGGGGAAGGGCATTTTGATTTTGGCCAGATACCGCAGATGCGCCGGCGTCCAACTGGACTGCCCGGCGTAACGCAGGTTGTGCCGCAGCAGATACATCTTGAGCTGCTGCCGTGCCCGGTGTTGTTGCCGCCCCACTTGGAACCGGGCGCGAATCAAATCCCGCATGGCCTCATCCACCGGCTCGGGCACATACAATCCGGTCAGTTCCCCGGCCCGGTACAGGCGGGCCAAGTCGTCGGCATCCCGCCGGTCGGTCTTGACCCGTTCGCCGGGTTTGCGGGGGATCTTGGAGGGACAGACCAGAATGCAATCCCAACCGTGGGATCGCAGGCAGCGGCACAGGGCGAAGCCGCGCGGCCCGGCTTCATCACAGAGCTTCAACCCCATTCCGGGATGGGCGGCTTGAAGTTTATGGACCAACTTGAGCACGTCGTCATGCTCTCCGCCGATGATTCCGTAACGGCGCACCTCGGTCGAGTCGGACGGCGCGAGGCTCACCGCAATGGAGTCATTGTGGACGTCCAGTCCGATGAATAGGACCGGGCCTTTGGCGGTGGTCTCCGGTCGCCCCAGGAGCGCGGCGGTGGTCACCGGGGCGGCGGGTTTTGGGCGGGGCGAGCGCGTGGATTTTTGCGGCTCGACAGGTTTGGAATCGCGCAGTATGTATGTCTTCATGGTGTCTGTTTTCCTATTGTCAGTTGTCTGGGGCGTGAGTCCCACAACCTGTGGCTCGGCACCGTTCGCGCGGCGCAGCCCACGTTTAACTCGGAGAGCAGACACCTTATTCACTTTCATCGCCAGCCATACTGTCTAGTCTGGGACCTAAGAAAGGACCAGACGATGTACGACGCCAGCACAATATCCTTCACAAAAGGAGTCCTCGCAGCCTTGGACGGGCGGACGAGACGAAACGGGCTTTCCTCCAGGCATTCGGAAACCCGCATCCCCTCGCTGATTCGCCCTTACGGGTTCAAAGACGGGTGTCGGGATGTCTCCGTAACCGTTGTTTACGTGTTCGTTGACTACGTCTCTTGAATTCGAACCATTCAGAATCGGGTTTGATTTCAACTTCATTTATATTTTTTGGATTTTTGTTCATCCCCATAACTAGTGTTCGGATTTTGAAAACAGTCAGAAGTTGGCTTTTTATATTAAATTTCTTAAACTGTTGATAGTCAGGGATGGGAAGATTTTTCTTGGAGAAATAAATTCTGGTGTCGCCTCATGCAGTCATTTCCCCCACGCCGCCACCCGCCAGAAGCGAGAACAATTTGCCTCAACCTCTTTCCATTTCGCCACCCGGTCGAAGTCGTTCCACCGCGCTCGCCCGGCCGATCCCACGATTTAAGGAGCGCATTGATTTGGCGATTACTGGCCAAACCGAAAACGTAAGTGGCACGGCGAAGCGGTGACACTGTCCCCAAGGGGTGTCCTTTTAATAAAACCGAAGACATGATATGATCCGAACATGCCAAAAGAATTCGTCCCCCACGAAGCGGGAAACGACGAAGGCTGGATTTGTCTCTGCGGCAACACGCCGGTTGAACACGGTTTTTACCCCTGTGACGAGCTCGGCAACGAAGTTGTTCCAACGCAGGGGTCAGGCTGGACGAATCTGTACGTGTGCGCAAAATGTGGCAGGGTTATAAAGCAGGACATACTTGAAGTCATTGGACGAAACCCTGCGCCGAAAATGCTGGCATAATCGGATATTACAAAACGAGATCGGCCAGCGAGCAGACCTGCCCGCTGGCCGATGTGTTTAATTTATATTTAATCGCCGTTGTCAGGCATCCACTCGAATTCAGCGTCGCACGGTGCGTCAG
>JBEKMT010000306.1:0-3850 GCA_050008355.1 Verrucomicrobiota bacterium
ATCACCGGATGATAATATACAAACCGGTGGACCACGATCCGAGTCTCGATACGCTCCTGTTGCTCGATGGCGAGACATTCGTGGTGGAAGGCAATTTCTGGGTCAAGTTCCAGGTGAAACAAGTTCCGGCCATACCGGAGAAACCGCGCGGTTTGGACTACTCGCTGACGCTGCACGGTGGTGACGGCGAGCGCCTGTTGGGGTTCGACAACGCTCATCCAATCCGTGAAGGAGCGGGTCCCGGAGCCCAGACTCGCATCGAATTTGACCACAAGCACAAGGGCGAGCGAGTCCGTTTTTACGACTACAAGGACGCGATGTCTCTGCTGGCTGATTTTTGGACGGAAGTGGAAGCGATTTTGAAGGAAAGGAGCGAAACGCCATGAATACGCTGAAAGTTGGAATTGCCTCTCGGGAAGTCTATAAAAAGAGAACGCTGGCGATAGCGAAGGGAGAATATGTCCCGGTAAAAGGTGAGCCGAAAGTATGGTTTGAATCCTTAGGCGCGCTGGCTCAGGTGCTTTCCGACCAGAATCGGGATTTGCTCAAGCTCATCATGGAAACCCGTCCCCAATCTCTTAGTGAATTGGCGGAGAGGTCGGGAAGAGCGACCTCCAACCTGTCGCGAACATTGCGAACAATGGAGCGATATGGCCTGGTGCATTTCGAGCAAGGGCCAAATCGTCAACTTGTGCCTCACGTCAATTACACCGGGGTCGAATTGGAAATGTCTTTCCAAAACTGACCGCCTGGGCATCGACGATCGCCAAGGGGCAATAAACGGGCATCGTACGTATTTGCCGCGATTCGAGCTCGTCACCGACCGGGATTTTGGTTGCCGGTCTGTGAGGAATAGGCATCATGTCCCCTTTTACCGTCTTGGCCACGCGATTGCCGTAGGCGTCGTAGATCTGCGTGACCGCATCGCCGTTTCCGCTCATGGAGACGATGCGGTTCTGGGAATCGTAGGCGAAGGCCCTGCCGCCGTCCGAGCTAAGGTTTCAGGGGCGAGGATGACCGGCCACCCTTCGGGGCGACTTCACACGACGCTAAACTCGCCTGCGTAGTCGGGAGGCCAAACGACTTTCTCTTCGCCCTTCACCGTTTCCTGAATCACAGCGCCGTCAAGATAGCTGTTCTTGCGCAGCGCCTGGATGATTGCCTCGGTGCCATTCCGCCTTGGCTTGAGGAAACAGAAGATGTTTGCCGTGCCGCTGCCGATGTCGCCGCCGTCCAAATAACCCAGATCGGTTTCGTTCAGGAACTCTTCGAGAAGGGTTTCGATCTTCACCCGCCGGTCGTAATCCTGCATGGTTCCATGACCCTCGATCCTGTACTGGATCACCACCGGGTACAGCTCATCATCCGGATACACATCGACGGGCATCGGCCCGGTTTTAGGCGAAGCATCCGTCTCCGCAAGCTTCGCAGCCTCGCCAAGAAAATCAGCTTCGACAAGCGTAAGATGCTGGCGGAGTTTGTCGGCATCGAAGGCGATCTTTTTGTTTTGCAACTTGTCTACACAACTCCAAATCGCCTTGCGTACGTTCTGCCACAGAAAATGCCGGTAAGCGTTTAGTGGAACTTCCCAGTCGGATTTCCGGATGTTGATCTCCGCGCAAAGTAAGTTCTTGGCGAACGGATAGGTTCTGATGCCTGCGCGGAGATTTGGACTGCCTATCCCACCTTCCACGATGGTGTCGAGACGCATCTTAATTGCGTCCTTATCATAAGGCCCCCTACAGTGCGTTGCTAGCAACTCCTTGAGACGTGTACCTTCCGATTGAACGGAGTCTGGGACCCTTGGGCCATTTCCTGAATACAAACGAAGAACCCATTTTTGGTCCATTTATGATTCTCTCCTGAATGCCTAGGCATTTTGCCTTACCACATCGAGGGGGGAATAGGGGGAATAGGGGACATGATACCTAAACCCCACTGCAAGATACCCCCGGAGTCGAGCCATGAACGGACGATAGAACTATGCGCGGGAATAGGTATCATTTCGCAGTACTCACGCCCTACCCACCCAACGCCCGAAACCGGCGCATCTGCTCGTCGTATTCTTCAATCCGCCCGGTGAGAATGTCGTAGTACCAGCCATGAACCGTAAGCCGCCCTTCGACCACGGCCCGCGCCACAGCCGGCTGCGACTTCAGGTTCAGCAGTTGGGCTACGACATTGCCGCGAATCAGCGATGCCAATTCAGCATGCTCCCCTTCCGCCGGATCGGGCGGCTGGCGATGGCTCCATGCGCCCTCGACGTGGCTTAGCCAGCGGCGCGCCTTGGGCAGGGTCTCCAGGTCTTTGGGATTCAGAGCCGCCTTCAGCGCGCCACAGTCGGAGTGGCCGCACAGAATGGCGCTTTTTACCTTGAGCACCTCAACCGCATACTCGATGGTCGCCGTGATTCCGTCAACGTCGTGACCGGCAATGGGGACAACATTGCCGGCGTTGCGCGTGATGAAAAGGTCACCCGGGCCGGTGCCCAGAATCAGGTCGGGCACAACGCGCGAGTCCGAGCAGGTGATGAACAGCCACTCCGGCGCCTGACGATCGGAAAGGAGCTTGAACTGGTCCCGCTTTTTGGGAAAGACCTCCGCCAGGAACCTCTTGTGCCCTTCAATCAGACGATCCATGCCTTGCGTCAGCCTCCGGTTTCGAACAAACGCTACCAAGACCAGCGTAACGCAAACGCACCGAAGTAATCGACTTTCTTACCAGATAAGCGGCTCATTGAGTTATAGTTGGGTCGATGCGCCCCCGCATTCTTTACGCCCTCGCACTTTTGCTGCTCGGCTCGGCCACCTGCGCTCGTTCGCAGACGGTCTCGGCCGACCCTCGCAACGTCGACGCCACCGATTTCGGCTCGCGCGTTTCCCTGGGTCCCGACTGGCTGTTCGCCCCCGGCGACAATCCCGCCTACGCCTCGCCAACCTTCGACGACCGCGGATGGAGCACTGTCTCGACAACCAAGGAGCTGGCAGACTTCGGATTCCGCAATATTCGGTACGGATGGTATCGCCAGCACATTCACGTGCGCCCGCAGTCAACCGGCCTCATGATCGGCATGAGCGGAGTGAACGGCAGTTACGAGGTGTACGCCAATGGTATACGTGTGGGTGGCAACGGCAACATGGCCGGCCTCTCGCGCTTTGGCCAAACCGCCTTTACCGCGTACTCCGTTGACGACCGGTTGTTCCGCCCCAATGGCGATCTGGTCCTGGCCATTCGCTTTGCGTTCGACAGCGCGGGCCCCAGGGGGCGCGGCACCAGCACTCCGCTGGATTCCGATTCGTCGGTTGCGCTCATCGGCGAGCACGTAGCTCCCATTCAGGCCAGCTTTGTTAGCGTGCAGAAAGGCACTATCTATGTCGTATTGACCTGCCAGAGCCTGCTGGCCGGTCTCATTGCATTTTCCCTTTTTCGCGCTCTGCGGAGTCAGTTGGAGTACCTGGCTGTCGCCGTTTACCTGCTGGCATCGAGCGGCGCCGGCATCATGCTGGTGTGGAGCACGCTGCACGCATCCACGCTGCCACTTTCGGTGGTGCAGTACATTTTCGTCGGCATCGCCAACTTTGCATTGATTGAATTCGTTCGCCTGGTCCTGAGCCAGACGCACTCGCGCTGGCTTGTAATTCTCGAACTGGCTTCGCTGGTTGCGCCGCTGGAAAGTCCGCTGGGAACGATCGGGATCGGGTCGTACTTTGGATTTGCCCTCTATTTTCTGCCCATTCTGATCGTCGATATCCTGTTGCCGGTCATGCTGGTCAAGGGCTGGCGCCGGGGCAAGCTGGAGGCGCGCGTCCTGCTGCCCGCGGTGCTGCTGTACGGCTTTGCGCAATACTGG
>JBEKMT010000307.1:0-3841 GCA_050008355.1 Verrucomicrobiota bacterium
CTGGTGGCCGGATGGTCTCGGTCCTCGACCCTCAGGATGGCGGAGGTTGGCCGCCAGGTGTTGCTGACGTACTCGCCTGATCCCAGAAATTGATTGTGATACCAACCCCAATTCTGGGGATACGCCGAGGGGGTCAAGGCAAACGCGGAAAAATGAAATCCCATCCAGGCACCGCCATTTTCCATGTATTGTTGGAATGCGGCCCTTTGGACAGGATCCTCCGGGCGCGTATCCAAAAACATCACCACTTGATAGTGGGAAAGGAAATCCCGATTCAAGTCACTCCAGTTCGTCGTGGCCTCATAACTGAAACCGTATTTTGACGCCATCTCGGGAAACCACCGGTTGGCCTCGTGCACGAAACTGATATGGGCCAGGTCTTCCTTTCCGGTGTAAAAAGCGATCACGTTGAATTTTGGCGGGTTGGTTTGGGCTTCAACCTGCAACGAGCAAAGGCACAACCAGCCGAGTGCCACCCCACGCAAGACCCGTTGGCAGCGTTCCATAAACAGATTCATGATATAATCAAGGAGTGGACGGACCAGCAGCACGATGAGAAGTCGCAAGCTCAATGCTGGCGGGTCGGCAAATCAATCGCGACCGTACGAAATAATTTAGGTCAAAGGGAAACACAGATCCCACAATTGAACAAATCGCCGGAGTTTGCGCCATCCCCAATTGAGGGGGATGACCGCGGAATAAATTCGTGAGAACATCAAAGCTACCGTCATGAAGCGCTCTGCCATCCTGGCCATGAAATTTTTTGCCCTCATTTTGACGCTTTTACTCACGGTGACCGCTATCGGCGCCGGCTGGCCGGCCAAAGTATTCGTGCCGTATATGTACATCGGCGCTGGTGACCATTTTCAGATCACGAAGTGTGACGATGCTTGTGGCCAGAAGTTCTATACCATTGCCTTCATCATTGATGACGGGCACAGATTTCCAGCCTGGGACGGCCGATTCCCGTTGGCATCCAACCTCTATCAGGACCAGATAAACGAAATCCGCAAACGCGGCGGCAATGTGATTGTTTCTTTTGGCGGAGGAGGAGGGACGGAACTTGCCCTGGCGGAACCTGACACGAATGCACTAGCCGCAAAGTATCAATCCGTCATCGATCGTTATCAATTAACCTGGCTGGATTTCGATATTGAAGGCGATGCGCTGGCCAAATCGGATGTCAACCGGCGGCGCAATGCGGTTCTGGCCAAATTGCAGGCAAAAAATCCCGGACTCATCATTTCCTTTACCTTGCCGGTCGACCCCGACGGCATCCCCAAAGACGGGCTGGAGCTTCTCGACGATGCGAGGGCGCAAGGCGTTAAGGTTTATTCTGCCAACGTGATGACCATGGATTATGGTGCACAGTTTGCCAGAGGAAAAAGGATGTGTGACGTCGCCATCGCCAGCGCCCTCAAAGCCCGCGAACAATGCGAGGCGATCGATCCGAACATTCAGATCGGACTCACACCGATGATTGGCAACAATGACGAAAAGGGCCAGGTTTTCACTCTGGATGATGCCGAAGCCCTTAGAAATTGGGCGGAAACCCAGCCCTGGATTTGCAGCCTCTCCTTTTGGGCCAGCAACCGCGACAACGGCAAGCCCACCGACAGGCAGGACGACAATACCACCAGCGGTATCAAACAAGATCAGTGGGATTTTACAAAAACCTTTAAGCCGTTCACCACGACGCACTGAGAACACTGGAGGTCATTGCCCGGTAAGCCCTCCACGGGAAACAATCGATTTCACCACGCCCAGATTCAGCAAAGCTCAACCCTGCAATGCATCCAGCGCCGCCTGTATGTGCGCCAGCTTGTTTTGCCACTCCACCAGCCGTTGCTGGTGTTCCTGCAGGACGCTGGCCGGAACTTTTTGAGTGAAGTTGGGATTTTCCAATTTCTGCTGCACCGTTGTTATGTCGATCGTGGCCTTTTCTTTTTCCTTGGTGAGCCGCGCGATTTCAGCGTCGCGGTCAATGTGTCCCTCCAGCGGCAAAAACAACTCGCCGAGCTGGGCGTTGACCGAGGGTGTGCCGCGCGGGGGCTGGTAATCCGGGTTGATCTCCAGCGATTCCGCATTGAGCAACAGTTTGATCACCTCCGCGTCATGCGGAATGAGATGTTGGGCCGGCTTGAAAACGTACTTCACCTTTTTCGCCGCCTGAATATTGGCCGCGCGGCGCAAATCGCGCCCCTGTTTGACAAGATCGTATTTCGTATCCGTCATTTCGAGGTAACAATCATCAAGTCCGAGCTCGCCTTTTTCGTCGACATTGAGCGGCAACGGCCAAGGCGCGTTCATGATGGTTTTGCCGCCTTGATCCTCCGGCATGTCAGCCGAGTACCCCATGCCATGCCACAGTTCTTCCGTAATGAACGGCAAAAACGGATGGAACATCTTTAGCGTATTCGACAGAACAAAATCAATTACCGCCACCGTGTTCGCCTTGCGGGGGGCGTCGGAACCGAAAAACACAGCCTTGCTCGCCTCAACATACCAGTCGCAATATTCGCTCCAGAAAAACCGGTACAGCGCGGTGGTGGCTTCACTGAATTTATATTCGTTCAACGCAATCGTGACTTCGCGGATGACGGCATCGAGCTTGAGCAAAATCCATTTGTCGTCCGGCATGAGCAGCATGCGGTTGATCTCGCCCTGCACTTCACCGCCTTGCATCTGGCGGAAGCGACAGGCGTTCCAGAGCTTGTTGCAAAAGTTGCGGCCGAGCTCCACGTCCTTTTCATCGAATAATACGTCCTGGCCCAGCGGGGCGCTGCGCATCGTGCCAAATCGCAACGCATCCGCACCGTACTTCGAAATGAGTTCAAGCGGATCGGGTGAGTTGCCAAGTGTCTTAGACATCTTGCGCCCTTGCTTGTCGCGAATGATGCCGGTGAAATAAACATTCTGGAATGGCATCGCATCTGCCAGGCCATACTGCGGCTCACCCATGAATTCGTAGCCGGCCATGATCATGCGCGCGACCCAGAAGAAAATAATGTCCGGCCCGGTAACCAGGTCGGTGGTCGGATAAAATTTCTTCAATGTCTCCGTCTGCTCCGGCCAGCCCATCGTTGCAAACGGCCAAAGCCATGAACTAAACCAGGTATCGAGCACGTCGGGGTCTTGAGTGAAGCCGAGAGACTCTAGTTCACGAACCGTTTCATCATTTCCAGGGCCAACGCAAACTTGACCCCCAATCACCTTTTTCCCGGTAGCTGGATCGGGAGACACACGAATACTGCCCACCTCTTTGACCAGAACATCCGGTCGTTCTGATTGACGCAACTGGCGCAGGAATGTGGAAATGCTTGCCGCAGCTTTATCAGTCTCTGCGTCGTCAGCGCCATATTCCTTGAAAATGCTCCAGACAGGAATTTGATGCCCCCACCACAACTGTCGGCTGATACACCAATCTTGTATGTTTGCCAGCCAGTGGTCATACACTTTCGCCCAGCGGTCAGGATGAAATTTCATCCGGCCTGACGCCACGCAGGCTTTCGACTGCTCCACGGCGGGATATTTCAAAAACCATTGCTCGCTCAGGCGCGGTTCAATCGGCACGTCGGCACGCTGACTGAAACCAACATTGTTCTCGTAGGGCTTTTCTTCAACGAGCACGGCTTGTTCCTTGAGCAATTCCACCGCAACTTTACGGGCTCTAAAACGGTCCAACCCGGCAAGCGGCCCACCCGCAAGGGGGTTCATCGAACCGTCGGCGTTGATGACCTCAATGAGTGGTAACTTGTGGCGAGTGCCGATATCAAAATCCGCCTTGTCATGCGCCGGCGTAACTTTGAGCACACCCGTGCCAAATTCAAAATCCACGTGT
>JBEKMT010000308.1:0-3823 GCA_050008355.1 Verrucomicrobiota bacterium
GATTTGTGAAGTGGCAGCATTCGCCGTGACTGAGTTTGAATGACAGGTTTATTATTCCAGGGGCGGACGGCGACCGGCTTTTTTCTCCGCATGTTTTGATTTGCTGTCGAGCATTCTTGCTTTTGCCCGGCGCGACCGCTTGCGTTTCTGGCGGCGGATTTTTTCAATCTCCGCGCGTCCCGCCGCCACAAAACCATTTCTATGCGCTTCAATTTTGTCGAGTAACAGTCGGCGCGCAAAGAAGCGGTTGAGTCCCTGTTGGCGCGTTTCCTGGCACTTCACCTGCACGCCGGTCGGCCGATGGATCAACATGACGCACGTGGAGACCTTGTTGACATTCTGGCCGCCATGGCCTCCCGAGCGGACAAAGCTTTCTTCAATGTCCGCCTCACGTACCCCCAAAGTGGCCATTCGTCGGGCAAGCTGATCTTCCTTATCCGGACTGATGGGAAATAAACCCATGAGCCTACGATAGCGATAAACCGCGTTCCCTGCCAATGTCAGTTTGGAAATTTTCTTTTGGCGGCTCGCGCGATGGCATAGCTTGGCCCCGTGTCAATCGAACTGCGACAATCGCTCGTAACCCCGCCGCGCATCCTCGTGGTGGACGACGATCCGGGCCAGCGCAGCCTGCTGGATTCATTCTTGCGGGTCCAAGGTTTCGAAATCGTTCTTGCCGATTCGGGCGAACTCGCGCTGGAACTTTTATCTACCGGAAAATTTGACATGATGATTTCCGACGTGCGCATGCCTGGTTTGTCTGGGCTCGACACTTTGCGTCGGGTGCGGCAGCAATTTGTTTCCCTTCCCGTCCTGTTGGTTACAGCGTATGCGGACATCCGCGAAGCCGTTGTGGCGATGCGCGATGGCGCCTTGAATTATCTCGCCAAACCAATTGATCTCGACGAGCTTCTCGCCACTGTCCGCCAGGCCACCGGTGTGGCGCCAGCACCCCCCGTGAATGTGAGCACAGGGAAAGCTCTGCCTTCCAACGTCGTCGCCCAAAGTCCTTTGATGATTTCATTGTTCCAGCAGGTTGCCCTTATCGCTCCCTCGGAAACGCGCGTGTTTATCACCGGTGAGAGTGGCACGGGTAAAGAGGTGGTTGCTGATGTCATCCACTTATGGAGTGCACGCGTCAGCGGCAAAATCATCAAGGTCAATTGCGCGGCAATTCCGGAGACGCTTTTGGAAAGTGAATTGTTTGGACATGAACGCGGCTCCTTCACCGGCGCAACGGCGCAGCGCATCGGACGCTTTGAAGAAGCCGACGGCGGCACGATCTTTCTCGACGAGATCGCAGAGATGTCACCGGCCTTGCAGGCAAAATTATTGCGGGTTACGCAGGACGGAAAGTTTCAACGCATAGGCTCCAATCGTGAAATTCGCACGAACGCCCGCATCCTTGCCGCGAGCAACCGCAATCTGGAAGATGAAGTGAAAGCCGGGCGTTTCCGCGAAGATTTGTTTTACCGGTTGAACGTCGTGGAGCTGCAAGTACCGCCATTGCGCGAACGGCGCGACGATATTCTGCCGCTCGCCAATCTCTTCATCTCTGAATTTGCTCGCAACCGGGCACGCCTGGCCGAAGCGACTGCTGATTGCCTCAAAAATTATGCATGGCCAGGCAATGTGCGCGAGCTGCATAATTTTGTCGAACGCGCTGTATTGCTGTCGCAAAGCGAATTGATCCTGCCGGAACATCTGCCGGCCAAGTTGCGGGATTCCATAAAATCGTCGGCTCCCGCACTGACCGCCGATTCACAACCCCTGGACGAAATCGAACGCCACGCCATCCTGCAAGCCTTGAGCCAGCATAAACATAACCGAACGGAAACGGCAAAAGCACTGGGCATCAGCCGCCGTGCACTGCTCTACAAACTACAGCGTCTCCGCCAGCAGGGATTTCAGTTTGAATGATTGAAAGCAGACCGGATGACCGCCGGTAAAAATTGTCCGGAATAAATGCCTGGTCTTCAATCCGATCTTTCGTTCCGGTTCATCTCATGAAGTCTGTCTTGATCTTCTTGACCGGATCGCAAGAAATCACTCTTTCTTTTCCGAGGCAAGTTGCACCGGTTTGTAGCCGCCTTTGGATTTGAAATACAATATCAACGCGAGATAGCAGGCGAATATGAACACCGGGAACAGGGCCATTTTGGCAAGCGCGTTGAATTGACCAGTCGTGGTCGCTTCTTGGAGCTGTCTGCTGGAACTGGCGTCGGTGACCGCCGCGGCTTTCTCCGGGTCAATCGCTTTGTAAGCCCCGAGCAGATAACTTTTCTCCACGGTTACGGTCTGATAAAGCGCGGGATTGGCGTTAGCCAATTGACTCGTGGAGGATGATTCCTGCAAGTAGCCGATGAACGGCGCACCGAGAATACCGACCGCCAGCATACCAATGCCACCCACCGCGTTCAAGGTGAGCGCTCCCCCGCGCGGGCATTGTTCTGACGTGAGGCCAAGAATTGTCGGCCAGAAAAAGGTTTTGCCGACCCCGTAAAGTGTGGCGGCGGCAAAGATGGCCAGCATGCCTGCGCCGCCGGTCCGGGAAAGTGCGAAAAGTCCGATCGCAGCCAGCGCTGAACAAGACGCGAGCAAGCCCAGCGGGGAAAGTTTGTGGATCAACGGACCGGCACAGAAACGCAGCACCATCATAATGGCCGAGGTGTAAACCAGTACCCAGGCGGGATTATGGCCGGCAGCCTGCATCGGGGTTTGCATGAGCGAGGTGATCCAGCCGTCCGTTCCCAACTCGGTAGTCGCTTGCGGCATCATGATGATGATCAAAAACGCCAGGATAAATCGACCGAATGACTTGGTGATGACGGCAAAAATTAACACCACCGCGCCGGTCAACCCCCAAACCAAACCGTTGCCCCAACCAAAGACCTGTCCCAGTTGCGCAAATACCAACCCGAAGCCAACGAACGCGCCAAACACCCCGAGTTCCTTGAGCATAGTTAGGTAACTGATGCCGGCCTGTTCGCGTTCACTTTTTGGAAATTTCAAACTCACGAGAATGAAAAAGAAAACGAAAGCCGGGATCAGAATCAAACCGAGGGTGAATCGCCAGTCGGCATTGCTCGCGAGCGCAATGGTGCAAAGCCCGCCGAGGACCAGTCCCCCCGGCCAGCCGGCGTGAAGACGGTTGAGCCATTTGGTTTTATCCGTGTTGAACATCGTGGCAACGATGGGATTGGCATAAGCTTCCACGCTGCCGTTGCCCAATCCCAAAATAATGCTACCCCAATAAAGGAGTTTGTAACCATGCGCCTGTCCGGCGATGAGTGCATCTCCGGTCAAACCGTGAATGGAACCGTAAGCCGCAAATGCCATGGCCGTGTAAATGAGATAGCTGACGAATGAAAAGAGCATCGCCGCCTTGTAACCGATGCGATCAATGAACAGGCTGAACACGATGATGCTAGCGCCGAATGGCCAGATGCCTGCGCCTTGCAATTCGCCAACGGAAACTTTGTCCAGCCCGAAGTCCGTGACGAATTGTCCGCCGCAAAGGATCATGCGGCTGATGAACGCGTAGGAGGTGGTGATGATGGCGATGAAGCAGCCCCAGAAAAGAATTTGGTCGTGCCGGTTTTTCATGTTAATTGGAATGCCGTATTACTCCTGACCGGTCATCATCTGTCAACGGCAAACTAAGATCTCTCCGAAAGAAGCGTTGAAAGCCGCGAATTACTGACAATATCACTAACTAGGCAAAGTTGGTGCGGATAACAGGACTTGAACCTGTATGCCTTGCGGCACTACCACCTCAAAGTAGCGTGTCTGCCAATTCCACCATATCCGCACTCAAGCGCAT
>JBEKMT010000309.1:0-3765 GCA_050008355.1 Verrucomicrobiota bacterium
TGCGCCGGCACGAGGTCATCCTGCCCGCAATGGAACTCCATATCCGCCAGCACATGCCCGGTCTAAGATGGCAGGTTCCCGTTGTCGCTGCCAGGTTGGGGGATGAGGCCGCACTGTTTGGTTGCGAAGTATTGTGGAAACAAGCTTCTGCCCTTTTTGCTGTATGAGAACTCCCAACTACGACAAGGCTCCATTTATTCAGGTTCCCGGTGGGGAGGGGCGTTGTGTCGAGGGTTGGGATGACATCGCCACGCGGTTGCGCCAGTCTATAACTGGCCGCGCTACAAAAAAAACTGTTGTCGCAGTGGAATGTTACACCGGAGTGGATGCGGCGTTGATCCTTCGCGAAATTCAATCGCGGATCGCGCCGAACATGGTGGTGAGTGCTGCGGATGCCATGCTCAGCTCGGATAAAATTGAGGCACTAGTGGCTCCATTTCTCGGCGGGGACGATCCTGTGTTCGGGTTTCTCTGCGGACTCACTCTCCCGCAATTTTTCGATGGAGAAAAAATTGGAGAGATCCGAGCCCGGCTTGCGAGTATTGCGGAAGGCACGGTGTTGGTTGTTGGCTGTGGCGCTACCCTGATAGCGGAACCTGACATTCTCATCTATGCCGATCTGGCCCGATGGGAAGCGCAAAATCGCTTCCGGCGCAGCGAGGCGGGCAATCTGGGGGTAGAAAATCGGACGCTGGCGGCCAATCTACAATATAAACGCGCTTTTTTTGTGGACTGGCGTGTTTGCGACCGCTGGAAACGCCCGCTCATTGCGAGGTGGGATTTTGTGCTCGATACGAACAACCCGCGCGAGCCAAAATTAGCGGAAGGCGGTGCGGTCCTCCGCGGATTACGCCACGCCGTCACGCGACCGTTTCGGGTGGTTCCATTTTTTGACCCTGCGCCGTGGGGTGGCCAGTGGATGAAGGTAGTGTGCGACTTGGATCGCCAGGTGAAAAATTTCGGCTGGTGCTTCGATTGTGTGCCGGAGGAAAACAGCCTGGTGCTTGGCTTCGGCAATCGGCGTTTTGAAATCCCGTCGTTGGATCTTGTGTTTGAACAACCGCGCGCCTTGCTCGGTGATGCGGTACATGCGCGGTTCGGCGATGAATTTCCGATTCGCTTTGATTTTCTGGACACGATTGATGGCGGAAATCTTTCTTTCCAGGTGCATCCTCTCACGGAATATATCCAACACCATTTTGGCATGCATTATACCCAGGACGAGAGTTATTATCTGCTTGATGCCCGGCCCGAAGCGACCGTCTATCTGGGCCTCAAGGACGGCGTTGATCCAGCAGCGATGACGCGCGATTTGCAGCTTGCCCAAAAAAGCGCCGCAACCCCTTTCCCGGCGCAGAAATACGCCAATCAATTTCCCGCCAAAAAGCACGACCACTTCTTGATTCCGGCGGGCACCGTGCATTGTAGCGGGACGGGATCCATGGTGCTGGAAATCAGCGCCACGCCCTACATTTTTACCTTCAAGATGTGGGATTGGGGCCGGGTGGGGCTCGATGAAAAACCGCGCCCAATTCATCTGGAGCATGGACTGGCCAACATCCAATGGGATTGCACGACCGAATGGACGCAGAACAATTTGGTCAACCGCGTCGAATCGCTGGGAAGTGGAGATGGCTGGCGAGAGGAGCGCACCGGGTTGCACGCGCGCGAGTTCATAGAGACGCGTCGGCACTGGTTCACCAAAGCAGTCTCGCATGACACCGGCGGCGGTGTGAACGTGCTAAACCTCGTTGAAGGCGAGGAGGCGCTGGTGGAAAGTCCGACGAACACCTTTGAACCGTTCGTGGTTCACTACGCGGAGACATTCATCGTTCCGGCGGCGGTGGGGCGTTATACCATCCGCCCGCATGGACTTTCGGAAGGGTGCGAATGTGCCACGATGAAGGCATTTGTCCGCCCGGGGTTTGCGAAGTTTTTTAATCGAAGCAATCTAAGGCGATTCGAGACGGCTGATGTCACCAATCATATTAATTTTAACCTGGCTTAGAAACAGGCAAGCCCGATGAGAAAGCGTCTCCCGCTCTTGGTCGCCATCTTGTTCCTTGTCGGGACTTCGCTGAAAGCCGTTGAATTGCTTCGTAATGGTGGCTTCGAACGACCAATCACTGATGATCTATCCGAGGATTTCCAACTCAATCAACAGAACATTCCGGGGTGGGAGTTTTGGGGCGGAACCGTCAGCTTGATTAATCATACGCGCCTGCTCGCCGGCGACGGATTTCAGTCACTTCTGCTCCCCTGCAGTGCCGGCAAGTCGGCCTCAATCCGCCAGGAATTTAATCTGGACGCGAGTGGCCCTGTCCGCCTTTCGTTCAAGCTGGCCGCATCCAAGGCAGTGGACGGCGAAATCAAAATCTTCTTGGATGAGCATTCAATAAAAACCATCCGTCTATCGGAATTTTGGAAGCCAGAGGAGATTGCGTTGACTGACCAGATGAAATGGCGGTTGGTAGAACTGCCACCAATTCAGATGGCTTCCGGCGAACACATACTGGGCTTCCGCGTGCTCAATTTCCAGCCCCGAGGCGACCGGCAAGGCGACACGCGTTCTAGTATTCAAGGGGTCCTCATAGACGCCGTTTCCTTGCAAAGCGCTCCGTTTGACGCCGCAACCACGGAAGAAGCAAAACGCGCCTGGCCGGTCGAAAATAAGGTTTCTTATAGGGCAGACGCGCCGCTGCCGCTGGATGGATTGGCGGGACCATGGGTCAGCACGCGTACGCTGGCTTGTTATCCGTCGCTGGCGAATTTGTTCGGCGCATTCAGATCCACGAAGGAATTGGGTGGCCTCCAATATTTGCACTTCACCGGGGTAGGGCAATCGGATGGGGTGCTTGATACGGTCTCCCTTGATGACCAGCCCATCTTCTGTGAGGAAAGCCGTTGGTATCCGTATCAAGTATGTACGCGTGCACAAACGGGGACTTTGGATATCCAGTCAACCATTCGGATGGTCTTTGCCGCCCACGGCGTGCTAGAGCGGCTCACCTTCACCAACCAATCTGATCAACCCACAGCCCGCACTCTGGAAATGAATCTGCAGTCAGCACAAGCCGTCGGCCGCCCTGATCCGAGCACGGTGGTCATCCCGGGATCTTTGGCCCGCGTTTACCGTTTTACAGTGGCGCCGGATCAGGTCCTCACCACAAACGGAGAAACCCTGGCGCAGTGGAAGATCTCATTGCCACCTCACTCTGGCCAGGAAATTTCTTTGGCGTTGGCGATGGAACAGACATCGGAACTGGCTGTTCAAAATGCGGAACGGTGGGGCGGAGACTTCGCCGCTACGTTTGCTGCTTCCAAGACCGGGTGGGAGAAACGCTGGCTGGCTGTTTTCACTCCAGGCAATGCCATCTATTCCGGCTGGCTGCCGACTCTTGAAACGGATGACCAATCGCTTAGGGAACTGTATTACCTGTCCGTGGCCAGTCTGCTCGAAACGGAGCGCGACAATTTCCCGGAATTCAAACAATGCTTTGTAGGAGAAGATCCCGAGTGGGGTGGCGATGTAACTTGGTTTTGGGATTATTCTCTCACCTCGCTGCCGTATGCCTTGCTGCATCCGGCGGTTATGAAAAATGAAATTCGCCATTGGTTAACTATTGATTGGAGAACTTGTAGCCATTTCAGTCTCTTTGATGGAAAGCCGCTGGGAAATTGGTATGCCGTCAATCCTTATGCTTATTTCATATCGATAGACCGATATATGACCGTGACCGGAGATCTCGGATTCCTCACGAACAA
>JBEKMT010000031.1:0-55896 GCA_050008355.1 Verrucomicrobiota bacterium
CGAGCTTCTCCTTCTTGATGTATTCCCAGACATCCATTTCCGTCCAGTTCGAGAGAGGAAACACACGCATGTTTTCACCAGGATTTACCCTGGCATTGTACAAATTCCAGATTTCCGGGCGTTGCGCCTTCGGATCCCATTGGCCGAAAGAATCGCGAAAACTGAAAAAGCGATCCTTTGCCCGCGCCTTTTCCTCGTCGCGTCGTGCGCCACCAATGGCGCAGTCAAATTGAAATTCTTCAATCGCTCCCAGTAGCACGGGAATCTGTAATTTATTGCGGCTGATTTCGCCGGGCGCCGGGTGCGCCTGGCCTTTGGCAATCGCCTCGTCCACTGTCCGCACGATGAGCTTCGCGCCGAGTTCCTTAGCCCGGCGGTCACGGAAATCAATCAACTCGGGAAACTCGTGACCTGTTTCGACATTCAGAAACGGCATCGGAATGTCCGACGGACGAAACGCCTTTTCCGCGAGACGCAACAGGCAGATGGAATCCTTGCCGCCGGAAAAGAGCAGGGTGGGGCGTTCGAATTCACCAGCGACCTCGCGCATGATGTGAATCGCTTCGGTTTCCAGATACTGCAAATGATCGAGATGATAACTGCTCATTTAGATACGACTTTCACCGATTGAGACAAATACATAAAGCGACGCGCTTCCATTTTATCTAGAACATGCTGAAATAAACAAGTAAACCAAAATAAAGTTTTTCAAGCTTTTACCGCCTTGCCACCCCAGGGGGCATGCAAACCACACTCCCGCTTGTCGTCAGCCTTGGCCGGATCAAAATAATCCCATTCGTTGGGTAACTGATGTTCCTTCAGATAATTTTCCATGTCCGCGTCGCTCCAGTAAAAAACCGGACTGACTTTCAGCGAATTGAAATTTGTGTCCGGGCTGACAATGTCGAGCCCTGCGCGGTTCGGATTTTGAATTTTGCGCAAGGCTGTGAACCAGACCGTTGGTGCGAGCTCCTTCATGCCGCGCTGGAACGGTTCCAATTTCATTGCCGTGCTGAAGGTCTTGATACGATCTTCATTCTCCGGTGTTGGTTCCGGCATCCCTCCGAAAACTGCGTCGTAATGCGCCGTGCTGAATTTCGGCAGGTAAGCTTGAATGTTCAGCTTGAGCAATTGTTTTAACTGCTCTGCGTGCCGGTAAGTCGCCGGACGGTTGTAGCCGTGGTCAACCCAAAGCACCGGAATGTCCGGTTGAACCTGTGTGACCAGATGCAGGATCACAGCTTCGTAAGGACGAAAATTCGTCGAGAGGATCGCGCGTCCGTTCGCCCTGGCAATGGCCCAGCGGATGATTTCCAGCGGTGTCCTGGAGTGCAAATCGACATTCGCCTTCGAGATCTGGTCGGGGGTCATGTTTGAACAGTAAGGCAGCGCGGCAACCAAGCGAGTTGCCCCGTCGCCGCCTGGTTGACTAATTCATCGGGGTTGACGGCTCCTGGAGAAACACGCGGTTGCACCAGTCACCGAATCGTTCGTTGCCATTTCGTTCCTTGAGAAAGCGGACCAACACCGGGCGCAACTCGGTTTCTATATCTGCTTCCTTGATCACGTCTTTCCAGATGCGGTTTAGGCGTGTGCCGGACGCATTGCCGCCCAGCCAGACTTGGTAGCGACCCGGGGCTTTTCCGACGAAGGCAAGCTCCGCCATGTAAGGCCTCGCGCAACCGTTGGGACAGCCGGTGGAGCGGATGATGATCTCCTCGTTGGTCAGTCCGACTTCGCCACAAAGTTTTTCGATCCGGTTAATCATCCCCGGCAACATGCGCTCAGATTCCGCCAGGCCGAGGCCGCAAGTCGGTAGCGACGGGCAAGCCATAGCGGCGGCGTGCAATAAGCTCGCCTGATTTTCTGTCTTAATGCCGTGCGAATTGAGCAGGGCAGTAATCGCCGTTTTGTCGGCGTCGCTTGCGTTGGCCAGGATCACATTCTGGTTCGCCGAAAGCCGGAACTCGATGTGCGAGAATTTCTCCGCCACTTCGCGAAGCGCGACCTTCTGCGCGTTCTTCACGCGGCCGGTCTCAACAAAGAGTCCAAGAAACCATGTTCCGTCCACGCTTTTGAGCCAATCGAGCAAATCGGCCGTCGTCGTGAATTGGTAAGGTTTCGCGGGCGCCAGTGTGCTTCCGGCGCGCTGGTTCACCTCGTCCTGCATGAATTTCACGCCACGTTCCTGCACGACATATTTTAGGCGCGCATGTTTGCGGTCCGTGCGGTCGCCGAAATCCCGGTGAATGGTTAGCACCGCCTTGGCCACATCCACCAGTTTATCCGGAGTGATGAAACCAATGACATCCGCCAGGCGCGGATAGGTCTGAACGTTGCCATGGCTTCGGCCCATGCCACCACCCACGCAGACATTGTATCCGACCAACTGGTCGTTCTCCACAATGGCGATGAATCCAAGACAGTTGGTGAAAATGTCCATGTCATTCACGGGCGGAATGGCGAATGCGATCTTGAATTTGCGCGGTAAATACGTCTGGCCGTAGAGCGGGTCAACAAAGTCTTTGTTGTCCGGTGCCTCATTGTCGAGCTGCACCCCGTCAATCCAGATGGAATGATACGCCGCAGTCTTCGGTGCCAGCATCAAGGCGACCTTCTGCGCATCGGCATAAACCTGCTCCCGTGCCTTGGTATAGGCAGGTGTGGGCGCAGCCATCACGTTGCGGTTCACGTCACCGCATGCCGCCAATGTCGACAGGAGTGCCTCATTGATTTTTTTGATCAGCGGCCGCAAAACTGATTTCACCACGCCGTGGAATTGAATGCTTTGACGCGTGGTGATGCGCAAGGTGTTATTGCCATAGGTTGTCGCCAGTTCGTCAAACACACACCATTGCTTTGCGGTCATGACTCCACCGGGAATGCGTCCGCGGATCATCATGATGTATTTTTTGCCGGTCTTGCGCAGGTCGCGGTCATCCTGCTGGTAAGAACCATGAAATTTCAGGAATTGATTGTCATCTTCCGAGAAATGATCCGCACTTTCATCCGCAATGGTCGCGGCAATCGAGCCTGCCAGGGTCGGTATGGCGGCTTTGATCTCTTCGTTGTGTGTCAGTTTTACTGGCGCTTCAATGCTCATAAACGGGTTGCCAACATAACTTATTGCAAAAGTGGATTCAAGCGCGGCTTAAAGTGGACTTTTTACTCGCAGGAAGCAGATATTACGTGGCTGGCACGAATTTTTGAAGCAATTTCGTTAAACCAAACAGGATAACCATGATTGGCACCAGCCAGTGCGAGGCTCCCGGCGCAATCGCAATCCAATCCACAAACACGATTCCGGCCAGTAAATTCGATACTATGATGCCGACGTTGGCCTCGCTGCTGAAGAAGACCGGCCAAACGCAGTAGACTGCCCATGCGGCCAAGACCGCCGAAACCCCCAGTGCCGGCGGCAGGAATTTTCCGCAATTCATGAACACCGCCAGAAGGATGGGTGCGGCCAGGAAAATGAGCGGCCAATACGAGATTGGCCCGCGAAAGCTTTCGCGACGTGCCACATAACTTAACCCCACGATATAAAGCGCCAGCGCCACGCCGCAAAAAATGGGCCACCCGTTCAAGCCGTTGGCACCGGCGGCTCCTGCGATGATATAGACCCAGAACCGGCACGCCCCCATCAGCCACGGTGATGCCGTTACAAATTTATGCGTCGCGTCATAAATCAAAATGAACACGGCCAGCACGATGGCCAGCGCGCCTTCCATCGTGCCGATGAGAAACAGCAGTAGAATTCCCAGCGAGAGCCAGACACACCCAAAGATCCATACCGTCGCCAGAGATGCCTGACCGGAAGGAATGGGCCGTTCTGCGCGCCGCTGGCGGTCGAAATCCACATCAAATGCGTCGTTTAAAAACATCCCGCCGATATAAAGAAAACTCGTGCCGGCGAGGAGCCACGGCAGCGCTTCGAAATTGCCGCCGCCGGCGAGCCACCACCCAGCGAGGCAATTCGACCAGACCGTCGGCAGATTTGACACGCGCCCCAGGACGAGCAACGTGCGAAAGAAAGCAAAGTTCATTTTAAATCAGGTAAGCAGGAAAATTAGAAAAAGAAAATGCCGGAGATTATTACAATGCAAAATCAGGTATTTTCTCAGGTTTGATTTTGCCTCCTCTTGGAACGGCGAGCCCGCGCCGGGCCAATTGTGCCAAAGTCCACTCATATTCCGCCGTCAGTTGCCTGACAACACCCCGCGACCTCAAGCCCCGTGGTAATACTTCCCAAGTGTAAGTTTCCATCTCTAGATGTGAACAAAGCTTCGGGTTCGCCGCGAGCAAGTCCAGTACCCCGAGTAAATGGTCGTTCGTATTCTTAAACGGCTCCGCGGCGGGCGCGTGGAGCGGCACATGAAAATGCACCCGCCATTCCCCGGCCTGCGTATTTGGCGAGCTGAGCGCGTCGGGCAAATCGCGAAAAAAAGCCAGCTTGCCGTTTTTTCCGCGCGCGATAACCTGATGCAAATAAACGTTATCAGCAAATTGTTTAAGGGCTGTGCGGGCCTCGCTGGTCGGTCGGGTCTGGAGCGCGGAGCTCAGATGGATTTTGCTGATTTTGATTCCTTCCCGTTGCAAGGTGGCTATGGCCCTGGACGGTTCCTCAAATTCGATGGCAAAATGGCAGGTGTCGTAATTTACGCCGAGAAACTCGTCCAGCCGTGAATCCCTGCGGTAATCGCGGCGAATTTGTTCAAAGAATGCGGCCGTTTCGGACGAATTTTCCAGCAATCCTAGCGGTTCCGGTTCAAGGCCGAGATGCAGGTGACGTTTGGCTTTTTTGCTGGTGCGGGAAATATGCTGCACACATCGCCAGAGGTTTGCGCGGATGGCCTTGGTTTGCTCTTTTGATCGAATGAATTCTTTGAAGGATCCTGGAACCGTGCTGACACTGCCTTCAACTCCCGCC
Organism: Verrucomicrobiota bacterium; assembly: GCA_050008355.1. Lineage (GTDB taxonomy): Bacteria > Verrucomicrobiota > Verrucomicrobiia > Limisphaerales > UBA11358 > UBA11358. The sequence goes on from JBEKMT010000031.1 coordinate 4,931, forward strand.
GGCACAATTTTGGCGAGCAAATCGAACAGCCGATTGGTGTAGGCTAGTCGCTCGGGAGAAGTCCAGTCAGGCGCATAAACCTGCTCTTTGACTCGCGTGCCGTGAAACAGGCCAAAGGGAAACCCATTGATTGTAAAAACATAGCATTCGTTCTTTGCGAGCCAGCGTTGAAAGGCTAGAAGTGCTTCGGGCTGGCTCAATTCAAGTGATGCCTTGTTGCCCAAGCGCAAGCCTATGGCAAATGGCTGGCGCGGTGAGACTTTCTGCCGGACGGCCAGAGCGTGGCTTTTGAGCGCAGCAAAGATTTCTCGCCACGTTTCGCCGCGATGAATGTTCGTGCAGTAGGCTAAATGCAGGCCGTGTTTTAACTTCATTAATAACGCGGACGGATTGGCGTGTTCACTTGGGCAGGATGGGCTTAAAAAGATTTTTTTCAAGACGCAAAGGGCGTTGACAGCTGCACCAACGAGGTTTAGTCTTTAACAAAACTGCAATCAAAATGTTACTTCGCATCAGTTTAATAGTGGCCATCCTGGCCGGACTCGCCGCTGGAGGCTTGGGATACTATGAGGTGTCCAATCAAGTGCCTGCGCTTACCAAACAGCGTGACGACGAGCACACAGCCAAAGTCAGTGCTCTGACTGAACTTGCCCAGACCAAATCCAAGCTCAAGAGGACTCAGAGTGACCTGGCCCAGACGCAACAAGATTTAGCCGATACCAAGTCTGACCTGGCCAAGGCCGATGCGCGCGCTGACGAGGAATCCAAACAGGTTGACTCGCTCAACCAAAAGCTTACGGACGTGACGACGCAACGTGACGATGCGCAAAACCAGCTGGCTGCATATAAAGTAATCGGATTGTCACCGAAAGAGGTTGCTGACCTTAACAAACAACTCGCAAATGCCAAAAAAGGTATCATCGCCCTAAACGGTGAAAATTCCGTCCTGGCTCGCAAGCTTAAAATTGTTGAGTTCAAGCTGGCGGAAATAACGGAACCTGAGAATTTCATTAAACTCCCGGCCAATTTGAAGGGGAATGTAATGGTCGTCGATCCAAAATGGGATTTTGTTGTTCTTAATATTGGTGACGCTCAAGGTGCCATCCAGGACGGTGAATTGCTCGTCAGTCGCCAGGGTAAGCTGGTGGCTAAAGTGGTTCTCCGTAGCGTTGAAAAAAATCGTAGCATCGAAAACATTGTACCTGGCTGGAAATTGGGGGAACCAATCGAAGGCGACGAAGTCACTCCTGCCCATCCTGACACCTAAGATGAAATTTGGCGCCGCACATTTTTTACTGTTCCTGGCGCTTGTTTCACTGGCATTCGCCATCTCGGGTTGTGCCAGTGAAGAACCGGATAATGCGTCTGTCCGGCCTTGGGATGCTCCGCAAAGCTGGGAGAATGGCATGGGCGGCATGGAAGACTATCAGCACCGTTGATGTTTTCTGTCGCTGTAAGTGCAGTGCAGGATGGTCATTTACCCCATTTCTTCATTCGTCAAAGTTCTGCCGGTAAGGGTACGCTGTCTTCAACTCTCATCGAAGTTCCAAACCAAAGCTGGCTGGGCTTGGGCAGGCGGAGTTTCCGGAATTTTGGCGCTTGAATTTTCGTTAACTCTTGGACGCTTCTAATTTGGAGCATTTATGGTTTCCGCCGCAGCAGCTTTGATGGCGTCAATATGAAGTCCACCTTGACATCACGCGGGTCCGTGGGAATTTCCGGAAACAACTGCCCGTCATAGCACACCCCGCACTTTACGCCCGCCGCGGCTGCCAGCAACCGGTCATAAAAGCCCCGCCCGCGTCCTAAGCGGTTCCCGCTCAAATCAAAGGCCATTCCGGGCACCAGAATCAGGTTGAATTTCTCGAGCGAAATTTCCGCACATTGTGGGCTCGATTCGCGAATTCCAAATTTTCCCGTCACAATGTCGTCCGCCGTGTTTTTGATCTGCCTTGCCCCATAATTCCGTTTTTCGGCATCAAAAAAAGGCAGGGCGCAGGTGGTTCCCAAGGCCACGGATTCTTCCAGCAACGGCCAGACATCCAGCTCATCCGGCAGCGGTGCAAAAAACAAGACCGCCGATGCGCAAGGCATCTGGGCCTTCAGGCGGTCGCACGCCTCAATCGAGGCAGCCATCCGCACGCTGGGTGTGACGGCGGCCAGTGCGGTGCGCATTTTGGAGCGTAAATCTGACTTCAACTTATTGGCTTCCATCGTTTTTCTTTCTTATTCCCGCAAAGTGTGCGCGCCATTTTTCGACGCGTTCTTTGATTTTCTTTTCCACTCCCTGGTCGGTCGGCTCGTAATATACTTTGTCCACCCCCAAATAATCCTGCGCCACGAAATGATCCTTTGCGTCGTGCGCATATTCGTAGCCGGCGCCGTGACCCAGCTTCTTAGCACCGGAATAATTGCCATCACGCAAATGTTCTGGAACAGCTAAGGTGCGCCCGGAACGCACGTCCGCCAGCGCCGCGTCAATCGCCAGGTAAGCGGAATTGCTTTTGTTTGCCGTTGCGATGTAGATCGTTGCTTCCGCGAGCGGAATTCTAGCTTCGGGCCAGCCGACAAATTCTGAGGCGGCCAGCGCAGCGTTAGCCAATACGAGTGCCATCGGGTCCGCCAATCCGACATCCTCCGCGGCGCAGATCACAATGCGGCGGGCGATGAAACGCGGGTCCTCGCCAGCGTGGATCATCTTGGCAAGCCAATACAGCGCCGCGTCCGCGTCACTGCCCCGCATGGATTTGATGAATGCTGAAATCGTGTCGTAATGCGCGTCACCGTCGCCGTCATAAACCACCGCCTTTTTCTGGATGCTCTGCTCGGCAACCGCCAGCGTGATGCGAATGGTCCCGTCCGGGTCGGGTGAAGTGGTCAAGGCGGCGATTTCCAGTGAGTTTAAAACTTTGCGGGCGTCGCCGTCGGAAATCCGGGCCAGGTGGCGCAAGGCGTGCTCATCCGCCGAGATTTTCAGATAACCCAGGCCGCGTTCGACGTCTGCAAGCGCTTGCTGCAGCAACGAAAATAAATCCGCCTCGGTTAATGGCTGCAATTCAAAAATTTGTGAACGCGACACCAATGGTGAGTTGACGAAGAAAAACGGATTATGCGTCGTGGCGCCGATGAGTTTGATAACCCCGCTTTCCACATCCGGCAACAGAACGTCCTGCTGCGATTTGTTGAAGCGGTGGATCTCGTCGATGAAAAGAATGGTCGGTTGACCGATATTTTCCAGGCGGTTTGCGGCGGCGGACAAAACCCGGCGCATATCGGCGACGTTCGATTCCACACCGCTCAGCCTCTCAAACTTGCTTTTCGTCTGGCGCGCGATGATTTGCGCGAGCGAGGTTTTGCCGGTCCCCGGCGGTCCATAAAAAATGAGTGACTGAATTCGGTCGGCTTCAATCGCCCGGCGAAGCAGTTGTCCCTGTGCGAGCATGTGGGTTTGCCCGACATATTCACCCAAGTTGCGCGGGCGCATGCGGGCGGCCAGTGGCTGACTGCGGAAAATCTCGGGCAACGAAATACTTTTTCCCTCCAATGTTTTTTCCATCGGAGCCGAAAACAAATCGTCGCGCGCCATTGAATGAAATTACATCTTCATGCGCCAATGCCCAAAATAAAAATGGAATGAGCATTTTTTCGATTTGATCTTGAAGCTTCCCTTGTCAATCCTCGGCCAAGCGATAGAACACCGTGGGGTTCATGGAATCAAGGTTCACGGACTCCACCAGATTGGTTGGTTGGTAATCCTCGAGCGTTTGCCATGAAGTCGGTGACGTGAGGCCAGTGCAATATTGAATTTGGTAAAGAGTGCCGGGATTGGCGTAAAGCATCAGGGTCCGGCCCGAGCCGGAATTGTATTGCGGACACAAGAGGGGGTTCGTTCCGATTACAACAACTTCACCTGTTCCAGATCTGACGTTTGCGAATGTGGAGCCGTCTGCTTTGTTGGCGGACACACCGGAAATGGCCAGTTCCAGGAAGGCCGAGGTCTCTCCTTTGGCAACTTGAAAATTGATTTGGGCAAATTGGTTTGTTCCTGCCAGTGCGTTGCCGTGGGCAGTCCAGACCTGGATGCAGAGGTTGGTTCCCTGGTTGAGCAAAACGCCTCCGGTGATGGGAGCGTTGAAGGTCAACGTGGGATTAGCGAGTTCGTCTCCAGGCCAATTTACCGTGAAGACAAGGTTGGTGATTCCCGTGCTGGAAATACTGGTAAGCGGCAGGCTCACTGTCTGGCCGGTTTGAACGGGCAGTGATATCGTCGTGAGATTAAGGTAGTCACCGGACGTGATCACCAGCGATTCCTCCATGCTGGCCCCTGGATTGGTGAGATCAGTAATAATGACCGTGATATCATTGGTGAAACTGGAGGTGGCGAGGCTCGAATTCCATAACAAAACGCCAGTGACTGGATTGATGCTGGCAGCTGATGGCGCACCCGCGGCGAGGCTGAACGTGACTTGATCGTTGACCAATGCCGCTGGCATAATCTGCAAATTTGAATTGCCGGAGGACGGGACGGTGTAACCGGCGAAAACCGCTTCGTCTGAAAAAGCACTCTCATTGCCGTAGGCGTCATGCGACGTGGCGGCAAAGTAGTAAGCCACTCCCGGGTCCAGATCATTGATAGTGGCATTGATGACCTGGCCCACGGATATCATGTTGGTGTAATCATGGCTGGCCGTGCCGTAATAAATATTGTAGCCGGTAACGCTGGGGTCCGTGCTAGGACTCCAGGTAATCCTCGTGCTGATCGAACCAAATGTCATTGCCGGTAACATCATGAATAAAGCGATTTTTAAAAACCGGCGTACACTGATTGATGATACCGTGAAAAAACTACCGAAAAATTGAACCACGAGCCCGCCTGATGCAATCCGCTTGCCAAACGGGGCTCGGGGGTGACAATTTTTTTAGTTGAACCAGCCATCAGTAGCAAAGATGTTTACTTCTCAGGCCAAAACATCAGAGCCCAGCCAGACTTTTGTTGGCAATTACTGCGTATCTTCCGAACAGCATTTTTTAAAATGCATTATCTTTTTGTAATATAAAACTCTCCGGGTTAGACCTCCTTCAGCCTCACTCGTGGCCGTGGGTGGTAAATTATTTTTCAACCAGGGAAGTTTTGTTATCATGACACAAGAGAAATTTTTAACAAGAGGTCTGCTTGACTGGAGATGTTCGAAGGAGGCTGGAAGCAGTAGTACTCCAGGGCCTGAGGGGAGAATCCGCACAAAGGTTAACCCTGCTAACGTCCCAAATGCGGTCAAGCTCGGAAAATGAGAAGGCCCGCCAGTGGCGGGCCTCCTCACTCAACGGATATGTCCTGGGTTAATCGGGCATTTCAAATAGCCCCCGCCATTGCCGTGTCTAACTTTTCCTTTGAACATGTATTGCTACATGTGGGACTGACTTGACGACTTTCGACTTCCAGTTAAGGCATGTCGGCCATCATCATGATTCATCCCGTGATCGTTTTAATTACGGTTCAAGGATTGCTTCGAATCACAAACAGGGCAGGGAAATCAAATTTTTCTTCAAAGATCAATACCACCACTGCATCGCTACTGGGTAACTTGTCGCTCCATTCATGGAATTTCTCAAGAACTTTTTTTAAAAATATTTTTGCGATTTTTGCGATTTGGCTCAGTGATTGCCTGCGGCGTTGCCCGGGGTGTTTTCCTGCCAGCCGCCGCCCAGCGCCTGATAAAGGTTAATCAGATTTGAAAGCCGGGAAAAGCGAAGCGTCACCAAATTCTGCTGCGCGCTGTACAGGTCCTGTTGCGCGGAGAGCACGGTCAGATAACTGGCCGCGCCGTTGCGATAAAGCGCTGTGGATAAATCATAGCGGCGTTGTTCGGCTTGCACCAGGCGTTGCTGGCCAGCCAGTTGTTCATCCAAATATTTTTTCGCGACCAATGCATCGGACACCTCACGGAAGGCCGTCTGAATCGTCTTCTCATAATCGGCAATTTCAATTCGTTTGTTCAGGGTGGCGACGTCCAGGTTCGCTTTGTTTTGTCCCGCTTCAAAAATCGGCAGCGTGATTTGAGGGTTAAAGAGCCAGGTGTCCGCCCCGGGGACAAACAGTTGCGAAAGCTGCATGCTGGAGAAGCCGGCATCGGCGGTGATTTTTATGGCCGGGAAAAAGGCCGCACGCGCAGCGCCGATGTTGGCGTTGGCTGCTTTCAGTTGATGCTCCGTTTCGCGAATGTCCGGCCTTCGTGTCAGTAGGTCCGACGGCAAACCGGGCGGCAAATCCGTCAACAAATTTTCCGCGCTTAAAGACCGCGCGGGCGGCAGATTGGTCGGCATCGGGCCTCCCAGCAGCAGGACCAGCGCATCTTCGGCCTGATTATGCAATTGTTCGTAGCCCGCGACGCTGACCTTGGCCGTCTGGACTTGCGCCTCGGCTGTGCGCAGATCGAGTTCGGATATGCTGCCCGCATCGTAGCTTTGCCGGTTCAAGTCATAAGCGGATTGCACTGACTGAAGCGTCGCGCGCGCGACCCTCAGCTGTTGGTCGTATTCGAGTTCGGTCAGATATTGCACCGCCACCTCGGAAACGAGTGAAATCTGTGCGCTGAGCTGCGCTTCCTCGGTGGCAAAATAATTTTCCAAGGCCTGTTGTTTGAGGCTGCGGATGCGACCAAACAAATCAAGTTCATAGGAAGTAGTTCCCAGGCCGACGCTGTATTGGCTGTTGACCGAACGCTCGCCGGGAAACAATTCGAAGCCCGGCGTCTTTTCCCGGATATAACTTCCCGTCGCGTCAATTTGCGGCCACAAGTTGGCGCGTTGGATTCGATACTGCGCTTGCGATACTTCGACGTTCAAGACTGCCACGCGCAAATCCCGGTTGTTGGTGAGGGCGAAGCTGATCAGTTCCTGCAAACGCGGGTCTTTGAAAAACTCCCGCCAGCCGATGTCGGCGACCATATTGGTCGACTGGCTCTTCATTTGGAACTTGCCCGGCCAGGCTTGGGTCACGGGAGCGGCGGGCTGCTGGTATTTGGGCGCCAGCGTGCAACCCGTGACGGCGATTCCGATGAACACTGCAAGAGTAATGATTTTGTTCATGCCGTTAGATGGCGTCTGGATTCTTTTGGCTGGCGGTCTTCTCTTGTGCCCCCGGATTGTCGCGCTTTTGCCGGGGCTTAAAAATCCGGCGGATGACGACGAAAAAGACGGGGACAAGGAAGATGGCCAGCACCGTGGCTGCAATCATGCCGCCGGCCACACCCGTGCCGATCGCGTTCTGGCTGCCGGAGCCGGCACCGGTGCTCAATGCCAGCGGCAGCACGCCAAGGATGAACGCAAAGGACGTCATTAAAATCGGGCGCAGCCGTAAATGAACTGCCTCCAGCGTCGCTTCGACCAATCCCTTGCCCTGCAATTGGAGATCTTTCGCGAATTCAATGATCAGGATCGCGTTCTTGGTCGAGAGCCCAATGGTGGTCAGCAAGCCGACTTTGAAATAAACATCATTGGGCAGACCCCGCAATGTCGCGGCGAGCAACGCCCCGAGCACGCCGAGCGGCACCACCAGGATGACCGCCAGCGGAATGGACCAGCTTTCGTAAAGTGCCGCCAGGCAGAGAAAAACCACCAGTAGAGAAATCGTGTAAAGCGCGGGCGCCTGTGACCCGGAGAGACGCTCCTCGTAAGATTGCCCGGTCCACTCGCCGCTTATGCCGGGCGGCAGTTGTTTCACCATGTCCTCAATCGCCTGCATCGCGGTGCCTGAACTTCTCCCTGGCCCGGCGATGCCAATAATGTCCATGGAGGGAAATCCATTGTAGCGTTCCAACCGCGGCGAACCATAAATCCAATGCAACGTGGTAAAGGCTGAGAGCGGAACCATCGTGCCGCTGCTGTTGCGGACAAAGACTTTGTTGAAGTCGACCGGCGACATGCGATACGGCGCATCCAGCATCACGATAACTTGCTGAATTCGGTTGCCATTCACAAAATTGTTGACGTAATCCGAGCCGAAATCCGCAGTCAATGTCGTGTTGATGTCCGCCAGCGAAACGCCCAGCGTGGTTGCTTTGACCTTGTCAATCTCGATTTTCATTTGCGCGGTGTCTTCCATGCCTTGCGGACGAACTTGAGCCACAATGGGATTCTGGGCGGCCATTCCCAGCAGCTGGTTGCGCGCCGCCATTAATTTGGCATGACCGAGTGAACCCTGGTCTTCCAATTCAAATTCGAAGCCGGCAGAGTTGCCCAGTTCGGCAATTGCCGGTGGATTGATCGGAAAAATGATTGCATCCTTTATGCCCGACAGGCCCACGAATGCGCGTCCGATGATTGCCTGCACCCGGTGCGCCGCTCCGCGCCGCTGGCTCCAGTCTTTCAACCGGGCAAACGCCAGACCGACATTTTGGCCGCGACCGTTGAAACTGAAACCGGTAATGGCAATAACCTCGCTGATTTCCGGCTGCTGTTTGTAAAAGTCCTCGATTTGCTTCACGACGGCCTGAGTGCGTTCTTGTGTCGCACCAACCGGCAATTGAATCGCCGTAATGAAATATCCTTGGTCTTCTTCTGGCAAAAATGACGACGGCAGACGCACATAAAGCAATCCGACGGCCAACAAAATCACCGCATATAGAATCAAATATGCGGCCGCCTTTTGCAAAATGCGAGCAACCAGGTTTTGATATTTGTTTGTGCTCGCACGAAAACCTCGGTTAAACCAGCCGAACGGCCCGCGCTTTTCATGCTGCTCGCCCTTTCTGATCGGCTTCAATAACGTCGCACAAAGTGCTGGCGTCAGCGACATGGCGAGAAAAATCGAGAACAACATCGCCGCGACCATCGAGAGCGAAAACTGCCGGTAAATCGCGCCAACCGACCCTCCGAAGAAAGCCATGGGGATGAACACTGCCGTCAGCACCAGTGTGATGGCAACGAGCGCACCGGTGATTTGTCCCATAGCCTTGCGCGTTGCCTCGCGCGGCGACAACCCTTCTTCATTCATGATGCGCTCAACGTTTTCGACCACGACAATCGCATCGTCCACCAGTAACCCAATCGCCAGCACCACGCCGAATAATGTCAGTACGTTGATGGAAAATCCGAAGGCATAGATCACAGTAAAGGTACCCAGTAACGCGATGGGAACCACGATGGTTGGAATGAATGTCGCGCGGATATTCTGCAAGAACACAAAGATCACGATAAACACCAGTGCAATGGCCTCAAACAACGTTTCAATGACGTTGACGATGGATATGTGGACGAACGTGGAGCTGTCGTACGGATAATCCACCTTGATGCCGGGTGGAAATAATTTGGCAAGTGCTGCGACCTTCGCGCGCACCGCTTCCGCGGTGCTGAGCGCATTTGCCGTGGGCGTTAATTTGATGCCGACGGCGGCGGCGCGAATGCCGTTTACGCGCACCTGCGTGACGTAGTTTTGTCCGCCCAGTGAAATTTTGGCCACGTCACGTAATCGCACACGTGAACCATCCGCATTGACGCGCAACAAAATATCATCGAATTGTTCCGGCGTCTGCAGGGTGCTCTGTCCCTGCACAGTGACGTTCAATTCCTGTCCGTTGAGGGCTGGTCGGTCACCGATTTGCCCCACGGGAACCTGCGCGTTTTGCGCCTGAATGGCGGCGATGACATCGCCGGCGGTAAGGCTAAAGCTGTTTAATTTGGAGGGATCGAGCCAGATGCGCATGGCGTATTCCGTGCCGAACAAATCTGCTTCGCCCACGCCGTTCACGCGTTGAATTGGTTCCAGGACGTGTTGCGCGATATAATTGCCCAGCGCAAACTCATCCATGGAGCCGTTTGTTGAGGATAGCGTGAAGAACATCAGAAAATTGCGGGTCGCCTTGGCAACCACAATGCCTTGCTGTTGTACCGTCTGCGGCAGGCTGGGGATGGCCAGTTGGAGTTTATTCTGCACCTGCACCTGAGCAATATCCGGATCGGTTCCTGGCTGAAAGTAGAGGGTGATAATCGATTGGCCAGACGAGTCGCTGGTGGATTGGATATAGAGCAACCCGTCGATGCCGTTCATCTGCTGCTCGATCACCGATGTCACCGTGTCTTGCAAAATCTCCGCGGACGCCCCTGCGTAAGTCGCCGTGACGGATACCGAAGGCGGGGCAATGCTCGGATATTGCGCGACAGGCAGCTTGGTGATCGCCAGCGCCCCCATCAGCATGATGAGAATGGAAACAACCCAGGCGAATACCGGGCGATCAATGAAAAATTTAGCCATGAGGATATTCGCTTCCGGGTTTCAGGTGGTTACAATTCAGGGGTTGGGCTGGTCGGCGGCTGGTGCATTCGTGCCGGCATCGTATGGCGTCGCAACTACCGTCATTCCCGGCTGGACTTTTTGTACGCCCTCCACAATCACCTGTTCGCCGGTTTTTAAGCCATCAGTTACAATCCATTTGCTGTTTCCCAAGGCGGTATCAGCCTTGATCGCGCGCACTTCCACCTTGTTATCCGGCGTCACCACGTAGACCGATGCGCTGCCGTCCGGTCCGTGCATGACCGCTCGCATCGAAACGGTTATCGCTCTGTTGTCGACGGCTTGGTCCAGGCGTCCGCGCGCGAACATCCCCGGCAAGAGCAGTGCGTCCGGATTTGGAAATTCCGCCCGCAGGGTTACCATCCCCGTCGTCGGGTCAACCGTGATGTCCGAAAACAACAGCTTGCCCTCCAGCGGATATACGGACCCGTCCTCCAACAGTAATGTGATTTTTGCCGTGCCCGGTTCAACGCTCCTAAATTGGCCGCTTTCCAGCTGTTTGCGCAGCCGCAAAATATCAACACTGGATTGGGTAAAATCAAAATAGATCGGGTCGAGCTGCTGGATTAGCGCCAATTCCGTCACCTCGCCTTGCCCGACCAACGCGCCCTCCGTCGCCAGGGCCTTGCCAATGCGCCCGGCAATCGGAGCCGTCACCGTCGCGTAACCCAGGTTTAACCCCGCGGTTTCCAACGCCGCCTTGGCCGCCAAAACATCCGCGTTGGCTTGCGCGGCCCCGGAAACGGCCGTCTCATAATCCAACTGGCTTACGGCATGAATTTTTATCAGCACCGCGTCACGATCTGCCTGCGCTTGCGTTTGTATCAAGTTTGCCTGTGCTTTGGCCAGGGCCGCTTGCGCGCCATCATAAGTCGCCTGCAACGGCGCGGGATCAATCTGGAATAATACATCGCCCGCCTTCACGTCCGATCCTTCGGTATAGACCTCCTTCAACAAAATTCCTGCCACGCGTGCTCGCACTTCGGAGGTGCGGATCGGATCAATCCGCCCCGGCAACTCCGTCGTCACCTGCAGCGACTCGGTTGCGACTTTCTCCACGCCCACCTGTGGCGGCGGCGTGAAACCCGCAGACTGTTTCTCGCAACCCGTCGACATCAACGCCCAGGCCGCCATGCCCGCTCCCAAGAAAATCCCGCCATGGAATAGCGCAGAAAGACTTCGTTTGATTCGGTTCATAGTTGATTGTGTGAGACTGACTTGGATTTTCGCAAATGGCAAAACGCTTTCACTAGCCGCACCTGCCTGAATGGCCTTTCAAACAATTGTATGAAATACCTGTTTGAAATCATTTCTGTCAAACGTAATTTTGAAAAAACTTCGTCTCGCTTTGCGCCCTGGAATCCCGCTAGACTCATCATCCTGTCGCGTGAGAATGGCTGCCATCGCCGCCGGTTCGCGCGGCGTTTTTAATTTTGAATTACGATGACCAGTCCGCATATTCGTTCCAGCAGCCAGGTCCGCAAGGACTTCCTCGATTATTTTAAGTCCAAGCACCACACGATCGTGCCGTCGGCCAGCCTCCTCCCAGATTCGCCCAATCTGTTGTTCACGAATGCCGGCATGAACCAGTTTGTGCCGATTTTTCTCGGGCAGACCCAATGTCCCTACCATCCCGGTCGCGCGGCGGATACCCAGAAGTGCATCCGCGCCGGTGGCAAACACAACGACCTCGATGATGTCGGCCTTGACACCTATCACCACACGTTTTTCGAGATGCTCGGCAATTGGAGCTTTGGCGATTATTTCAAAAAGGAAGCGATTGACTGGGCGTGGGAACTCGTCGTCGAAGTCTGGAAATTCCCGCCCCAGCGCCTATACGCCACCGTTTATTCGCCGGACAAAACCAAACACGATCCCAGCAATTTTGACCAGGAAGCCTGGGATTTATGGGCGGCAAAATTCCGCGGTGTTGGCCTCGATCCCGCCATTCACATTGTCAACGGCAACAAGAAGGACAATTTCTGGATGATGGGCGAAACCGGCCCGTGCGGTCCCTGCTCCGAACTGCACGTTGACCTGACGCCCGACGGCCATACGAAGGGTTCACTCGTCAATAAAGGCGACGCGCGTTGCATCGAGATCTGGAATCTCGTCTTCATTCAATTCAACGCGAACCCCGACGGAACTTTCTCGCCGCTGCCCGCAAAACACGTGGACACCGGCATGGGCTTCGAACGCGTCACTTCGATCATTCAAGGCACAAAGGGACTCATTGATTTCGCCAACGCGAAAATTTCCAATTACGAAACGGATATATTTCGCCCGATTTTCGACGCCCTTGAAAAATTGTCCGGCAAGAAGTATGGCAGCACCCTGCCTGGCGACATCGTATTGAAAGTCGGGGAAGTCGGAGACAGGGAGGAGCTCAAATCAACCGGCGAATGCCAGGGTGACATTATCGAAGTCAATTCCGGTGTCCGGGACAGGCCTTTACCGGATGAGGAGGATTCCACCACGCCTGAACAAATTGCGCTCGACATTGCCTTTCGCGTCATCGCTGACCACATCCGCACGCTTAGCTTTGCGATCGCCGATGGCATCCAACCCGGCAACAACGATCGCAACTACGTCCTGCGCCGTATTCTGCGCCGCGCCGTGCGTTATGGCCGAACGCTTGGTTTCAGAGAGCCATTTTTTTACAAGTTGGTGGAAGTTCTTGCCGAGACGATGGGCGAGACTTTCCCCGAAATCCGTAGCAGGAAGAGGCAGGTGCAGGATGTCATCCGACTTGAGGAGGAGGCATTTAACAAAACCCTTGATCGTGGAATCGAATTATTCAATGAGGTCGCTGGTGATGTCTCCCAGGTGGCTGAAAACAGGTCGGTAGTTCAAGGCGATTTCGCCTTCAAACTCTACGACACCTATGGCTTTCCTCTTGATCTCACAGAATTGATGGCCCGCGAACGCGGTCTGACCGTGGATACGAGGGGCTTCGAAACACTGATGGAAGAACAGCGCGCCCGCGCCCGCGCCGCCCAGAAAAAAGAAGTCATTTCGCTCTCGCAAATTGAAACCACCACGCCCACAAATTTCGTCGGTTACGACAAATTCGCGGTGGAAGCCAATGTCCAGGAAGTCGTCTCATTCAAAGACAAAACCGCGGTCATTCTCGACACGAGTGTGTGCTATGCCGAAATGGGCGGTCAAGTTGGCGACACCGGCGAGATCAGTGGCGGCGGCCAGCTTTGGCGTGTAGTCAACACCCAAAAATCCGGGAACACCTTCCTGCATTTTGTGGAGGGTGGCAACACTCCTGCTGTAGGTGCCGCCGTCGCCCTTGCCGTTGAGAAAAACCGTCGCGACGCCATCCAGCGCCATCACACCGTGACTCACTTGCTGCATTGGGCATTGCACGAGGTCGTGAGTCGGGACGCCACACAAAAAGGTTCTTTTGTCGGCCCCGAAAAATTGACCTTCGATTTTAATTCCCAGCCGTTGACCTCCGCGCAACTCGCCGACATCGAAAAACTCGTCAACGAACGCATCCTTGAAAACGCGCCGGTCACCTGGTTGAACGTGAAACACAACCACGTCAAGGACCGCAAGGATGTGATGCAATTCTTCGGCGACAAATATGGCGAATGGGTGCGTGTCGTTCAGATCGGCGGCCAACCTACCGCCTTGGATGGTTACTCCATGGAACTTTGCGGTGGCACCCACACCCGCGCGACCGGCGAGATTGGCTTGTTCCGCATCGTCAGCGAAAATGCCATCGCCTCCGGCGTCCGCCGCATTGAAGCGGTGGCCGGACTGGCCGCCTATGATTTGGCCAATGAACAATCGCACTTGATCAAGAATATCGCGGGCAAAGTTAGTTCGCCCGTTCACGAATTGGAGAAGAAAATCGAAACCTTGCTCAGCCAACAAAAGGATTTGGAGAAGTCCCTGAAATCGGCCATTCAGCGCAACGCCGCGCAAACTGCGAGCTGGCTCTTGGGACGTGCCCATGAATCCAACGGCATACCGTATATCACGCAAAGCTTTCCCGATTCCGATGCGGACTATCTTCAGGCGGTGGTGGACTCCGTCAAAAGCAGGTTTAAGGGGGTTATAGTTCTTGGCGGTGCGGCCAACGGTGCCGTCGCGCTCGTGGCACATGTTTCGCCGGATTTCACGACCAAAGTTCAGGCCGGAAAAATCATTCAAGCCATCGCACCGATTGTTGGCGGCAAAGGCGGCGGCAAACCGGACAACGCCCGCGGCGGTGGCAAGGATGCCGAAAAACTGGAAGAAGCCCTCGCGAAACTGAAATCGCTGCTCGGTTGAAATGGTTGATGTTTTTCAACGGCTGGTCGGGTCGATTAAAAAACAAAAAAGGCCGGAGTGACCCGGCCTTCTGTCTTTGGCTGGAAATTTAAATTTATTGCGGCAATCCCGCGCCGCCACCCACCTTCTTCATCATCTCAGTTTGCATCATTGTTTGAACGTCGTTGTAAGCGGTATAGCCAGCCGGCGGCACAAACAGATTTGGATCCGGTTTTGTCAGGTCGATGTCGGTGAAATGCATCGTCGTTGAATTGGTGCCCTCGGCGTCTTTTCCCGGCGCGGTTTGCTGCACCTCGATGGGGATGCCTTTCAAGTCCGTTGCGTTCCACGTGATCATCATCACCTGTTGTCCCGAGGTCGGGTCGGTGATCATGAATTGCTTTTTCACACAGGGATGACCGTCCATGGTTTCCTTCCCGAGTTCCGAGGAGTCAACCTTCACGTTGTTTGTTGACGTGCTGGCATCCGGTTCCTGCATCTTCGCATAAGCCTTGAGACCCGGGTAGACCATGTAAATCATCTTCTGGTCGCTTTGTGAAATGGCCACCATCTTGTCCATGCCCATGGATTTCATCTGGGCTATGGCCTGGGGCGGAATGGCATTGCCGGACATTTGCGTCATGTCCATCTCCGAGCGTGAATTGCCCCCGGAAAAATACATTTTGCCGGTCATGGAAACGTTCTGCCCTTGGGACGGCATACTCACTTCAGTGTGCAAAGTCGCGGAATAATAAAGGTTTGTGCCAAACACCTTCGTCATGGCTTCACTCATGCCGGGCGAGAGACCCGCCGATGGCAATTGTGCCTGAACCAATCTGAATCCGAGCACGGCTAAGGCGGCAATCAGGAAATATTTTTTCATATCAAATCAACGGGGTGATTCTTTGCTGATTCAAAGCCAGGCACCCCCAAAAGTCCAGACCAAACGCGGAAATTCGGCCGTGCCTTTTGCGTGCGCGGAAAACAATATTATGTTATAAAGTATGTCATTGATGAAAACGCCGGAGACAGAAAAATTGCATCATGCCGAGGCCGGGCCTTGCCTCGCTCGGTCGGTAGCCGACACGCTGGCCGAAGAGCCGGCGGTCGAAGCCGTCACGATCGACCCGGCCCATAAAAAGCTTTCCGTCGCCACGCTCGGCCGAACGGACCTGGACAAGCTCACCGCTCGGCTTACCAACAAATTTAATTCCGCGCAGGCCGGCGATTTAAACCACGCCTGCTCGCTGTTCACCGGTAAAACCGATTGCGCCGTCTGCGGTTCGCCGCTTTCCGAAAACGAACGCCAGCGCATCACCATCCAGCAGGATGGTGATGCTACCACCATCGCCCGCGTGACCTGTCCGACGGCGCCCAAGTTCTGGCGCTGGAGCGAACTACCCTTTCCCAAAATCGTCCCGCGCGAAATTGAAATCCACGATGATGAACAGCATGCGGACGAATGGAAATGGCAGTTGGCCTCCGCGTTTCTGTGTGGCATCCTCGGATTGGCTGGATACTTCTCGCCCTCCTTTGTGCCGGCTTCCTACCGGATTCTGTTTTATGCCGCCGCATATCTGGCTGGAGGATTTTTCCCCGCGGAAGAAGTCTGGGAACGGTTGCAAAAGCGGGCCATCGACGTTCATTTTCTAATGATTGCGGTCGCCGTTGGCGCCGCTTGCATCGGTGCCTGGGCCGAAGGAGCCACCTTGTTGTTCCTCTTTTCCCTGTCGGGCGCCCTTGAACATTACGCACTGGGCCGAACCCAGAAGGAAATCCGTTCCCTTTTTCGCGACGCTCCCAAAACCGCCACAGTCATTGACGGGCAAAACCATGAACACGAAGTGGCTGTCGACAGCCTCCGCAAAGGGATGAAGCTGCACCTCAAGCCCGGGGCACAATTCCCTGTCGATGTGGAAATTTCCCGGGGCGCCACCGCTGCTGATGAGTCCAATCTCACCGGCGAAGCCGCGCCGGTGGAAAAATCAGTCGGCGACACGGCGCTGGCTGGCACGCTCAATTTATGGGGTGCGGTCGAGGCCGTTGTCATCAAGCCCGCAGCTGAAAGCGCGCTCCAAAAAATCATCACCCTCATCCGCGAAGCGCAACAGCAAAAGGCGCCCGCACAACGCTTCACCGACCAATTCAGCTCGGTTTACACTTATTTCGTGCTCGCGCTTTCCCTGGCCATGTTCTTTGTCTGGTGGCTGGGCGCTCATCTGGCCCCGTTTCAATCCCTGGGCGGGGTACATAGCGCCTTTTATCGCGCCATGACGCTCCTTGTTGTTTCTTCGCCGTGCGCTCTCGTGCTTTCCATTCCGTCCGCGGTTTTGGCCGCCATTGCTTCCGGCGCCCGCCACGGGATTCTTTTCCGTGGTGGTGCAGCCGTGGAAAAACTGGCTGAGGTCAACGTCGTGGCCCTCGACAAAACCGGTACGCTGACGACCGGTGAGCTACGGGTCGAAACCGTCGAAAGCTTTCCCCCCGGCCGCGAACTTGAAGTCGCCCAACTGGCCTATTCGCTCGAAAAGCTGTCCACCCATCCGCTCGCCCGCGCAATCACGCGATACGGCAAGCAGCAGGGAATTCCCGCCATCGAATTTGCCCGGTTCGAATCCGTCACCGGCCAGGGATTGCGTGCCAAAGTCAAAGAAAGCGATGATATTGAATATCTGCTCGGCCGCCGTGAATGGATTGCGGCCGAACATCGCTCTTCAGCCTGGCCTGCCTCCGTGGCCTCCGCTGACGCGGGCTTTTCCGAGGTCTGGGTGGCCCGCGGTGATTTGCTGGGAAGGGTAGTTTTGCGTGACGATATCCGTTCGCAGGCGCGCGAAGTCATTGACGCGTTGCGCCGCGAAAAACTTTCCACCATCGCCCTCACCGGCGATCGTCGGGCCACCGCCGAACATCTGCGCACCGAATTGAAGTTGGACGATGTTCGCGCCGAACTCCGGCCGGAACAGAAAGTGGCGGTCATCCGTGAATTGACCGGGCAGGGGAAGCGCGTCGCGATGGTTGGCGACGGGGTGAACGACGCACCCAGCCTCGCCGCAGCGCATATCGGAGTGGCTATGGGCGCTCGCGGTTCCGATGCGGCACTCGAACAGGCGGACGTGGTGCTGATGCATGACCGGCTGGAAAACTTTCTCTTCGCCTTTCGATTGAGCCAGCGCGCTCGTTCTGTCATCCGGCAAAACTTGGTCATCTCCCTGGGCACAGTCTTTGTCCTCGTAAGCCTCGCCATGTTTGGAAAGATTCCGCTGACCATTGGCGTCGTTGGCCATGAGGGCAGCACGGTCGTCGTCGTTATGAACAGCCTGCGATTGCTCTTTACCGGCGCCCGCAAAAATTAGCCCTCCAAATCCATCCCTGTGGTCCTAGTAACAAAGTAGAATTTCTAATAAAATGTGTCGCTTTGTTAATGCTTGTTTATAACTTTCTGTAGCTAAATGCCATTCCCTGTTGTACCCTGGACCGTTATGAACGGGCCTTTGGTCATTTCTGTGGATCCAAAGCAACTAAATGCTGCCGTCACTGCTGCTATCGTCGCTTCAACTGATTCACCGGTCTCCCCTCCCAATTCCGACCCGATCGAAGACATTCGGGTGCGGGCGGAAACCGTGTCATCACTCTTGAAAGACATGATGGATCGCCATCCGTCAAGGCATTGGGGCATCAACGAATAAGGATTGAGGGTACGAGTTGCCTGGTTAGCTAGGTTTTGCCGGCTGAGATCGGTTCTGTCCGCCCGGAAAAAACCCTGTGCAAGCGCAGTCTTCTTCGGTTAATTTGCCGGCATGAAGGAGAGATTTATGCGGGAGGCCATTCGCCTCTCACGTGAAAAATCCCGGAAAAACTGCGGCGGACCGTTCGGGGCCGTGGTGGTGCGCAATGGAAAAATCGTCGGTCGCGGCTGGAACCAGGTCACCTCCCAAAATGACCCGACTGCCCACGCGGAAGTCACCGCAATCCGTGCCGCCTGCAAGAAATTGAAGACTTTCCAACTCCATGATTGCGAGCTTTACACCAGCTGCGAGCCGTGTCCGATGTGTCTCGCGGCGATTTATTGGGCGCGTTTGCAAAGAGTTTTTTATGCCGGCACGCGGCTCGACGCCGCCAAAATCAAGTTCGACGACGATTTCATTTACCGCGAAGTGTCCCGTCCCGTCTCGCGCCGGAAGATTTTCATGACCCAAATGCTCCGTCCGGAAGCTTTGAAAGCCTTTGCGGAATGGGATGCCAAACCGGACAAAATCTGTTACTAAACCTGGCGTTCCCGCGCGTGTGGCTGGAATTCTAAAGAAAAATTTCCGGGCTGATCACACCTTCGGAAACCTTGGTCACGCTCCCGGTCATCAGGATGTCAAATCCGTCGCGGATTTCAATTTTGATAACGCCGCCGGGACAGTGGACCGAGATACTACGGTCCACCAGCCCCAGCTTGTGCGCCACGGCCGCAGCCGCACTGCTGCTGCTACCGCTGGCGAGCGTGTAACCCGCACCGCGTTCCCAGATTTCGATCTGGATGTTTGCGCGATCAAGCACTTTCAGGAATTGTACATTGGTTTTGCGCGGAAAATATGAGTGCGTCTCCAGCAGTGGTCCGAATTCATGCGCCAGTTTTGCGCTGATTTCCGGCAGTGGCAAAACGCAATGCGGGTTGCCAATCGTCGCCGCGCAGAAAGTGAATTGCCTTCCACCCGCCGTGACTTGCTCATTGATCACTTCTCGTTTCGCTCCGGTAACCGGGATCTTGTCGCTGTCGAAACTGACTTTGCCCATTTCCACGCGCACCATCCTGCCACCGTCGAAAACGGTTGAACGCACGAGCCCGCCGTCCGTCTGGATGGCGAATTCATCCGGGCCGACAACTTTTAAGTCCCAGAGGTAACGCGAAAAAATGCGCAGCCCGTTGCCGCTCTTTTCGGCGATACTGCCGTCGGGGTTGTAAATTTTCAGCGCGCATCTGGCATTAGCCGATGGGAGTGGTCCGAGCAAAATTCCGTCCGAACCCACGCCAAAATTGCGATGGCAAATGGTCTTGGCCTGATCCGTCGTCAGCTCCGAAGGCAAATCCTTTGGGTTAATGACGATATAATCGTTTCCCAGTGCGTGATATTTTGTAAAAGCAATTTGCATCACCCGAGGATAGTCGCTTCAGTCGAGAGTGTAAAAAAAGAAGTGCTTGCGAAGGGGGCGTGGAAAAAGATCGCCGGCTATTGACCTCCTCTGAATTGACCCTTCTACCCCGGAAAGAATTGAGAAACCAACTTCGATCAAAGATTCAGGCGCCGGTTTTGGATGTTCGTGATTGGAGATTTTCTGGATTCCGGAGGTCGGTCTGGCGGGTTTCGATTCAACGGTTGTCGGTGTCGGACCATGGTCACCTGACCTTCTGCCCCTCATCTTCCAGATGAAACTTATGAAGAAACCGGTGGACCACCGGCGCGAAAATAATTCCCAGGATGGTGATCAGAGCGATGCCACTGAACAGTGCGTAACAACCGGCGAAAAGCTTGCCGGCATCCGTTTGCAGGGTTGCCACCGGCCCCATGCCTGAGAGGATCATTGCCGCATTGAGGAAGGCATCGATCCACGGGAGTTTTTCCAAGCAATGATAGCCCACCATGCCGATGCCCAGCGAAATGGCAATGATCGTCACCCCCAGCGCCGCGTGATGCGCGAGGCGTTGGTAAAAGACCTTGCGGGGCAGCAACGGCTTGGTGCGATGCTCAAACATGACTGTTCATTTAGCCGAACCGACGACTTCGCGCAAATCTTTGCCGCCGGTTTTGCTGAGTTTTTCGCGCAGACCGGTGACGATGGTTTTGGCCAGTCCCGGACCTTCGTAAACCAAGCCGCTGTAGATTTGCAGCAAACTCGCTCCCGCAGTGATTTTCTCCCAGGCATCGTCCGCGCTGAAAATGCCACCGACACCGATAATTGGAAGTTTACCAAGGGTTTGGCGGTGGAGGTGGCGGATGATTTCCGTGCTGCGGGCGCGCAAAGGTTTTCCGCTCAAACCACCCGCCTCGGCATAGACGGATTGCAGGGCAGGAGTAATCTCCGTCGGGCGCGTGATCGTAGTGTTCGTTGCCACAATGCCGGCAATGGTTCGCGTCCCGGTCAACTCCAGAATTTCATCGAGCGCTTCGAAGGTCAAATCCGGCGCGACCTTCACCAGGATCGGTTTTTGGCCTTGAACCCCGGTCTTCGAACTTTGGGCCTCATTTAATGCCGCAAAAATCTCGTCTAGTGCGCCCTTATCCTGCAGCTGGCGCAAACCGGGCGTGTTGGGAGAGCTGACATTCACGACAAAAAAATCCGCAAGATCTTGGAGCAACCGGAAGGAATTGGCATAGTCATCGGCGGCCTTCTCCAGTGGCGTGACTTTCGATTTGCCCAAGTTGATCCCGACGGGATGCTTCGGCCAACGACCTGATTTTTTCCAGCCTGCCAGCTTTTGGGCCATGGCCTCCGCTCCGGAATTATTGAATCCCATCCGGTTGACGATTGCTTCGTCAGCCACCGCCCGGAACATGCGGGGTGGCGGATTGCCCGGTTGCGCTTGCCAGGTCACCCCGCCAAGTTCGCAAAAGCCGAACCCCAGTTTTTCCCACATTGGGACCGCGGCGGCATGCTTGTCCAAGCCGGCAGCCAGCCCGACCGGATTGGGGAATTTTAAACCGAACAGTCCGACCGGCAGTTCAGGCGCGGCAAATAATGCGCCGGTGATTGTTCCAACCAAAGCACTGTTGCTTGCTCGCGCGAGTTGCCTCAGGGCAAAATCGTGCGCGAATTCTGCGTCCTGTTTGAAAAGCCCCGGCCTGATTGCATGGCGGTAAATCCAACTCACGGGGGGTAATTTACGGTTTGAGGATTAAGGTATGCGAGCCAAAAGACAGGCCGTTGAATCATTGCCGCGATGTGGATGATACGCTTTCTAACGAAATGGCAGATTTGGGAGCCGACAATGGTGGGGTTCTCCCGGTTAATCGCTGGTCGCCAGATTTGATTGCTTTTCAATGTGATCGGCGTAGCCATTTGTGAGGCCGGTTTGCAATTCCATGGGCGGTAAGCTCAGAACCATCGTTGAATTGGAGAATTGGGCCAGTGCCTGCGATTGCCTGTTGAAAATCTGCGTGGGTGAAATAAATATCACGCAGATGGCAAAGACAAACCCCCACCAGGCGCCGACGGCATAAAAGCTGATAAACCATTTCCAGGCCCGTTCCCGAAACGATGGGATTGTTGGTGGGGCCGACAGCACTTTGAAGAAACAAACGAAGATTAAGACACTGAACCCGATGGTGATCAGCGGATAAAACATCATTATTTCCAGCAGGTCATGCCAAGACTGGCTAAGATTCAGATTCCAATAGTGCATAAGCTAAGGGTTATTCAATCGTGCGCCTGGGTGATGCATGGCGTTTTCGGTCAAAGATCACAATGTCTTGTCCTTGGTTTGCATCACCGTTTGAACTGACTGTAAGCGTTGGACGAAAACTTTTCCATGGGGTGTTTTCCCTAATTGGCCCTCGCGACCCGAAACGAAGGCTCAAGACACAACCCCACGCGGTTCTGCCTTCGGCTGCGAATTGCTTGGTTTGTTTTTAAGCTGATTGGGGCGTGGCGGAGACGGTTTCTCAACGAATGAAACGCTGGTGCATCCACGCCCCCTGGATGACAAATGCAGACTGGTTCCGGTCACTGAACCAGCCGGAAGAAGAGTCTTGCCTGCGAAGGCACGTTGGTCACGCTGTTGTTAATAATTGCAGCACTGTAATTACCCCAGTTTGTTGTCGATAGGTTACTGTTTGTCTCAAGCGTGAAGCCGGTGTCGGACGTAGGCCAGGAGATGATCACCTGGTTCTTGGAATAGCGGATGGTCAACTTTGTTGCGGCGGATGCCGGTTGGAAAAGGAGATAGTTTGCGGTAACAACCTCAGGGGGCAAGGCGGCAAAGGGAACCGGGGTTCCTGAGGGCGGCACGAATTCATTGATCCCGCTGTCCTCCCCGTCGAATAAATCGCCCGCCTGGTTGATGGCCAACCCAATGGGTTGGTTCAGGTTGCTGGCAAAGGTTGTCACTAATCCCAAAGGGGTTACTTTGCTGATGGAGTTTCCGAAGACATTCGCCACATACAAATTGCTCGCATCGTCAAAGGCCATTTGCGCCGGGAAATTGAAACCGGAGGCAAAGCCCGTGACGGTGCCCGACGGCGTGATTTTACTGATGTCATTGGCTGTGTCGGCGGAATCCGCCACATATAAATTGCCCGCCTTGTCAAAGGCGAGGCCGTCTGGCTCGGGCAGGTTGGTGGCAAAGATGGATTGGTTGCCTCCGGGTGTGATTTTTATGATGTCATTGGCCTCAAAATTCGCCACGTACAAATTGCTTGAACTGTCGAAGGCCAGGTCCTCCGGCACATTCAAACCCGAGGCGAAGGTGGATCGCGCGCCTGACGACGAAAATTTATAGACGGCGTTATCGCCGGAATCCGCTACATATAAGTTGCCGGCTTTGTCAAAAGCCATTCCGTAAGGTTCATCCAAATTGGATGCGAACAGGGAGAAAGATCCCGACGATGTGATTTTGTAGATGTTGGCGTAAGCATCCGACATGAACAAATTCTGCCCCTGGGCGCTGGCGCGCTGTGGCGCGAGCCATAACTCAATTATCGCTATTGCTAAAACAAGAACCCAATGGCTCAATGGGGAGTGGCCACGAATTGAAAAGTTCATAAGGCAATCAGGGTTAAAACAACTCCAATAAGATCGCGGTTAATTCGATCAGTTGTTTTGATAAGCCAACTTCCGTTGCAATTCAAGTTGAAATCTGCGACCAGCAATAGTCGCGCACTCTGCCGGAACATTTTTCGGTTTCAGCTTGCAATCAATGGCTTCGATTTCGCATTGCGTCAAAGAAGTGGAAAATTATTATTGCCGTCTATTGAACTCCTTTTTCAAGTTGTGAATTATTGGGTTGTATATATGATTGCGGAAGTGTAGAAGGGAACCGTCAGAAATGAGCTGAAGGACGGCTATGCAACAAAATCAAAATCCCGGGTGCCTCTTGAAATTGTTGCCGGGCAGTGTAGTTCTCCTGCCTGCTTTGATCGCGGCTGCGGCTTGGCTGCCATTCGATCACGTCGAGGCGCAAAACTACTCTTTTGGTACGCAAATCCAGTCTACCAATACGGCCAGTATCACCTATAATTCCGCCACCGGCACGTTCGAGTATACCGATAACGCTAATCCCACGGCCGACACGGCCAGTATCCCTCTTATCGGTAGTGCCGCGAGTCTGATCACTGCCTCGGGCGGTTGGCATGCCTCAATCACAATCAATGTTTCTCCGAAAACCATGACTGCCACGAGCTCTGCTTCACCGAATGATGGCATCGGCTTATCCGCGGTGTATGTCAGTGGTGAGACCGAGCATTTCGTCAGTATCGTTGCCGGCCAAGTCAATAACACCGGAAACGCTGGCCTGAATTATCCCAAATTTGAGTATGGAACAGGAGCACATTTCCTCGCCCGCTTTGACGGCGCAATCTTAGACACGACGCCTTTGGGCGCAAGTGTTTATGTCAACGGTGACAGCTTGCTTGTGTTGACTGGAGGAACGAACGCCTCCGCTGTGACCGAATCAGTGGAAGCGAATATTGGTGTTGTTACGCTAAGTTACGATGCTTTAACGAAGACCATGACCGGGTATTATGACGGAATGCCCGTTGGCAGCTACTCCATTGCTGGCTGGGCCGCCAATCCCAGCTTGACACTATATGTGTTTGGCTCCTCCGGTGCGGGCATTGCTGTGCCGGCACTTTCGGATACGGCCACAAATTTTAATGCCAGCTCGGAGAGGTTCAGCCTGCCCCAGCTGGGCGCCACTCCCGCAGTTTCCAATTTGGTCTTATCGTGGCCAACAAATGCCACCGGTTTTGCACTTCAATCCACGGCCAACCTGCTTCCTCCAGCAGTGTGGACGACCGTCTCGGCCGCTCCGGTCATCGTTAGTACCAACTACATGCTGACGATTCCCAGTAGCGGCTCGCAACGCTTCTTCCGTCTGGAGCAGAATTGAACTCACGGGCTTTGTGCCGGCTTGACGATGCCGGCGAGTGTTCAACGATCATCACCCGGACTTCAACTGCCTCACGGCTTTACTCCAAGAACCACTCCGGGAACCGGCCCATGAGGATAGCACGGTTCCAACATCGCCATCACGCCAGGGTTCAGGCGAAGGTCGAGTGCGTCTGGGTTCGCGAAAGATGGATTGAATATGCGGCTGCCGTTATCGATTCCCAAGTCTGCCTGAAAATCAGCCAGAGTGGCATAGCTCTTATGCCTTCTCCAGCTGGCGCCCCATTCAAACCAACCTTGTCCCGCTTCGGCGAAATATACGTTCTGCATAAAGCTTAAACGCAATCTTTCCAAAGTGAGCGCGGCAGGCTGGCCATCATAAGTCTTCGCTCCATATGGGCCTGCACTATCGCGGGGCTCGGGCGCATCCCTCATTTTCGGTGGTTGCGATTCTGGTGTTCTGGCTGGCCACTCGCGATCGTCCCTCATATCAAACCAGCCCCAAACCTGGGCGTCGCGGTTAAACGCGATTATGTTCCGTCGAATGGTCTCATCATGGTTCCAGACCGGCTCCTCCGGCTTCCCGCCAATCCGCGGGGTGGCGCGGGTCTGCTCACGAAAATTGAACCCCTCCCTATTTCCCAAAATCAGGTTTCGCTCGACCAGACTCCCCGGACTGCTGGAAAGAGAAATGCCTGCCTGCGCACCCCAGGCTCCAGCCGTCGCCGCAAACCCATTTCCGGCGATCACGTTGTCATCGGCCTGCAGACCGTAGGAAATCTCGTTGAAAATTCCGCTATCCTCATTGTCTGCGATCAGGCATTGGCGTACTACGCAGTCTTCATTGCCAATATCAAACCAGATGCCATGGCCACGATTGCGGAGGAAGCGGCATCGTTCCAGCACGGCGCGGCGGCATAGCACCAGTTTGTCGCCACCCGCCTCCCAGCCGCGGTCAAATCCCTTCGTATTGTTGTTTTCAACCAGACATTCTGTGAATAGCAAATCCTGGGCTCCATTGGCCCCAAAACCCAACTGGCCGTTGTTGCGGAAAACACATCGACGCACAGTCTCATATTCGCCGGCGAAGGTCGCACCGCTGCTGTTCATGTCCTCAAAAGTGCAATCCTCCAATGTATCATGGTTGCCAGCGAGGACGACGGCTCCGTGCTGGGCCATGTTCGCGGCAAAACGAAAGTGCAACCCTCGCAATCGTACGTAGTCGCCTTCCACCCGGAATATTTCCGTCCTGGTCGAACCTTCGCTGAAAACTTGGTTCAAGTTGCGTCCGCCTGAATCCCAAGCCTCCAGCACCTGGTTTGAAATATCCACGAAGAACGTGCCGGGAGCCAGTTGATTTGGCTCCAGCACCTGCCTCAAAAGGTAGCCATCGATCGCCACCTGTTCGCAACGACCGATCAGTCGATGATACTCGTCATCTGGATGTGACATGTACTTGGACCAGCCGACGAACCGGTACGTCCAAGGAACGCGGTAAATCGGCTGGCCGACGTTGGCATGCTGCCAGTCGGTCAGCCGGTCTGCGCCAGTGATTACGACATGGGCGCCCGGAGCGGCCTCAAACGTGATGGGCGCCAGCGCTGTGCCGTTGGTCCGGGCCACCACATTTTCCCTGTATACGCCGTCGCGAATTAGCACCTCATCACCCGGACCGGAATGCTGCAGAGCTCTGGACAGGGTTTTCCAAGGTCGTTCCCGGGTTCCATCGCTGTCATCGCTGGCTTGTGGATTGCTCTGTGCTACTTCATAAGTCCTGGCGCACACGGAAAGACTGCAAGTAAGCATCATCCAGGCAATTAATCTTCTCATCATCTGGTACATGCAAGGAGCGTAGGATATGCTAGCTAGGGATACAAGTTATCCAAGCCGACGAAGATGAGCTCGATGGTTTTCGGGCATAAAAAAGGCCCTGATCCTGCGGGCTGTTCCCACGGGATCAGGGTCGTTTAGGATCCCTTACTTGATTACCTTCGGCCGCAACCTGAATCCCGTCGTACCGTGATGTCGTAGGTGAGGTCAGCCTCTACATAAGGCGCGCTAGCTGGGCCGACGATTCCAGCAAATGCGATTACATGTTTCCCAGGTGAAAGGGGAGGGATCATTAGAAAAACTCCTTCCGCAACGTGGTCGACGTGACATAACCCCAATTGCCTTCCACTGTCCCCAACAGTTCGCTTACCGTGTTGGTGGCAAAATCGAGCTCGTTGCCATTGCAACCAGTGTTGTCATCCTGATTGTCGAGCACCGATAAGAACAGGGGGGTGCCGGGATCCACGGTTACCTCACGGGTTTCGATGGTGATTCCATTATTCCCAGGGATATAAACACCAGCCAGAAAACGCACTTTGGAGGCATCTCCGCAATGAATGTCGGGCGAGCCCACCAATTCAAGGTTGTTCGTTGATAGACTAAAACTCCACTGTAACCATTTGACCGCCCATTCCTGATAACTCAATCCATAAGGATGTATATCCGGCGGGAGCGCCTGGGCGGATGAGGTTGAGGCTGTGTTTGTCAGCAGCAGGAGTGCCGTTAATAGCGACCCGAGGGGGCCGTGCTGGATCAGTGACCGCTTGATTGTAGTACGCTTTTTCATGATTTGATTCTTTCTCATTATTAGGCGACAGGCGCCTGGTTTTGTATTGATTGTTGAGCGATGTCGCCCACCGTTGAGCAATGCGAAATTCGCGAACCAAAGAGGCAAGTTATTTTCCTGAATTAGTTGAACAAGGCCAAGGTATGTGGAAATGACCGAAGAACGAGCTTGCTTGAGGCAGGTTTTGCCCGTAAGTGCCGGCTCCTTTTTGCCGGGAATTCGCCTTACTGGGAACGCTTATTCCGGCTTCCGTTGCGCCTGGATTTCTCGATAGAGCCAGGCCCGGGCATGGGTCCAATAATTCTTCACGGTCCGTTCGGAAAGACCGAGAGCTTGGGCAGTTTCAACATTCGTCATGCCCACAAAATAACGAAGCTTGACCACCTCAGCCTGGACGGCGTGATTGATGGTCAGTTTATTGAGCGCCTCATTCATGGCAAGCAGTTCGTCCTCGTCGCATGGAGCGGCAACTTCCAATCCTTCAAGATCCACGCGCTGCTGCTCGCCACCGTGCCGCAACGCCCGCTTGCGACGGGCCTTGTCAATCAGAATGCGGCGCATGGCTTCGGCTGCCGCCGCGAAGAAATGGGCGCGCCCGTCAAACTTTGGTGATTCGTTGCCGACCAAGCGCAGCCAGGCTTCATGCACCAGTGCCGTGGGTTGCAACGTCTGGTTCGGCGATTCATTGGCCATTTTGGACGCCGCCAGCTTTCGGAGTTCACTGTAGACCAGTGGAAGGAGGTCATCGGCGGCCTTCGGGTCGCCGTGCTCGATGGACTCAAGAATCCTGGTAACCTCACTCACTCAGTTAGTTCATACCAAATGCGCTTAAATTGCGCCAGAAAATAAACTTCGGAACACTTCAAAATGCCAGCGCTAGTGCCATCGTTGCTTTGCTTGGAGGCGGTATGCCTCCTCACTTCCCGGCTGAGATTGGATTGTCGGTTGATCCCGGATGAAGCCTGGATTCAGGATGTATTACTTGCGCGTCAATGATTTAAGGCGCGTTAATCGTCGGCGAATTGTTTCATTGCGTTTTGGATTCGCCGGTAATCGGGCAGCTGAGCAGCTGAAACTGTATGCATCGACCCGGAATCTTGTGTCGGTACTCTCCATTTCCAATGTTCGACATGGCCGTCTACAAACGAAAGGTTCCCGCCCTGATTATGTCGATCGGAAGGTACATCCCACCAGACATTCTGTTGGACATACGAACCGACGGGAGGATTGCCGAATTCTGCGTCTATAATCGTGTTCGCGCTCTCATCGATGAAAACAAACAACTCGCTCGGTGCGGGATGGCGGACTTCGGTGTACTTCGTACAAGTCGGGAGACCGTTAAATTGGCCGGCCCCTTGCGGGTAGCCGTTTATTGACTGGCTCAGATTGTAACTGCGCCAGCGTAATTGTGCCAAAGGTTGACCGTCAGGTGTTTGCAGCGTGGACAAGTCCGCCGGGCAATGATAGATGGGCAGCGAATGGTTGTATTGATACAACAGGCCGTTGATTATGTTGGAAGGGTTGATTTCCGTGTCGGCATCAAGGTCCGGGAGCCAGGACAACCCGTTGGCACTAAGTCCAGCATCGTTGATATTAAATATGGAATCATTAGGTACGAAATAATCGTTGTTGTCCGCGACGTAAAGATGGAGGCAAAGTTCAAGTTGCTTGAGGTTGCCCAGGCATTCGACGTTTTTCGCCTGACCCTTTGACTTGACGAGCGCCGGCAACAGCAGGGCGGCCAGGATTGTGATAATGGCAATGACCACCACCAGTTCAATCACTGTGAAAGCTCCATTGAATTTTTGCCTCATATGCCTGCCTGTTGTTTGATGGCGCATGACCAACTAAAATTTCGGATGAGCTTCTAGCTGTTTCAACTTACTTAGCCACGGAGGAACCAGGGTGTCAACCGCGAAAGCAGCATCGCAACAGTCAAATAGAGGGACGAGTTTGCGCATATATTACTGACTCTGAAGCCGGTAGAATTGCGAGCCGCTCGAGACCGGGACCACCACCTGATTCTGTAGATTTGTGAGATTCAAGACCGGCGCAAGGGCCACAGCGGTCCAATTGGCCGTGCCGGGATTGGAGTTCTGCTCGAGCGTAAAGTTCATGGAAGGAATAAGCCAGGATATGGCCAGATCGCCATTTGAGTTGGTAAGGTTCAACTTCGGGGCAGGAGTGGATTGCCAGGTATAGATACCACCGCCGTTCACCACCGCCACCAAGGCGTCGCCATCGGCTGACGAGGCAATGGCTGTCCAGGATGAGCTGGGCGCTCCGGTGTCATTCCAGGTGTCACCCGAATTGGTGGATTGAAAAATGTCGCCGCCATTGGCTACCGCCGCCAAGGAACTGCCGTCCGCTGACGAGGAGATGGCTGACCAAGTCTGACTGGGCGCGCTCGTGCTGTGCCAGGTACTGCCGGAGTTAGTTGAAACCGATATGGATTCAGGATAATCCGCCACGGCAGCGAGGTTTTTTCCATTTGCGGAAGAAGTCACTGCTTCCCATTCTTGGCCAGGTGCACCACTTTGAGTCCAGCTGCCGCCCGAGTTTTCCGAGATATAGATGGGTCCTTCGGGATAGTTTAGTGCCACCGCCACAAATTTAGTTCCGTCGGACGAACAGGCTATCCCCGACCAACCGTTGGGCGTCACGCTGGTTTGATTCCAGGCGGTGCCTGAATTGGTTGAGACATAAATGGGACCACTTGGGTAAGCTTGGGATGCCGCAACTATGGTAGTGCCATTGGCCGAAACTGCCACGGCCACATAGTCACTTGCAGGTGCCGAAGCCTCCGTCCAGTTTGTGCCGGAATCGGTCGAAACAAAAATGGGTCCGGTGGGATACTCGTCGCCTACCGCTGCGAGCACGGAGCCGTCGGCCGAGGATGCCACCGCCGACCATGAATGGGATGGGACTGAGGCCTGGGTCCAGGTTACACCCGAATCGCTCGAGACATAGATTGGGGCACTGGGAAAATCGTTGGCCACCGCCACCAGCTTTGTACCGTCAGCGGAAGAGGCGACGCCGGTCCACGCTTGGGTGGGCGCGCTGGTCAAAGTCCAGCCCTGCGCTGACATGGTTTTGACGAAGGCAAACTGGCCGGCCAAAACTCCGGCCACCAGCAACAGCCAGTGGATTCTCCTGGTGATCCTGATCGTCAGAATCGGACACGCGATTCTCCCATTTGAGAGGTTGACTTCTTTCATTGTGTTTTAGTGTTGTGTTGTATTCTTCTGATTGTCCAAAGTCGCCCGACAGCGCAATTTCCCCCATCACTGTACAATGCGTAATCACAGTCCTAAAAAGGCAGACGATTTCATCTGATCAATGAATTGGCCTCCCGCAATAGAATCATAGCCATGAGCCAGTCCGGCCAATCGCGTCCCAGGTCCGGGCTGTCAGGTGCCGGGAATTGTGTCGCGATCAGATTGCTCCCTTGATAGAGTGACTCCCGCGCTACCGCGATGTCGTGTATTTCATAGCGGGCCATACTCGACACCAGATATGCCATGGCTTTTAGGTTCCTCTCCCGCTCATGATTCCAGCCCGGCAGGTTCTTCTGTGCGGCGGTTGTAAGAACCTGGTCCATCCAGGCCACAGAGTTCGCAAACCGCCCCCGCCGATATTCGGCCAAACCCTTTGCCAACTGCCTCCAGCCAAGGTTGCCATCGGCATATTCCGCCGCTCCCGCGTCATCGGCCAGTTTCCCTGCCATTTCCAGATCCTCACCGTCCGCCGGAACCAACAGCGACAGTCTGGCGATTCTTGACGCCACAACCGGGTCGATGTTGCTCGAAAACTGCTCTAAAGCTTGATGGCGATAACGACCATAGCCTGAGTCATCATTGAGTTCCAAAAGAACCGGCGCAAGCCCAAACCAACCCGCGGATTCGGAAGGTTCTAGCGCGATGGCGCGTGAAAGGTCAGCCGCGGCTTCCCGCCAGCGGCCCAGGCGGGCAAAAATCGCAGCCCGACCTCCGTAAAGTTCGGCTCGTTTAGGCTCCTTGCCAATCATAAGTCCAAACTCTTCGATTAGTCTTTGCTGGCCGGCTACGGGGGCTTGCGTCTGGTAGATCCGGACATCAATACTTGCGTTGCCGTCGGCGTCCTCGCAGTGCACGCACAGAACATTGCGGCCGGGTTTGAGCGCCGTTGTGACTGAGGGAGCGCCTGGCAGCAGAAAATCCGTATCGCTCCAGTCCGCCTTGGGAATGATTGCAAATCCGTTCAAGAAGATTTGCGCGTCATGATTGTGGTTGATGCGGAATACGATTTTCCCCGACGGGACACTGGATAAGTTGAATTCCCGTCGCAACCAAAGGTTGGTATGATTGTTGACCGGGTTTTTGGAACTGCGAGGAAAGAACGTCGCTGCTCCCGAAACGGCCCGGGACAATCGCCAGGCCGCGTCCTGAAAATCAGGCTGTGTCCAGTTTGTGTCAGGTGGCGCGGCGGTCCATCGCCAATTGTCGGATACGCCGTCGAAATTGGTTGCCAAGGGTTTTAGAAAAGGATTCTGCAATAGGTTTACATAAGCGTTGGCGGTCATCGGGTCCGCGGGACTTAGCTCGAGCGCTTCGCGCAGCATCTCCGCATCAGCGGTCAGCGACCCGTGACGGCGAAGCAAAGTTGCTAGATTGTCGCGCGCAATTGCCACGTGCGGGTCTGCCTGGCCCATGATCTTTTCGACCATCGCCAGGCATTCGCGCTGCAGTGGTTCCGCGGCCGCAAAGTCTCCGCGGTCACGGAGTACCCCGGCAAGGTTATTCAGGACGGCCGCCGTGTCTGGACTTCCTTCCCGATACAGCTTTCGGTCCATTTCCAAGTCCTTACGGTCAATGGCTTCCGCCCCGGACAGATCCCCCTTGTACCAAAGAGCCAGAGCCAGACTGTTCCAAGCCATCACCAGAGCCGGATGTCCCGGCGGTAGCATCATCTTGTTCATTATGTCCAGTGATTCACGAAACAGTGGCTCCGCCCCGGACAAATCGCCGCGATCTATCGACACCAGACCAAGGTCATTAAGGGCGATCGCGGTGTCCTTCGGGTCGTGAAACTGCCGCCATTGAGCCAATGCCTCACGCTGCATCGCGTCGGCCCCTGCAAGGTCCCCCCGTTCCCACAACACCCCGGCAAGATCATGGAGGGAAATCGCCACGGCGGGATGCACCTTGCCGAAAAGCTTCTGGCTGCGCGCCAGTTCCTCGCGAACCATTGGTTCCACCTCTGAAGATTCCCCACGCCTGATCATGATCTCGGCGAGCGCGTTGACGGATTGCATTACCTTCGTCGCATCATTTCCGGGAATATTTTCTTGCAGACGCAGGGTCAGGCGATATTCCCTTTCGGCATTGGGATAATCGCCCAGCTGCAGATAAATGTCGGCCAGCGTCCGGCGCAATTCAGCCTCCACTTCCGGCTGGCCTTTCAACTCGCTGTGCAGTCGCTGCTCAGTCTGTTCCATAATTTCCTGCAACATGATTGTGTCACGTCCCAAAGCTTTTTCCGGGCCGACTCCTTCCAGCATGTGCTGCAAAAAATTGGCGACCTGCTGGCTCTTGGCGGCCTCAATTATTGATCTTTGCCGCTCCGCTTCGGCTTGTTTATGGGCCTCCTGCTCCTTAAAAAACATCCAGGTGGCCACTCCCAATCCAATGACCAGGGCGGCGACCACTGCTCCGGCCGCTACGAAGATAAATCTATTTCGCCGGACGAGTTTCTTAAATTTGTAAAGCCTGCCCGGCGGACTCGCCTGCACGGGTTCATTGTTAAGATGTCGCTGAACGTCGGCAGCAAAACCATTGGCCGTTTCGTAACGGCGCGCCCGACTCTTGTCCAATGCCTTCATCACGATCCAGTCCAGGTCGCCCCGCACCAGATGGATCAGCTTTGGCGGTTCCGTCTGGCGTCGCCGGGCCGTCGTCGTCAATTCGCCTGCCAGCATCGTGCTCAGTCGGGTCGAGGGTCGCGCCGGTTCTTCCTCCCTGATGGTTCGGCGGATTTCATCCAACCCGGCTTGCAGCAACATTTTGGCGTCAAATGGTGTCTGGCCGGTGAGGAGCTCGTACAGCAAAACGCCCAGCGAGTAGATGTCACTGCGTGTATCAATATCCAGGGAGCTCATTTCCGCCTGCTCCGGGCTCATGTACGCGGGCGTACCGATGAATTGCTCAAACGCGGTGAAAACAGTTTGATCGGTTAGCTTTCCCTGAGTCGCTTTGGCAATGCCGAAGTCAATGACTTTGGGGAGTGGTACACCGTCATTTATCGTCACCAGAATATTCGACGGCTTGATGTCCCGGTGGATGATACCTTTCTGGTGCGCGTGTTGGATCGCCTGACAGACTTTTATGAATAAATCCAACCGGTCACGGGTGGAGAGGTTCTGCTGGTCGCAGTAATCCGTGATTTTGGTGCCACGCACCAATTCCATCACGAAGTAGGGACGACCCGTATCCGTCGCTCCGGCGTCCAGTACCTTGGCGATGTTCGGATGATCCATCAGGGCTAGCGCCTGGCGTTCCGCCTCGAAGCGGGCAATGACGCTTTTGGTATCCATGCCCAGCTTGATAACTTTGAGCGCAACCCGGCGCCGCACGGGTTCCTCCTGCTCGGCCATATAAACCACACCGCAACCGCCTACCCCGATTTGCTGAAGCAATTTGTAGCGACCAATCCAATCGCCCGGCTTCTCCATGGGTGAGGATGCGCGAGAGGCGGCACTGCTTAATTCCGGGGGCACTGCAACTGGGGTTTCAAGAAATGCACCCGCGGTAACACCGGCCTGAAGGAGCTCCTCGACACGTTGGCGCAAGCCCGTATCCCCGCCACAGGCTTCGTCCAGATACGCCGCACGTTCCGGAGCCGATAATTCCAAGGCGGCGTTAAAGACCTCAATTTCGCGATCGGAGGGTTGAGGCATAGACGGGTGCAATCATTCACTCATCAATGCGGAATTAACAGCTAAAAGAGGCAATTTAAAATCGTCAAGGTCGGGTTAACTATCCACATCTGAAAACGCTGCTCTAGACCACCTTATGGCCGACTTGAATGATTCTGCCATTCCGCTGGCGATCGTTCGCGGAGTTACTCGGTTTTGGGCTGCACGGCCGAGCATGCGTTTTTCATGGCGTAATCGATCGGGACGCCGTTGCGGAGATGGATAAATTTCGCATCTTCCCCGCCGATCTCGAAGATCGTATCCACCCCGGCATCGAAATGACTAGCCCCGGTCGGTTGGGCTGAGATCTCATTGAATGCCAGCCCTGTGCCCAGATAGGCACCGACCAGCTCCCGGGCCGAATCAGTAGTTCCGATCAGGTGAATCTGCCGGTTGCCCGCTTGCTGCGTCAGGGACCTAAGGCATTCGCGCGTCGCCGCCACCGGGTCGCCTTGCGTACGCGTGTAATGTGTAGCAACTACATCACGCGTCGCTGGATCCATGAGCACCGCCTTGGTGGTCGTTGATCCGGCATGCACCCCCAACACCAGCGAAATATCCGGGGGCGGCGACTGCGGCGTGGCTGCGACTACTCGAATGCGGTCATGGTACTTTTTGAGAGGTGGGAGTTGGCCGAGCCACGGCGTGACTGAAAACTTCGGTGATCCGTAACACGGGTCATCTCGGGTGAGTAGGGCGGCGCCCCAAGCCTCGAACCAGGGACTATCCGTGATACCTCAAATTCCGTGGCAGGCTGCTTTTCACGCAACGCCGCGAGCATCGCCGCGTTGCGGGTGACTCTTCCAATCAGCAGCATGCGTTTAAGTACGCGCTGGGCTTTCTCTAACGGCGCGGTCACTTTGCCGGCCATCCCATCGTGCAACGTATGCAATATGTCCTCTGGCGTGGACTCATTACGGTTCAGCTTGTGGGTGATGTCCGATTTGCAGTGAACCGAGCTGCGCGAAGCCAGCGGCACCACTTTTCCGTCGAACGAACGCCGGATCGCCTCCTCAAGGCCAAGCCCCATTCGTCCGATTTGTTGTACTAAGAATTCACCGCTCCTGCCGGCGCATTTGTTGTGGGGCAAAACGTGGGTTATTCGCACGTCCGTAACGAGATAAACCAGAAACGATTCTCCGCCCAAGGAGACCACGGCGTCAAAATTGTGCTGCATCTCGCGCAAACCCCGTTGGATGGCCGGCGCCTCCGTCAGATGTCCCAGATACCCGGACACCCCGACATAAACTGTGCCGGCAAATTCGCTTCCTGCGAGGATCTCTTGAAGCAGCT
This sequence comes from Verrucomicrobiota bacterium, assembly GCA_050008355.1. Taxonomy (GTDB): domain Bacteria; phylum Verrucomicrobiota; class Verrucomicrobiia; order Limisphaerales; family UBA11358; genus UBA11358. The sequence goes on from JBEKMT010000031.1 coordinate 40,436, forward strand.
CGAAAGGTCGGCCCAGATGTGGCTTCACTCGGACAATCCGGTCGTCATCCCGCAGCGCCACCACTTTCACCGACAGAGCACCTACATTTATTCCAATATCCGTGATGGCGTTTGCGTTTTTTTTGGAGGCAGAGGAATATCTGCCCTGCGTCGGCCTGGCCTTTTATGGCTTTGCCATGGTTCATAACAATCGGCTGGCTTGCCCGACTCCACCTTCACAATTCCCAACGGTGATTCGAATTCATCCGTTTGACCAATCTTCTCCAGCGATGCCAGGGTACTTGGGCGCTTTCTGTCTGGCTCCCCATTCCTTGCCGGCTGTGCATCCTTTTATGCCCTTCCTCCTGCGGACAAGATGACGGTGTGCATCCAAGTTGGAAATGTCGCGCCAGGGCCTTTCTTGATTTCACCCTCTTTCGCTGAAGCTGGAGGTCTGTTGTCAATTGCAACCCTGGAGCTTTGCGGTTCGTTAGTGCCCCGCGATTTCACGGCACAGCCACAAAACCAACGAGTGAGTATGAACCGTAAGCTTCGTGACGTGAACCTGCACTTGCAGGACGTTGCCGTCGGCTTGGTTCATGGTGCATTCAAAAGCGGACTTGTCCATCAGCTTTGCTCGGTCCAAGACCGTAAGGAATTGGTCTTGTTTACGCCCCAGGATTTCTCCCCGCCCGCAACCGAGCATTTTTTCAGCGCATCGATTGGTGTCCACGATCTTCCCGGTGAGCTCTTCCATCAGAAATGCCGCCTCGCCGAGATTTTCAAACACCTGGCGGTATTTGTGCTCGGACTCGCGCATGCATTGTTCTGCTCGTTCGCATTCAGCACGCTCGGCGGCTTCGCGCAGCGCCCGGTCCACCGCAGGAATCAAGCGCATCAGCCGTTGTTTCAGGACATAATCGGTGGCTCCGTTTTTAAGCGCCTCGATTGCCGTGTCCTCGCCGATGGTTCCGGACACAAACAGGAAGGGTGTCCCCGGAGATTTTTCGTGAGCCAGGGACAAGGCTTCTCTTCCGTTAAAAGCGGGAATGGAGTAATCAGAAAGTATCAGGTCAAAGTTTTTCTGCTCCAATGCTGCGACAAAATCCGTGCGCGTGTCGACTCGCACAAACTCACAATGCGGCCAGCGCGCCGAAAGCATCTTTGCATTCAGCTCTGCATCATTGAGATTGTCTTCCAAATTCAGGATGCGTAAAGACGCTTTCATGGTTATCTCGTGCGGGTAGGGTGCTGGCTTTTGGGTAATCTGTTACGTGTTGTATTATAAGGCGCTACACGGGAAAAGACAAATCGGCATTGTCTAAACTTGAAAGAGAACCAGAATCCGGGAACCTGGACAGGATGGAAATGGAATTTAAATATTCCCGGCAACTCACCAGCGTGTGGTCACTATTATTGTTCGATTTGGAAAGCGCCGTCGAATTGGACAGGCAATCATTGCCGTCCGGCCGAAATGGCTGATTTCCACAACAGCTCGATCATATCGCAATATTTCGCTGGTTTCGCGGAGCGTCACTCAAACGCTCCAGTTCGCCGGTTCACCCAACAGTTAGCATTCGACAAATTCGTCCTCACTTCTCACGCGGGATTGGCAGACGGAGTTCTTTTCCACGAGGCTTGCTCATTTAATGAGCGGCATCGCGGGCGCCGTCGCCGCCGATTTGGCTTCGCTATCACGTTTCTTAGTCGCGCGGTCACAAATTTGTTGGTATGTCGCCAGTGCCAGCAACGGCCAGGCGTTGCGATACATGTCGTATTTCAAGTAAAATACCTTGGGAAATCCTGTGCCGGTTGTCTCGTGTTCCGTCCAGGATCCATCGTCGTTTTGCATTCGCGACAGATAATCAATTCCGCGCTTGAGTGCGGGATTCTCCGGATCATCAAACGCGCAGAGGCCCATGACTGCCCAGGCGGTCTGGGATGCGGTGCTTGGTCCTTGCCCCTTGAAAACGGGGTCGTCGTATGTATTGCACCGTTCGCCCCAACCTCCGTCCTCGTGCTGCACGCTTTCCAGCCAGGCGCGTCCGCGCTGCAACCATTCTTCATTCATATCCCAGCTCAGGGCGCGCATCCCGCGCAAAACCTGCCAAGTGCCGTAGATATAATTCACGCCCCAGCGCCCGTACCATGAGCCGTCGGGCTCCTGATGATCCCGCAGGAATTGCAACGCTTCCTTGATCTGATGATGGCCGTTGCTCCATCCCTCGTAGCCCAGTAATTCCAGAATGCGCGCCGTGATGTCCGCACATTCGGGATCAAGCATCGCATTGTGGTCGGCAAACGGAACTTTTTCCAATAAGTTCTTGGTGCAATCCTTGTCGAAGGCAGCCCAGCCGCCATCCTTGCACTGGAAGGTCATCATCCACTTCAAGCCGCGCTGAAAACATTCGTCACGCTTTTTCGGATCGTCGGTGGGGATGTGCCGCAAAGCCAGCAGCACCATCGCCGTGTCGTCCACATCCGGATTCCACTTGTTGGCATACTCAAAAACCCAGCCACTCGCCTCGACATTCGCTGGGTTCTTATACTGCCAGTCGCCGCGGAAGCGGATTTCCTTCTCCATCAGCCATTCCGCCGCCCGCTTCAGTTTGGGATGATTCGGGGAAACCCCAGATTCCGCCAGGCAGATCAAGACAATGGCCGAGTCCCAGACCGGTGAAAAACAGGGCTCGATACGAACATCATCCTCCGTCTCATGTTGCAGCCGCTTCAATTCACCCCATTCACGCTGCAAAATTGCGTTGTCATTCCGGTAGCCAAGCGCCTTCATGGCAATGACGGAATTCAGCATTGCCGGAAAAATCGCCGCCAGACCGTCGCTGCCTTCCAGTCGCTCCACCATCCAGCGCTCGCATTTCTTTAGTGCCGTTTTTCGGAACGGGTGGATGCCATGCTCGGCAAACCACTCTGCCAGCTTGTGCAGCCGGTCCAGCCAGAGGAAAAAATTCCGGAGCGAAATTTTTTCCGGGTCGGGTGCCAGCGCAAGGTCGCGCTCATGGATGCCCTCGGGATACAATTCGTCCAGATTGACTTTGACCGTGCGCGTCGGCTTAAAATGATTAATGATCGCCAGGGGCACGATCATCCCGCGGGACCAGTTGCTCATGTCCCAAAAGTTCACGTGGAACCATTTGCCCAGCAGTAACACTTCGCAAGGGATGGTCGGGACAAATTCCCACGGAAAAAGCCCGATCAACGCCAAGTACAACTTGGAAAATGTGTTCATGCGCGGCACGCCTCCGAAGTGAAGGGCCGCTTCGCGCGCCTTCAACATGCGCGAATCGGTCAGAGAAACCCCGGCCAGTTTCAAGGCCAGGTAGGCCTTGATTGTCGCATTGACCTCCGACGGGCCGCCGTAATAAATATTCCAACCGCCATCCGGCAATTGCATCGAGAAGAGGTGGTTGATCGCTTTGCGTTCCCATTCCCGGTCCACGCTGCCGTCCCAGTGATGAAACGCCACCATGTCCGACACCAGCGTGGAATCAACAATCAGTTCGCCCACCCAGTAGCCCTCCGGCCTTTGGATGGATAAAAGGTAATCCTGCGACCGCTTGATAGCGGCCTGAACACGCGCCGTGAATTCGTCTGGAATGCGGATCGGCGCGGCCGTCGGCAGCGTCTGTGTCCATGAATTACGTTGAGTCAACACATTGATAATTTGCGGATTTACAAAAATGGTGTAAAGATTTTTACTCGCCTGCCTCCAGGCCGGAATTTCGTCCGGTTCCCAAAATACAAGAATAATCTTTGGTCAGGGAGCCAGCTCCCATCTCAGCCCTCGCCGTCGTCCGGTCGCCGTTTTGCGGGCATCGGATGCGGTCTGGCAGGCTTGTGTTTGAAAAGGCAAGGGACAGCTGTGCATTCCCTGGATGGCCTCGCAGGCAAATTTCCTTTTCTTAAAGCATTTACCGGTTATCTTCAATCTCCCGTTTGGGACTGTGGCATGAAACCACCCATAAACTCATTCCGGAACCGCCGCCAGTGGTCCACTGTAAGAGATACATATTTCGGATTTAAACGGCTGTGGTTGAATGGTATGTCGGCTCGCAAAGCGGGTGTACATTGAGTGTAAACATTGGCAAGACTGTAAACTTTGTAAATTTTGGATTTTGTAAATGGACGCAGCGCACATCAGGAATTTCAGCATCATTGCCCATATTGATCATGGCAAGACCACGCTTTCCGACCGTCTCTTGCACCGCACTGGAACGATCGCCACGCGTGACATGGAGGATCAACTCCTCGATGCCATGGATCTCGAACGCGAACGCGGCATCACCATCAAGGCCCACCCGGTCACGATGCTCTACAAGGCCAAGAACGGCGAGACTTACGAGCTGAACCTTATCGACACCCCCGGCCACGTTGATTTCGCGTACGAAGTCTCCCGCAGCTTGAGCGCGTGCGAAGGGGCCTTGCTGGTCATTGACGCGGCTCAGGGCGTCGAAGCGCAGACGGTGGCGAATTATCACCTTGCGGCGAAGCTGAACCTTCACATCATCCCCGTCATCAACAAGATCGATTTGCCGCACGCCAACGTCGCGCAAGCCAAACAACAACTCGAAGATGTTCTCGCCGTGCCCAGCGAATGGGCGATTCCTTGCAGCGCCAAAGAAGGCATCGGCATCGAGGATATCCTCGAGGCCATCGTCGAGCGGGTGCCACCGCCGAAACCAACCGGCGAACCCAGTCTGCAGGCGCTTGCTTTCGACTCCTTTTTCGACACCTACAAGGGCGTCGTCACGCATGTCCGCGTCTTCAATGGCGAGATTAAACCAGGCATGATGGTGAAACTGCTGCACTCCGGCAAAACGTTCGAGGTAAAGGAAGTCGGCAGCTTCAATCCAAAACCGTATGCTCGTGAAAGACTCGAAACCGGCGAAACCGGCTACATTACCGCAAATATCAAATCTCCCGGCGACGTGAAGATGGGTGATACGATTACGGACGCCCGGAATCCATCGGGCGAATTGCCGGGGTTCAAAGAAATCCATCCGATGGTTTTTAGCGGGATTTATCCCATCAATACCGCCGACTACGAACAGCTGAAATCGTCGATGGGGAAGCTGAAGTTGAATGATTCCGCGTTTGTTTACTCTACCGAAACCTCCGTCGCGCTTGGCTTTGGTTTTCGCTGCGGCTTTCTCGGCCTGTTGCACCTGGAAATTGTACAGGAACGGTTGCGTCGCGAATACGACATGGACATCATTGCGACTTATCCCAGCGTGGTATACAAAGTGTACCTCTCGGATGGCACCTTGAAGCAGGTGGATAATCCGGCGTTCATGCCAGACGTGACTTACATTGCGAAGATTGAAGAACCGATGGTCAAGGCTTTCGTCATCTGCCCGAACGAAAATATCGGTGACATCATGTCTTTGATTTCTGAGAAGCGCGGCCAGGTGGACCACACGGAGACTTTGGATTCACGCCGTGTCATGCTGACCAGTTTGATTCCATTGAATGAGATCCTGATCGATTTTCATGACCGCATCAAAAGCATCACGCGCGGTTTTGGTTCGATGGATTATGAACCGGAGGAATACATGGAGAGCGACATGGTAAAGTTGGACATGCTGGTCAACACGGAGCCGATGGACGCATTTTCCTGCATCGTTCACCGAACCAAGGCCGAGGGCAGGGGACGCTCCCTGGCGGAAAAACTGAAAGAAGTTATTCCCCGCCAGCAGTTCCAGATAAAAATCCAGGCTGCCATTGGTGGAAAAATCGTGGCGTCCGAAGTGATCAGCGCCTTCCGCAAGGACGTCACGGCCAAATGCTACGGTGGCGACGTCTCGCGCAAACGCAAACTGCTCGAGAAGCAAAAGGAGGGCAAGAAACGGATGAAATCCATCGGCAATGTGAACATCCCGCAGGAAGCCTTCATCGAAGTTCTCAAAGCGTAACCTTGAATGAACACGAACCGGAACCGATTGTCAGATACGGGATTGAATACCTTTCGGAGGGTGTCAATTCGCTGTTATTGAAAGCAATTATATGACCATTCTACGCTGGTTCATTTCGCAAACCGTTCGCAACGCGTGCGCGGCCCGTAAACATTATCGCCGACTGCTATCGGCGCAGCGTGACTTGCTTTCGGCTCCCGCCATCGCCGCCGTGGAACTAAAACTGGATGAGTTGGGCGCGGCCATCACGGAGGGCCACACCGGCCGCATTAATGTGAAGGCGGAGGAATTGCAGTTTGCAGCTGAAAAATGGATCAAACCTTACCCCAACGCCGCGTGGCGCGAAAACGTGGAAGTGCTTCTCGTCGCGCTCGCTGTGGCGATGGCGATCCGGACCTTTTTTCTTCAACCTTTCAAAATTCCCACCGGCTCGATGCAGCCGACCCTTTTCGGGGTGAGTGCCTTACCGGATTATAGTCAGATGTGGGAGGCGCTGCGAATGGGTCAGGATGACCGCGCGCGGGCGGAATTTCAAAAAGTCTCCAAAGTGGAAAATGACATGGTTCTGCCGACCGGCTGGCAGCGCATCAAGGAATGGTTCCAGGGAAATTCCTACATCCATTTCGTCGCACCGACAGATGGTTCGATTGATTCGGTCGGACCGGTGACGCGTTTCCTCATTTTTAACATCAAGCAAACGTTCACGTTTGCCGGGGTTGAACACACGCTCTGGTTTCCACCGGATTACGGCGAACCGCCGCAAGGGTATAACCCGCTGCAATATCGCGCGGGCATTTTAGATAGACGAGTTTTCCATAAAGGCGACGATGTCATCAAATTGCGCATGACCGCCGGAGACCATTTATTCGTTGACCGTTTGAGCTACAATTTTCACAAGCCGTCGCGCGGAGATACCATTGTTTTTGAAACCGCCGGGATTCCGGAAGACAAACGGGATGCTTACAACATTCCCGACGATGAATTCTACATTAAACGTCTCGTCGGTTTGCCCGGTGAAAAGGTCAGCATTGGTGATGACCGTCATCTCGTCATTGACGGCCATCGACTGGATGCGACGACACCGCACTTTGAAAATGTTTATGGTTTCGATCCCAAACTGCCTCCGCGCGACAGTCAGTGGTCGGGACATGTCAACGGCGCCGTAGCTAGAGAGTATAACTTATTCAATCTTGGTTCAGTCCCTTTTTTCCCGGACGCCCAAACGGTCGTTGACGTGCCGGCGAATGACTGTCTTCCCATGGGGGACAACACTTGTAACAGCCTCGATTCACGTTTCTGGGGACCCATTCCCGAAGATTACGTGATCGGCAAGTCATTCTTCGTCTATTGGCCGTTGACCGGGCGCTTTGGCTTGGATAATCATTGAATGGCCCTTGACTAGTCTTGATGAACACCTCCCCCGAAGTGGTTCTCATTACCGGTGCGTCCTCGGGAATTGGGTTGGAGCTCGCCAGGTGCTTTGCGGCGGATAAATCAAACCTGATCCTGGTCGCACGCAGCCGGGAGGCCTTGGAAAAGCTTTCAGCGGAACTTCAAGCCACCCATGGGATACGGGCCCTCGTTTTGGCTGGCGACCTTTCCCGTCCGGAAACACCAGCCAGAATTTATCAGGAGTTGAGCCTACAGAAGATATCCGTGGATATTCTCGTCAACAACGCTGGCTTCGGCCTGCACGGCGAATTTGCCAATTTGCCACTAACAAAGCAACTCGACATCATCCACGTGAATATCACGGCATTGACCGAGCTGACCGGTTTGTTCCTGCCCGGCATGATTCGGCGCAAGCGCGGGGGAATTCTAAATGTCGGTTCAGTCGCTGGCTTTTTGCCGGGGCCGAACATGGCGGTTTATTACGCAAGCAAGGCATTCGTTCTTTCCTTCAGCGAAGCCCTGGCCGAGGAATCCTCCGGCACCGGATTGAAAATCAGCGTACTGTGTCCGGGACCGACGACTTCCAACTTTGGCAATGTTGCGAGAGGTGGGAAAGCCCGGCAGATCGAGCGTCCCAAAATGTCGGCGCAAGCCGTCGCACGGATTGGCCACCGGGATTTTCGAGCTGGAAAGGTTGTAATCGTTCCAGGAATGTCCAACAAGCTCTTGAGCTTTTCGCCTCGCATAGCGCCACGAGGATTAGCGCGCCGGGTGATTAAGCGGTACAACCGTATCCAGAAATGAGCGCGGCTGTTCTGCAAAGTCTTACTGAGGATGGTTCGGTAAGGTTTCAGTCAGTTCCTTTGGAAGAGTGGAATCGCCAAATCGCGCGGCGGTCCTGGTAGCGTTGAAAGCGCAAGCGGGATGTGCTGGACTAACGGCATTCTGGTCAGCGGTTTGAAAGACAATGAGCTGAACAGCCTAAAACTCACTGCCGGGGACATTCTTATTTCAATGAAATCAAAGTTATTGGCTACGCACAAATTTTTGAAAACAAGCCATTTTTGCAGGTCTTTTGACTGCTTGTTCACAATTTTTTAACTTACAGACAAGTTATTCACAGGCAAATCGACACCTGTCAATAACCTGCTAATAAGTTAAGAATAAGGAGTGAACTTGTCAGGGCTGGCTTTAGAATATAAACATCGCAACCTGGCGGGCGCCAAATATTCCGGTGGTCTGACTGCAGCCAGTCGCCTCCCTTGGCCTATTTAGCCTGAACGAATTTTTTGCTGCTGCGGCAATCCGATACTGGCAATCGGCTGGCGGCAGCTCTGTCCAGGACCATGGTGCAAGCCGGGTGACATTGTAACGATGATGCCGTTACCGAAGTCGTGATTGGGCCTGCGATAGCCTTGGCAACAATGTCGGCCTTTTCATTTCCAGTGGCCAGTAGCAAGCACTGCCGCGCCTCTAAAATGGTGGCGACACCCATGGTAATCGCGTGCCGGGGTATTTTCTCAAGATTGGAAAAAAGCAGCGCATTCTGGTGCTTCGTGACTTCGGTCAATGCCGTCATTCTGGTTCGTGAGTTAAATTCTGAGAATGGTTCGTTGAAACCAAGGTGCCCGTTCAAGCCGATTCCCAGAAGCAAGAGGTCGATTCCGCCGTTTTCACAAATTAACTTTTCATAATGGCGACACTCCAGTTCCAGATCTTTGGCCATGCCATCAGGCAAGTGTGTGCGCGACGTATCAATATTGACATGGCGGAAAAAGCGGTCTTGCATGAAATAGCGATAAGAGTTGGGATCATCCGCCCTCAACCCGACGTATTCGTCGAGATTGAAAGTGCGGCAGTGGGAAAAATCCAGCCCGCCATCATGGTGGCGTTTCACCAGATGTTGGTAAACCCCTTCCATCGTGCGTCCAGTCGCCAGGCCGAGCACGGCATCCGGTTTTGCCAACAGCGTCTTCGCGAAGAAATCAACCACCAATTCTTCAGCCGACTCTGCATTTGGTTGAATAATGACTTCCATGAATAACGATTGGAGAATAATTCAAGAATCGGCGCCAACAATCCCCCGTATTGGGGGTTTGACTCCAGCTTTGGACGACGAAGGCGCGGTTGGAGATCTACCAAGCATTGACTTCCAACTCGGCGGATCCAAACACCCATTTTAATGGACATTATTGAGCGGACGCTCAAAAACCCACTCCAGACCCCGTTGCAATCGTTCGCGCAAATGGTCTCCGTGGTGGCCCGGGGGTTCATAAAACGCGCACCTGATTCGCTCCGTATGCAGCACCTCATATATTTTCCTCGCGCCGATGTTGGCCGAGAATTCGTCTTGTGCCGCACCTTCAAGATAAACCGACTGCTGGAAGGAAAATGCGTGTTGATCTTTTTCGACAATGGTCAACGGATCATTCTCCAGCCAGTGTTGCCAAACGTCCCTGCGGAACGTTCCGTTTACATCATAAAGCCAGTTTATTTCTTCAGGATGAGAAAATCCGACCGGCGCATATGCTGCTGACAAAGCCAGGGCGTAAATGAGATCTCCGTCTGCTGGCACCGGCGATTCACCACGTACGATGAGATTGATTTCCGAAAGCGGCTCGTTGGTCACCGCGGCGATTCTCACCAGCGGGAGATGGCTGGTGGGAAAATCCGAATCGGGGCTCAAAGCAATGACGGCGTCAAAAAGATTCTGTCGCGCCATACCCAGCCTCAAAGCTCCAAACCCCCCACTAGAATGGCCGGCGATGATTCGGCGAATCCCGTCGCCCGGCGGTGGATGGCGCATCTCGACACGATTGACAATTTCGTCACAAACATAATCTGCGTAATTTCCCTGAGCGGGCGAATTCAGATATTGGCTGCCGCCCCAGCGTGTGCGCCCATCCACGACCACCAAAACCATCGGCGTAATTTCATCGGCTATTCTCTGAGTGAATTTCAGCCAGGCATTGGAATCTGTGATAAAGTCCTCTGACGAACCGCCGAAACCTGGCAGGTAATAGATAATGGGTGATGGCGCATTGTTAGTTAGTTTTGCTGGTATGAAGATGGCGACATCGCGAATCGAGGGATCGTGGAGCGGGTTATTTTTCAACACCCGACTGTCGAAATGGAGAATCTCCAAATGTGCCTCTGCGGCGCACAATGTCCACCGCGCGAAAATCATGAGCCAAAACGTCAGGCTCAGGACCGGCGATCCTTCACGAATCGGTTTCATTACAGTGTTTGTATGGCAAAAAGGCTTGTGCCGAAATCAAAAAATCGGCATTCGCAACAAATCGCTTACCACTTGAAACGGTAGTTCACGCCTTTTGAGAGGCGGCACCGGGATGGCGTGCATCAAAAACTAACAGGCTTCGTTTCAAGCTGGTGCGGGAAGGATTGGCCAATCGATACGGCCCTGATTTATGTTTGTTTTGAAGAACTCCTTTTTTGTCACTGATGACTTTGCAGGGTAAAACAAACTAACAAGGATGAATCGAGTAGGCAGAATCCAGAATCTCGAGGTCAGATGGCGACGGGCGACGGCGACAAAAGTTTATTTATGACCAATCGCGGAACGGCCCGCCGGCATCCATTTCGCAAGGTGATTTGAACTAAGCGATATATCAACGACCATAAGTTTATTTTCTTTTTTGCGTGCTTATTTTTCTGTATTCAAATGATCGACATCTATGGAAGACATGCCATGAAAAAGACCATCTCCATTCTGGTTGTGGATGACAACGACGAAATTCGCCAATTGTTTTCGAGGTGTCTGCGCGAGGCTGGCTACCAAGTGTTGGAGGCTGCCACCGGTCGGCAATGTTTAAACTTGACCCAAACGCGATTCCCGGACCTGGTGATTTTAGATGTACGGTTGCCCGATATAAATGGTGCGGAGGTTTGCCGGCAAATCAAAAGCAATCCAAGGTTAAAGGATGTGTTCGTGGCTTTGTGCTCGGGCGAGGCGACGACTGACGAGCACAAGGTGAGTGGTTTTGAATCTGGAGCGGACGAATACCTGGTCAAACCGTTTGGCGTTCGCGAATTGCTCGCACGTGTGCAGACTTTGGTGCGGCTGCACACTACCACTACGGCTCTCCGGACCAGCGAGGAGTATTACCGCCGGTTGATCGACATCCTGCCGGATGCGGTTTACTTGATTCACCCTAAAGGACGTTTGTTAACGGCAAATTCGCAAGCGGTGGCGATGCTGGGTTATGCCAGCGCGGCTGAGCTACTCGAAAAGAGCATCTTTGATTTGGCACCAGCCGGTGAGCATGAACGGATCAAGTCGGACATCGCCACCGCATTGAAAGCCGGCATAATCCGGAATGTTGAATACACACTGCTTAAAAAAGACAAGACACCCTTTCGCGTGGAGCTAAGCGCGACCGTTTCTCTCGGGATCCATGATCAGCCAGCCGGCCTGCTCAGCATGGTGCGCGATATCGACGAACGCAAGCAGGCTCAGGAAGCATTGAGGGCAAGTGAGGAGCGGTTTCGTCAATTGGCGGATCATATTCGTGAGGTGTTCTGGATGAGCAACGTAGATAAGAGCAAGATCATCTATGTCAGCCCGGCTTATGAGCAAATCTGGGGACGGACTTGCCGGAGCCTTTATGAGTCGCCCCGCAGTTGGATCGAGGCCATTCACCATGATGACCGTAAGCGGATATCGGAAAGCGCCGCTGCCAACCAGGTGGTCGGCGAGTACGACGAGATTTATCGGATTATCAGGCCGGACGGGTCGATCCGGTGGATCGAGGATCGCGCTTTTCCTATCCGGGACGCCTCAGGAAGCGTTTATCGTATCGTCGGCATTGCCGACGATATCACCAAACGAAAACAAGTGATGGATTCCCTGGCTGAGAGTGAGGCCCGCAAGCGGGCCATCATGCAGGCGGCACTGGACTGCATCATCACGATTGACCACGAAGGACGCATTGTGGAACTCAATTCGGCGGCGGAAAAGATCTTTGCTTTCAACCGCTCGAAATTCATCGGCGAAAATGTCGTTGATATCATTCCGGCATCGTTTAAACCCTGGTTTCAGAATGGACTTGCGAATGCATTTGCCGGCAACAAAGGGCCGACCCAGGGGAGCCGGATTGAAATGCCTGCCCTGCGTGCTGACGGCAGCCGTTTCTCTGCCGAGTTCACAATAACGCAGATCATGCTCACGGGCCATCCGATGTTCACGCTTTATATTCGTGACATTACCCAGCGCAAACGAGCCGAGGTCGAGTTGCGAGCTTTGCCGCAACGCATCATCAAAGCTCAGGAGGCGGAGCGATCGCGCATAGCCCAGGAACTGCACGACGGCATTAACCAATTGATTGCTTCCGTGAAAATGCGCTTGCGCAACGTGGAGAGCAGTCTGCCGGACCTCAAGCCCGCGGCCAGGGAGATTCTTCACCGCTGCGACAAACTTCTTATAAAAGTCTTGGAAGAGAACCGTCGCATTGCCCACAACCTCCGCCCCGCAGAATTGGATAATCTAGGATTGGCCGCCGCCTGCAGCAGCTTTTGCAGCGAGGTTCAATCAAGGAGCAGCCTTAAATTTGAATGTCAGATCGCTTCTCTGACACGGCGTCTGCCGCCCGCACTTGAACTGCACCTGTTTCGCATCGTGCAGGAAGCCATCAATAATATTACCAAGCATGCGCGTGCAAAATCAGTCAAACTGCAGATACTGTCGCAGAAAAACTCGGTCGTCTTGAAAATTCAAGATGATGGGCGGGGGTTCGATACCAAAGCGCCGAGGAAAGGGAAAAAGATGCGGCATGGTCTTGGGCTCACAAACATCAGTGAGCGGGCTTTGTCCATGAATGGCATCTGCGAAATTACGTCCACGCCGGGTCGGGGAACTACCATCATTGTACGCGTGCCGTTGACCAGTCCAAAAAAGAATCTGAACTTGAAAAAGAGAAATCTTTGAGACGGCAAAATCCTTACCAGCACGGGGATCGAAACTACCTGCCCGCCAATAACCTGTCCATGGCATCTTTTATGGCAAGTAGATGCGTTGGCTTTTCAAGCAGCATATCGATGGCCGTACAATCGTTGGGCGGTTTGCCGGTGCACATCAATATCGGTGTGGAGGGGGATCGCAGCTTGATAATGTGCGCCATTTCTCCACCAGTCATGTCCGGCATGGAATTGTCAGTCAAAACCAGACGATGCCGGTCGGGATTGAAAAGTTCAAGAGCTTCTTCGGCGGAATCCACCGAATCCACTTCATATCCGAAATTATTGAGAAACATCTTGGTCAAAAGACGAGTATCAATATTATCATCAACCAGCAGCACGGTTGTTTTCAATTCGTTGTCTGAATCTGATTCCACGATTTTTTAGTCTTCCCGACCTTGTCAGCGCCAGCGCCTGCCACCCGGTACGAGGGCCAAGGTTCAAAGTCATTAATGTTATCTGATCTCGCCTGTACCAAAATCGTTAAGCGGCCAGGTTGGGCAGATCTGGCCCATGAATTCGTAAGCGCTTAGACACTTTGAAGCCAATTCGCAGCAAAGTTCTAAAAGTCACCCGGATATCTGTTCATTAATTGCAATTTGCGCAACATGAACTGCCACATATCCTAAAGTAGCGCGCGAGTTTTATTCAATGCCAATTTGAGACACGAAGTATCATTATGAGGACATAAATTAAAAAGCTGCTTGTGTCAATAAATGTGCATTGGGTATTATTCAAAAATTGCAGATGAGAAGGTGAAGGTCGCTTTATTTGAAAATTACATAATTTCCAAATTCAATTAGCTTGTATCAAGTCAAGAGGGATGTAAGATAAAAAAAATGGTCAAGCTCACTAAAGGAAACAAGGCCTTGAAGAAAAGCCACATATTCCTGGTGGAAGATCACCCGGTTTTTCGCGATGGCTTGTCCAAGCTGCTGAACGCGGAGCCGGACCTGGCCGTCAGCGGTGGAACTGGCGACCCCCGACAAGCCATCAAATTCATCACCAAGCTAAGGCCGGATCTGGTCGTTGTGGATATCGGGTTGCCCGGGAAAAGCGGTCTGGAATTGATCAAAGACATCCGCGATAAGAGGATCGCGGTTAAATTGCTAGCGGTATCCATGTTTGACGAGGCAGTCTATGCCCAGCGGGTGCTGCGAGCCGGGGGAGATGGTTATGTCATGAAGCAGGAGGACCCGGAAGTGATTGTGCTGGCCATTCGCGATGTGCTGGCTGGTCGCATCTACGTCAGTGAAAATGTCTTTACCACAGAATCCCTGAAGACGCCGTCGAAGGAAAAGTCCTCTCTGCTTGACCGGCTTACTGATTCCGAACTGGAGGTTCTAGAATCGCTTGGCCATGGGAAAAGTGCGCAAGAGATTTCAACCCAAGTCGGCCTGAATCCTGAGGAGGTTGACGCCCATGCCGAAAGCATACGCCGCAAGTTAAAATTAAAAAACTTTAACTCCTTGATTCGTTATGCGGTCTGTTGGGTCGAAGACAGTTGCCAGTAGCTTCCGCTTGGGATTTCCGACTTACACTCTTCTGGTACCATGGCCACTTTTTGCAGACCAACGATTCGCCATTTGTTCAAAGCTAAGACGGTGGGATCATGGAAAGAATTGAAAGGAATCTCCAACCTCCGGTACCGAGGAAAGACAGGAACCAGGTTTTGATTCGTGAACTTGCTGCTTGATGAATCGGTTATTTGCCGCAGGCGTGAACGCTTTATCAGGGCTCGGACATTGACGAAGCGACTTTTGGTCACCACACTGCGCCGGCATGAACGAAACGATCTGGTTCGTTGCCCACACGCGGCCGCGGCGGGAAAAAAAACTAAAGCAATATTGCGAACGCGAGGGACTTCATGCGGTTTTACCATGTTTCCGGACGGCGCGCAAATATCGCGGCAAGACGGTCGTTTTCCTCAAACCGCTTTTTCCAGGCTATCTCTTCATTAAGCTCAATCATGATCTACGGCAAAAGGTGGTGCAGAATGATCACGTGGCACGGCTATTGACGGTGCCGGACCAGACAACGTTCGCTCGGCAATTGCAGGAGATTCTCCAGGCGTTGGAGACGGAGTTGGAAATCGTGCTCGCCCCGGAAATCGGTGTTGGCCAAAGAGTAAAAATCAAGTCCGGACCACTGAAAGGCATGGAGGCGTGGGTGGAGCAGCGTCACGGA
>JBEKMT010000310.1:0-3765 GCA_050008355.1 Verrucomicrobiota bacterium
GGTATGGCATCAACGATAACCTGAGCCTCCGGCGCGCTATTTTGCGCCTGAACGAGAAATGGCCAACACCCTAAGAGAATCAATAATGAACGATGGCTCATGCCAATATTTCCTTGGTAGCATTGATTCAGTGACCATAAAACCTTCCTCCCTTATCAACAAGTAAAATTTCTGTTGTGAGGTGATCAACTGACATGAATAGCCCCTCTCGGCATCACCGGGAATGATTAAACCCTGACATTCCCGTTTTACGCCGGAATTTAGGAGATGGCAGCTGGAATTTGGCTGAACACATTCATGGAACTGGCGCTTTTCCAGATCCCGCTACAGACACCTACCCACAGAGTCTCGATCTCGCGCGATGGCTGCGAAAAGGATCTTGGACAGGCAAAGACGAATGTGTCTTATTGCAGTCAAAATCAAACTTCTTTCCAATGTCATTCATAAACGTAGCTAATACATTAGCCGGCAACTTATTAGTCAATCCGTGCTTTACCTGGTTTGGACCCGGCAATAATCTATGCACTGCAACGAATTGGTATTTTTTATGCTGGATGCTGAACAAATATGGCCATTAGCAAAATCCCGGGAGGCGCCGCTGGTCAAAACCTCTCAGCAATTCTCGAAATCTCCAGAGCATCCGCCTACCCCCTCGCCCACTCAGTTGCCTACCTGGGTACTTCCGACGGCTTGGTAACCGGCAATCCCATCGTCACAAACCATCGTAAGGCAATTCTGTGTGAATTCTGGACGCATGAAGTCCACGAAACCGGCTTCTTTAACTCACCTTCATCCGCGTGAAGCCATACCCACGCGTCAAAATATTTTATTCCTCTTTTGTTTTACTCCTCGGAAGCATCGTCGCTCCCTTCGCTCAACCAATGAGTCCCAACGATGCTGTTTGGACCATGCAGCAATATCCCACCATTGGAACGACTAATGGAACGACGACTGAAACGAATTATTCCGTATATTTCGTGGCCAACAGCGGCAGCGACGCCAACAGCGGTCTTAGCCCAACCGCGGCGTTCAAAACCCTTGGTTACGCCTTGAGCAATTCCACGCCCGGGAGCGTAATTCAGCTGGTTTCCGGCGACACATTTGGACCTTATCCGTACGCTTTAACCTTCCAGCATTCGAACACCATCACCACTTACGGTGCGAGCCCGGCAATAATCGCGTGGACCAATGGCAACGGCTTGACCATTTCAAATCTCTCAAATATTGCGATCAACAACATTACTCTCATCGGAACGAATGCCAACAATGGCATCGCGTTTTACGACTACGTCGCCGGTATCAGCAATTTGAACGTCCTGAATTGCAATATTTCCGGGTGCGGACAGAATCCCGTTTTGTTGCCGAGCGGAATCCAAGGTGGCTTTGGTATTCTGTTGAATGCCGGCATCTACGGATCGGACTGGAATTCGACTGTCAGTAATTGCGTGATACATGATTGCTATACTGATGGCTTTATATCCTGGGCTGACAACAACTCGCTTCCATATTGCCATACCAACGTTTACGTTTTGAGTTGCACTTTCAGCAACATTTTCGGCAATGACAATGAAAATGAGGTCTCTGGTATCCCCATCGCCATTGGCATGACCACGAATTCCGTGGCCAATTTCAACGTTCTCCACGACTACGGCATGCAAACCACAGATTCGACCGGCGGATCTGGTGGCATTGTGGCGGTCTTTTCCACGGTGGGCTTGTATGAGGATAACAGCGTCTACAATGGTTATGCCACGCCACTGGGAGTTGATGGCGTCGGTATTGATCCTGACATTAGTTCATCCAGAATCATGGTGATGTATAACAGTATATCAAACTGTGCCGGCGCGGGTCTTTTGGAATATCACTCGCTCGGCACGAACGTCTACGCCTTTAATTCCATTGTGAATTGCGATACGGACGGGAACACCGCATCTATCTACAAAAATGGCACCGGCACAGGAGACATCATCGCCAACAATACTGTGCAGTCGCCGAACCAATCATTCGCGGAAGAAGTTTCCTCGCCCGGAACCAACACACTGGCAAATAATATATTTTACCAATACACGTCGGATACAACTCTTAATGTTGACCTGGCATCGGGCACAAACTGGCTACTAGCAAGCAATCTGTTTTACACCGTCGGCGCGACGTTCCACAGCTATATCAAGACCACGGCCTACAACTCATTCGCCAGTTTCCTGACGCGGTATCCGCATGCCGGGTCCAGCTTGAACCCTCTGTTTTACAATTCCATTTTGGGACTGCCCGTCACCAATCAAATTCCCTGGTCTAATTCGCCGGCGCTGGCTTATGGCGCACCCCTCAGCTCGCTGGGCTTGAGTATTCCATCCGATATCTTGGGGAACGCGACGCCCTCGACTGCAATCAACGCGGGCGCGATCTCCGCCAACTTGACCGCCGGTTGCTCGCCGCTTTACACCAACATTTACGCCTATTGGGGACTCACCGAAGGATCCGGTGCCACAGCCTACGACATTTCCGGCTTTGGCCATGACCTTGACTTGGTCGGCAGTCCTGCCTGGACTTCTGGGGTTCTCGGGGGCGGACTCACCTTCAACGGCACCACCCAGGGCGCGAGCGACGGTGGGTTTGCCCAGACGCCGCCGCTGACGCTCGCCGCCTGGGTGAATGAATCGACCACCAGCGGGGCGCAGACGATCATGGCCGCGTGGGATGACAATGAGAGCTACCTCATGGAAAACACCGGCTGCTATATCGTGAACAGCGCGGGCGAGGCCTGGTTTGTGGCTTACAGTTTGGGCACCGGCACGCATCGGATTGTGGTCACGTATGACAACAACAGCACGATGGTGGCTTATATCGACGGCACGCAAGTCGGCTCCGGCGCGGCGAGTTTTCCCGGTTCCCCCGGCCTCCCGACCATGACCATGGGATATGATACTGAGTCGGATCCCGAAGATTATTTCCATGGTTCAGTCTACCAAGCGGTCATCTGGGGCATGGCTCTCACCAGTTCACAAGTCAGCCTCGATTACAACAGCGGGGCTGGTCGGATATATCCATTCCAATGAGTGGAGATGAAATGAGCGGGCGGTTGTCGACCCATAAAAAGTCTGGCGAAAATGTCCTGTCCCCGTGGCGATTTTGCCCTTGTTGGTCTTGTTTGATGGAGCGGGAGGACGATACGCGGGCATGATCGGGCGTCGACAAGGTGAAATAATGAACGGGTAAACCGACAGAATGTCAAAGCGTCATGGATATTCAAAAATATCGTACTCTCGCCCGCCAATGGTGGCGGCAGGAAATCCGTCCACTGGTGATTCTTGTGCTGGTCATGTGTTCCTTACGGTCGTCCCTAGCGGATTGGAACGTGGTTCCCAGTGGCTCGATGAAGCCCACAATTCTCGAAGGGGATCGCGTCTTGGTAAATAAACTGGCCTACGACCTCAAAGTTCCGTTCACCACCTGGCACATGGCCCAATGGAGCAATCCGCAAAGGGGTGATATTGTCGTCTTCTATTCGCCAAAGGATGGCACACGTTTGGTGAAGCGGGTCATCGGCTTGCCCGGTGACACGGTTGAGTTGCGAAATGAACGACTATTTCTCAACGGACGGCCTGTGGACTATGCTACGTTGGAGCCAAATATACCGGCACAGCTTTCCGGTTCTGAGCGCGCCCGAAGCCTGTTCGCAAGCGAACATCTTCCCGACCACTCGCACGCAGTCATGGCCATCAAAGGAGTTCAAGCGATGCGCACCTTCGGGCCGGTACAAGTTCC
>JBEKMT010000311.1:0-3755 GCA_050008355.1 Verrucomicrobiota bacterium
GAGTTCCATTGCGGGCAGGATGACCTCGTGCCGGCGCATCACCGCTCCTCCCAGCACGACCACTTCCGGGTCATAAGCGAGCACGGCATTTTGCACCACGACCGCCCAAATCCCGAGGCTTTGCTGCCGCAATGCCTGGGAGCAGACATCACCCTGATCTGCCAATTTAAAAACGGACTCGTAATCAATTTTTGCCATGCAAGCCAGTTGGCTGCCGGGAAATTCAGGACGTGCCCGCGCCAGAACCGCGAGCGTGGCGGTAGAAGCGAGGTCTTCGGCACAACCAATATTTCCACAGCGCCCGGTGAGGCCATTGTGGGCGATGGTGCTATGTCCCATGAGGGTGGCCGCACGATTATTCGCGCCACGCAAAAGGCAGCCCCCCGAAATTACCGCACAACCGATACCTGTGCCGAACGCCAGCATCACAACATCTCTTTTGCCACGTGCCGCTCCCGCCACCCACTCGCCCAACAATGCCATGCGCAAGTCATTTTCGAGCACCATGGGCAATCTCAGTCGCTTGCGACTCCACAAGTCGAAATCAATGTCCACTGCTCCTGGAAACTTTCCAAATTCACCGAGCACATGCGAACGTGTGGGGTCTGTCAGAAAAGGAAGCGACAGTGCAACCCCTTCACAATGGTGCAAATCGCTGCCGTTCTTCTTTAGGAGAGACTCCCACTCGCACGCCACAGCTTCGAGCCGGTCCGCCATCGGCCGATCAGCGCTGGAATCAAGCCGGCTACGCGCAACGATGCTGCCATCGCGCACAAGACCAAGCTTGGTCGTGGTGCCGCCGAAATCAACAGCGAGAATCATATGGTCTTCCAATCTTGGTTGAAACTCAGGGTGAATCGCGGTTGATGAAAGCGCACTCCCCCCAATTCCGCCGCTCTTGCGGACCCACCAATGATCACGGAACAATGGTGCAAATTACCTACCTCAAACCACGTCAGATTGGCCAGGTCCCCATTTGACAAGAGCCGGCCAGAAATCCGTAAACGAGCAGGTAATTTCAGGTTGGAAAACATTTATTTAAATATATATACAATTATGTGGGACGCCAGAGCAATAGAAGAATAAGGCGGGAGTCGGCTCGACCATTTGAATCTTTTCAGCACACATGTCTGGCGCAATCAGAATGACGCGCAGTCACCAACTCCCATGCACTTTTCTGGCATCTTTACCAATACATATAATTGGGATCTGGGCCGGAAGTAGGCAAATTATTAGGAAATTGATAATATTCCGAATGTCCGTCTCCGAAGAGGACATTTTCACGCCGTTCGCCTTTGTAATTATGCCAGATATTTGCTGGTGTCGTCGTGTCTCGGTTTGCCTGCCATGGCCAGTCTCCCAAAATTATTTTGGTCGACGGCCGCATACCCACGCGGGAAGCTTTTATCGGCGGGCTGGGCGCCACATACTTCCCCTTGCTGCCAGTCACGGCGGCCACTCCATAATCATCGTAACACCATTCGACCAGATAGCTATTGCCCCACGCAATCCAGCAATTATTCACCCCGGGGTTCAGGGAGTCTCCTTTGTCGGCTGGGCAATCAAAAATATTTACGTTTCGACTATATGCATTCAACGGACGATTGGTTTCATATTCCTGTCCTCCATATTGTGCCGCAAAGCCAGAGGTAATCGGGTTGGTCGGTCGTTGTCCCCCGAGGGTTGCCCACCCGTCGTGAATGGGGTAATTTTCATTGTAATCCGCAATATATAGCTGAAAACAAATGGCCATCTGGTGTTCATTATTCACACAATAGGTTTGCCTGGCTTTTTCCTTTGCGCGAGCGAGTGCCGGCAGTAATAACGCCGCGAGAATCGCGATAATGGCAATCACGACCAATAACTCAATCAAAGTGAACCCTTCACCGGCAAAGCCGCAGGTGAGATGCCTGGATGATTTCATTTTCATTGGTGGCGAAAGGCCGCCCAGCCCTGTCTTAAAAACGCCGGACACACGCCGCATCACAAATTATTTGCCTAATAAATAATACGGTAAAAACGCATCGGGACCGTGGCCGGTATCGGAATTCCACTGGTAACACCAGTCGCGGCTACCCAAGGACCACGGAGATTATCCGCCTGTTGCAAGGTCGTTCCGGCCGGCCAGTTCAGCGTCAGACCCGCTGCGGAGTTCGTGAATGTCAACAACCCTGGCGTCACCAGAGTGGCCAGACGGAATTCATTTCCGCCAATGTTACTGCCATAAACAATTGGGTTTTGCGCTACCTCAATAACGAAATATTGGCCGGTAACTGTAGCAGGCAGAACGTAGGCATGTAAAATTCCAGCATCCACGTCAGGGATGGAGACAACCGCGTCCGGGGTTGTCCCGGGGTCCGCCGCCGCGAAGGGAGTCGTCGCGCTGGCCCACACACTCAGCGAAGTGATTTTATCGATGGTCTGGCCGGATTGGTCGTTTCGCTGGGCGTATAAAACGGCGCTCACCGCGTAAGATCGATCCATTTGGAAGGCCAGGTAAGCGGGCGCAAAGGCCGTGCCATACCCATCATCCGCCCAGTCATTTCCGGTAAGGTGTGTCCCGATGGACACCCCAGTCAGATCGGAATCAAACAGATTGGTGCCCGAATAACCCGCGTCGTATTCGCTGCTCCAACTGATATTGGTATAATTGGACCCAGACGCCCCGATCGGAACCACCACATAGGAAGGCACGGTTACGGTAATGCTTGCACTGGTAACCGAATTGACCGTATTCGTGACCACCACAAAGTAAGTTCCCGAATCTGCAACGGTTGCGTTGCTTATAGTATAGGAACTATTTGTTGCCCCTACAATCGGAGTGTTTTGTTTGTACCATTGATATGCCGGGCTTAACCCACTGACCTGCACGGAAAGGTTGATTGGCTGGCCTTGAAAGACATTCAAGTTTGTCGCCGTCTGGCCTATGATTTGCAAAGTCGGCACAATTCCGGTTCCCGCATCATAGATGGCGTCGATTTCCGAACCCGAAAGCGCCCGGTTGAAGAAAGCCACGTCGTCAATCAATCCGTTGTACGTGCGGGCAGACTCTCCAACATCGGGATCCAAACCGATCCAAGTGTTTCCTTCAAAAGTTTGGCCGACCTGCGCAAAGTCATCCACGGCGGATAGCACCACACCATTGGTTGACCCGCAATACAGGGTGGTGAAATTGGTTGTATAAACCATTGCAACAAGGGTCCATTGATTCGTTGGTAAAATTAAGCCGGACACAAAATCGTATCGATTGCCTCCCCATTGGTAGCCCAATTGAGTGCCGTCGGATGAGCAAATCAAGCCCGCGGCGGTCCCTGCCCCACGGCCAAAAACTATTCCAGTATAAGGCTGCTGCGGACCTTGCGAACCGTCCTGATATATCCAGGCCAGAATCGTCACCGAATTGGTCGAGCTAATGTCCAATGGTGGAAGAGTGACCGCGGAATCAATGTCAAAAGCAGTTGTTTGCAAGGCTGTATTCGTGGACGAAAATCCAGGAAAGGCTGGCGATTGCGGGCCACTTCCGCCTAAAATCGAATCCGACCCGTAGTTCCCATTGTAGGTGCCAGCCAGGTCCAAAGCGTTGGTTGATCCCGGCGGCTCGTTCAACTGCCAAAAGGCAAGTGGGTTATCGGCCACCACCGCCGCCTCGGCCGCATTCGTTGGCGCGGCAACCACCGCAAGGCTAGCAACTTCGTTTGTCACACCAAAACTGTTGGAAATCGTCAGCGAATATTCACCTGCGTTCGCCAGAGTGG
>JBEKMT010000312.1:0-3738 GCA_050008355.1 Verrucomicrobiota bacterium
CTTCTCATTCCTCCCTATCAATCCATGCAAAAACCTCAGCTAACCAATTCAACGCTCATAAGTCCAGTTTAATTAACATAATAACTTGATAACAGAACACTTACAATATTGTGAATAACACGAATAACATTTAATTGACCGTATTTATCTGCGTTTTACACAATACGGCCACACATTGACATTTTGGAGACGTTAATCAGATTTTTGCTTGGTATGTTGTTTGGGCTAATGCGGGTAGCTTTTAAGTTCCCTGGCAGGAAGTGTCGCTTTTTGCCCATTTTCTTTTGCGGTTTTTGGGTGATGCCTGCATCGGCGCAACTCTCCGGCAGCTCCAGCTTGTCAGTTGTCTGGGACCAAAGCCCCGATACGAATGCTGCGGGCTACAACGTTTATTATGGCACCACCAGCGAGGACTACACCAATGTCATCGACGCGGGCAACAACACGAATTTAGTCATTTCAGGAGTAGATCCCGGGGCAACATATTACATTGCCGTAACGGTTTATACGGAATCCGGAAAGGAGAGTGGCTATTCCGCTGAAGTTTCCTGTACTGTGCCGGTCCTCGTTCCACCTTCGTCCAGCCCAAGCTCGCAGACCAACACCCTGACTGCAGCATCGTATTCCGCCGCGACCGGTCAATTCAGTTTTGAGGTCAATGGAACCGATGGGTCCCAATATGTGGTGGAAGCCTCGACCAATCTAATTGATTGGGAACCGCTGGACACGAACACTGTCCCCTTCGTTTTCATCGACCCCGATGCGGCAAATTTCAGTCAAAGATTTTATCAGGCGCTCCCGATGGAATAATTTCAAAGTGCTGACCACCCAGGGGCGCAACAATTCAATCAGAGTTAAGCCGATTTGAACGCAAACTCAAGGCGCGTGCAAACGGAAAAAAGCTGCATCGCCTATGAGTGGCACGCTGGCACCCAGACGCCAGTTTTGAAGGGATGGTGTGATCGGAACCTGATTCCAAATCGCCCCTTCACCCGGCACCGCCGCATCCAGCGGCGCCGGCGCGCCTTGATAAATGCGGAATTCCAGAATTCTCCCCTTGAAATTGGAAGCTGCCTCATTAATCACGACTGCTCCGATAAGATTGTTGCTCGTGGCACCAATCATCGCGGGGGTGTTGGTAAACCCGATGTTTTCAGAGATGATATTCCCGATTTCAGCGTAATTGGTATAACCCGCATTTTCCGCTCTCAAACCGAATCTTCCAATTATGGCTTCTTAACTCACAACATTTGTTCCAGCACTTTAGATTTGCAAGTCCTCTTTACTACCCCATAGGCGTCCTGGTTGGATCCAAGACGGTCGGGCACCAGGGTAACCCCGCCGTAAACCACCCCGTTGCTTGTGCCTACCACATCACACCGCCGATCATCCTCCATCCTGAAGGAGTTGCCTTGGCGCCCGGTTCGGTTCAAACCTTTATTTGCATGAGTTCGCCATCCTGCGCTCAGGGGTGAGGAATCGGCGTGACCCAGCCGCGATGCCAGGTGTAACTCCAGAGGTCGTTCAACCTGACGAGTTCGGCATGATTATCGGCGAATGCCATGTTGATCTTGCCGGGAAGCACCTTGCCCCTGGAGTAAAGATAAGCCTTCGGCGCCGAGGCCGCCGGACGGTCATTATGCCGGTCGATCAAGCAAAGGCCGAGGCCATGCTCGCACCCGGATCGATGACCGTAGTAGCCGTCGTAGAGGTCCGCCGGGTTGAGTGTGGTATCGGTTTCCAGCGGGAATAAAAAGTACCAGATTGAATCCTGGAAGAGTGGGGTCTTGACCGGGGCCACAATCTCGGCCTCCTTCCTGAAGAAATATTGCTTGAAAGAGTCCACCGGCGTGTGATCCACCGAAAGCCATCCGTTGATGGCGTAGCTGCCGGCGATGGGGGGAGCCTGCGGACTCGAGCCAAAATAGGCGTCAGCGGCAGTGCCCCAACCGGTCTCCGAGAGCGGAGTTGCGCGCACTTGGGTCGATGGACAGATCAGTATCTTGGCATTACCGCTCTCAACCGGAGGAGCTACGGTATCCTCGTCGGCCACCGACAGGATCAATTTCCCTTGATTGTCGTCGGTGTAAATGTACCGCGCTATCGAAACCTCCCTCAAATTATTGAGGCATGAAATCCTCAGCGCACTCAATTTGGACCTTCCCAGCACCGGCAGCAACATCGCCGTGAGAATGCCGATGATGGCGATCACCACGAGCAGCTCAATTAGCGTGAAGGCAGTCGGAATCAACTTCCCGGCTGGATGGGGGGACTGCCGATTTGCTTTCATTTGGAATTTCCCGACGGGTTCCTTGCCCACGACTACAATGGGCGATTTCGATTCTCCTCCTGCTCGACAAATTTGCAAGTACTCTTTTCCGTGCATTCGCGCAGGTCGGTTTTGCCCACCACCCCGGTCTCACCGCATGCCCGTTTCGCCGGATTATTCACGAGTTTTGAAGGCGATCTGCTTGCAAATACTCCGAACATAAGCAAGAGCGCACGGGGAAGGCGGCGGTATGCAGCTTGCCACTTCGCGCCAGAAACTGAGCTTAACCGCGTGCGGAGAACCGAGTCCCCACGAAACTGGCGTAAAGATGACCCTCGCAAAAAGAAAAGGAGTCGCTCCCTTTTGATGCCTTCGACTCGACATTCTCCAACGGCGGGGCGAAAACTAATTGGATCCACTCGATCCAATACCCGGCAGGAACAAATGCACGAACGCAAAGCTTTAGAACTCAATTTAGGCTGCGTCGTAATTTGCGAACAAGTTTTGCCATGCGATCACTGCCCAGCAAAAGGAAAGCGCCGCCGACAGCGAGGCAAGGCATTGTGGCCGGTTCGGGCACCACGGTGATTGGAATCTCATAACTCCCGCTTGATTGGAAGCTGCTATCGTATTCGTAACCATCGATGACAATTCCTCCCGGATCGGGACTGTCAATTAACACTGCCTGGACATCGGCCTGCATGATTCCCGTGCCAGTCGACGGCGAATCAACCAGGCCAAAGGTCAACCAATATGGGGTGTTCGCCAGGAACGTTTCGGGCAGGACAAAATCATAGTTGGGTCCAGTGGCATCATCGATGGTCACGGTCGAAAAGGCCAGGGGTAATCCCGCGGGGGCATTAACGGGAGAGTTGGGGGAATAATATGTATTGTCGTAGTTGAGATAAATCTCAAGCGATCCGACTGCGGGCACGGCTGGATTGAGACTTGAAAAATCTGTAACTTGAAGATCAATGCCGCAAACGCCCATGTCCTGTTGCGGGGTAATCATCTCGGAAAGAAAGGATTGGTTGCCGGCATCGATGGCCACAGTAGTGCCAACTGACAGGCTTGGATTAATGCACGGGACAATACACGCCGCATAAAATACTAATAAAGCGGACCTTGTTTTCATGTTTTACCTCCACTAAAAGTGCTTTTACAAAAAGCAATTCTCTCAAACTACATCCAATAGACTCGCTCGCAAAATAAATGCATGGTGCCATCTGCATCGAGAGCCGGTTGCAGTTTGCACACATTCAGGCAAAGTGCATTGCCGGATTCGGGTGCAGTTGCTCCCTACTCAATAAATAATAATGTCCTTTGTAATTAGGCACCTTTCACAATACATCTCCAGCATGGAAAATACCAAGCATCACGATGGCGATTACTGCCGCTGGAACATTGGAGGATGGAACAAAATCAATTGCCAATTACCGGTGGTTTTGAAAACGTCAAGGGTTGAGGTC
>JBEKMT010000313.1:0-3617 GCA_050008355.1 Verrucomicrobiota bacterium
AGTGGCGGCGTGGTGCTCACCCCGTTTCTGTTGCGCTGGAAGAAATCGATCGAGCTGGCGGGTAACTTCTTTTCCGTGACGCTGACGCTGGGATTTTTCAGCCTCTGTTTTGTAGAAGGGGGCGTGCATGGTCACGCCATTGCATGGTTGGTGAGCGTGCCGCTTTGTTCGCTGCTGGTCATGGGAAGAAAAGCCTCGCTGTGGTGGTCGGCCATTTCGTTTTGCGCGGCCAGTGTGATCGTGGGTCTGGACCTGGCGGGCAAAACGCTGCCGGTGACTTACAATCCCAAGTGGGGATCGCTCGTATCCGCCGCCGGGTATCTGGGGCTGATTTTATTCCTGTTCATCCTCGGACTCATTTTTGAGTTTGGACGGGCGGGTGCAACGGCAAAAATGGAGGAGGCGCTGGCCGATCTGGCTTCCTCCAACGACCGGCTGGTGCATTTGAACAACGAAAAGAACGAATTTCTCGGCATCGCGGCGCATGACCTTAAAAACCCACTGACAGTAATCCTGGGAAACGCGGAATTAATGCGGATGACTGAGAATCCGCAACTGGCGACGCGATGCAACGACAGTATCATACTCGCGGCGACACGGATGCGCGACCTCATCGGCACGCTGCTCGACGCCAACGCCATTGAACAGGGAAAATTCATCTCGAAGATCGAGAGTTGCGACATCAATGAGCTCGTGACCCAATGTGTGGAAAGCAACCGGGCGAACGCCGACCGGAAAAACATCCTGTTGCGAGTCGGCATCTCCGAAACACTTTGGGCCAAGGCTGACCGTGCCGCGGCGATGCAGGTATTTGATAATTTGATTTCCAATGCGCTGAAATTTTCGCCGCCCCAGACGACCGTGCATGTGCATACCCTGCCGGAAAAGGATTTCATCCTGGTAAACGTGCGCGACGAGGGACCCGGCATCAGCGCGGAGGACCAGAAGAAGATGTTCCAGAAATTCTGCCGGCTTACCGCGAGGCCAACTGGCGGTGAATCCTCCAATGGCCTCGGCCTCGCGATTGTCAGAAGGCTGGTGGACGCCATGGGGGGAACAATTCAATGCCAGAGCACCCTTGGTTTGGGCACCAATTTCATGGTCCGTCTGCGTTCGTGCCCAAAGGAAGATAGTGTGGATGAGGCCCGGACTGAGGCCCAGAATGGAGGCGAAACGGTGGTGGTGCTGGCACCAAATGCGTCCGGTCGCGGTTGACCCCGAGGGGATTGCGGCATTTCTATTAAGATCAGGAACTCGCGCTGGTATAACGCCGGATAGAAAGCCGCCAAAACCATTCAGAGACCAGTGCCCAGACAAGGCCAAGGCCGAACAAGCAGAGCCAGGATGCGGGGGAAGTCAATTTGTCCGCCAGCACGCGAACGGGGACGTTCGAGACCAGCAGCACCGGAAGGGCAAAGGTAAAAAACGCCTTGAATGCGCCCCGGAAAGCTTCATCCGGCATCCGGGCGATGTTGAAGAGGTTGTAATAGCCCCAGACAATTCCCTGGGCGCGCACGGTCCAGAAGCTGATCGACGCCAAAATGAACATGAGTGAATAGTGAATAAATATTCCGACCACACACAGGAGGCTGAAGCCCACGAGCTGTAACACTGCGGGGTGTAATTGCAGTTTATGGGCGGCGAACAGCATGACGCAAACGGCGAACAGGGCGTTGACGAATGCTCCCAGGTCGACCTGCCGCGTGGAGACGATGAACCGGGTGTTGACCGGGAGCGCGAGGAGGAAATCCATTTTGCCGGTGCGCACGAGCTCCGAAAGTCCCGTGCAATTGGTCAGGAAAAATGCCTGATAGATCTGCTGGATGAAGTTGCTGGCACCCACGAGCAACACCATCTGATATTTCGACCAGGTTCCGACGGAAGTCGTCTGCGAATAGACGACCGTGACGAAACACAACTGGAGGCCGAACCAAAGCAGTTCAACAATGATCCAAAGAAGGAAATTGCCCTTGAATGACATTTCGCGCGCGACGGAATTTTTCCACAGCGCGGTGTAAATGGTGAGATAGCGTCGCAGGTTCATAAAAATTCAGCCCCCGAACGCCGAGTATTTTTTAATTCCCCGCTTCCACATGAAGCGCGCGAACGAATAGGCCAGCAGCACCCAACCGACTTGCATCCCCAGGCCCAGCCATAAATCCAAGCCGCTTATTTTGCCCATATAAATGCTGATGGGGAAATAGAGCAGATACGGGAACGGAGTAAACAGCAGAACGTGGAACAAGGGCGCCGGCAACAAAGCCAGCGGAAACAAGTGGCCACTCGCCAAATATTCAAACGCGAACAAAATGAAAATGAACGTGGAGATCTCCAGCAACCAGAACGCCAGCATCGCCATGGCATAGGACATAAAAAATTGCAGTAAAGCGGTCAGAAGCAGCGAGAGCGGAAAAAGCGCAAGGGCCGTGCCACTGACGGGAAGGACAAAATAGGCCCGGTAACAAAAAATGAAAAGCGTCAGAGGTATGATAGCCATCATGATGAACGCGATGCGGCCGGAAAAAAAGAGGCAAAGCCGGTACGTCAGATAATCGACCGGCTTGAGCAAAAACTGGCTGATGTTGCCTTCACGAATGTCGGCGGCAATCTGCCAGTCATCCTCGTTGACGGCGGTGAAAACGTCGACCACGGCCACCAGCATGTAGTAAAAAATCATTTGGGCCTGCGTGAAGCCGTTGTCACCCGCGGTTGCGTTTTTGTTGGCGTATATGGTTCGCCAAAGCGAAAGCATGGCGAACAAGGGAATGAAACTGAACAATGTCCGCGTCAGGTAATTGAAGCGGTAGGTCAGGTTGCTCTGGAGGCCAATGCCAATGACATGCCAGTATTTTCTCATCCAGCCAAAATTTTCAACGATGCGCGCGTGAAAGGCGAACGCAAACTTGCATCATTCCCGGCTGATTCAAGGGCCGGGCCTGGAAGATTCGATTTTGGTCACGGATGAAACACGGTAATCGCTAATGTATAACGGTTTGTCGATGGGGATAAAAGGAAGAGGACGATTGATTATGCCAGCTGGAAATGGCACTCAATAAAAACAAAAACGGCGCGATACAGTATCGCGCCGTTTGTTCTGCAAATGGTCAGCGAATCACTCCGCAGCTTTTTTCCTGGTGAACGTATGAGTTGCGTGGCCGTAATAGGCGTCCGCACCCTCCATGAGGGTTTCCGACAATGTCGGATGGGGATGGATGGTGAGCGCGATATCTTCGACCGTGGCACCCATTTCCATCGCCAGCACGGCTTCGGCGATCAATTCGCCGGCACCCGCGCCGCAGATACCGACGCCGAGGACGCGGTCCGTTTCCGGATCGGCGAGGATTTTGGTCACGCCGTCCGTGCGGTCAAACGAGAGGGCGCGACCAGAGGCCGACCACGGGAATTTTGCCACCTGATAATTGATGCCTTTTTCCTTCGCCTCGGCCTCGGTCAAACCGCACCAGGCGAGCTCGGGGTCGGTGAAAACCACGGCCGGGATCACGCTGTCGAACGCGGTGTCTTCGCCGAGGATATTTTCAACGGCCACGCGCGCCTCCTTGTGCGCCTTATGCGCGAGCAAGATGCCGCCCGCGATGTCGCCGATTGCATAAATTCTG
>JBEKMT010000314.1:0-3594 GCA_050008355.1 Verrucomicrobiota bacterium
GCCCCGGCCTGGTCGCCGTCATGGCCGCCAATAATGAAACCGGTGTCATCCAGCCGTGGCGTGAGATTCATGCGATTTGTCAGGCATACGAAGTTCCTTTTTTCACCGATGCCGTGCAGTTCATCGGCAAGCTGCCCTGCGAGGGGCTGGGTGTTTGCGATTATGTCAGCGGCGCTGCGCACAAATTCGGCGGGCCGCGTGGTGTGGGCTTTCTAAAAATACCGCACCGCAGTCAGATCACGCCATTGCTGTTCGGTGGTAAGCAGGAAGGCGGCCGGCGCGCGGGCACGGAAAATGTGGCGATCATCGCCGCCATGATGGCCGCGCTCGAGGTGCGCGAGAAACAGATCGCCCGTAACGAACACCTCCTGCGTAAATTGTGGCGCGACAATTTTGAATATCAGTTTTTGCGGGTGTTACCCGGCGCCAGCGTTGTCGGCGCCAGCCAGCCGCGCCTCTGGAATACCGTGGCCGCGATTATGCCCGACGGCGACCGCAAACACCAATGGGTCATCCGCCTCGACAAGGCAGGATTTGCCGTGAGCACCGGGTCAGCCTGTACCACTGGCAAGGAGGAGCCCTCACACGTGCTTACCGCCATGGGGATCAAGCCGGCGCAAGCCGTTCGTTCCGTGCGTTTTAGTGCCGGCTGGGAAACAACCGAAGCTGACTGGGACGCATTGATCGCCACTGTTGGCAAACTCCATCCGGAACCACATCTCGCAAAAGCTTGAACTTTTGGCGTACGGTGTTTGTCTATGGTTGTTGGATGGAATAAAACTCACCCCCTCATGATCATGATGACGCGACGCCAAGCCATTAAAACCACTGCCCTCGCCGGTGCGGCATTTGCAACGGTACACGACGCGATTGCGCAACCGGCCATTGGTGAAGACGCGAATGGACCACATCCGATGGATATACTCATCGACACGACACCCGCGCCATTCGAACTGCCGCTGCTGCCTTATGATTATGCCGCCTTGGAACCATTCATTGATGCGGAGACGATGCATATCCATCACGATAAGCATCACGCGGCTTACGTCACCAATCTCAACAAAGCCGTCGCCGAAGCTCCCGAGCTCAATAATAAATCCGTTGGAAACTTGCTGAAGAACGTGGATGGGATTCCTGAAAAGGTTCGCGCCATGGTTCGTAACAATGGCGGCGGACATTATAATCACTCGCTCTTCTGGAAAATGATGAAACCGAGTGGTGGCGGCGAACCGACCGGCGACCTGGCCAAAGCGATTGATTCATCGTTTGGCAATTTTGCCGCGTTCAAGGAGGGTTTCAGCAAAGCCGCGCTGGGACAATTCGGCAGCGGTTGGGCCTGGCTGGTTCTGGATGGCGGAGCCGTGAAGATTGAACCCACGCCAAACCAGGACACACCGCTAAGCTCCGGCCGATTGCCTCTGCTTGGCATTGATGTCTGGGAGCACGCTTATTACCTCAAGCACCAAAACAAGCGCGTGGATTACATCGCTGCGTGGTGGAATGTCGTGAACTGGGACTTCGTCGCGGCAAGATTCAGCGCTGGTTCGAGTCTGTCTGCATGAGCATTAAAACCCGCAACCGGCTCATCATCCTGTTCATTGTGACCTTCCCGATCATGGTGCTCATCGGTTTCGTCATTTCGGAGTACATTCATCCTCCTCCATAAGATCATCCCCCCGCGGGAAGGATCAACCTCCCCGGTAAATGGCCTGGGCCGTGCACGTTTCGGCGACCACGACTTCCACCAGCAATGGCAGCCTCGGCTTTAACCTGTGCCAAATCCAGACCGCGATATTTTCGCTGGTGGGGTTTTCAAGACCGGGAATCTCGTTCAGGTAATGGTGGTCCAGCTTTTGCCAAAACGGGCTGAACACGGCCTTGATTTCGGCATAATCCATGAGCCAGCCGAGTTTTGCATCGCATTCGCCGGCCACGACAATTTCCACCGTGAAACTGTGACCGTGCAGCCGGCGGCATTTGTGCGTTTTGGGCAAATGTGGCAGCAAATGCGCCGCTTCAAATTGAAATGATTTTCGCAATTCCATTTTCATAAACTCTCTTCAAAATCGGTCCAGGTTACCAAATCACCAAAAGGTGGCCGGCCATCATGCCGCCATGTCAACGGTGGATGCTGCATCCGGCCCAGTGGACAGACCCGCGTAGCCCCCCAACGCGCAAATTCTCTGGCCAGTTCTTTGGCCTTGCCCGCCGACGCACCCAGGCCTACGGTGGATACCTGCTCCCGCACTGCGTCTGCTCCCTGAAACACCGTGGCCTGATCCGGAACCGGTTTGACGTAGATAAACCGGTTCAACGGGGAGAACTGAAACCTGATATCGTGCTCAAAGACGACCGTCCAGGCGGTTGAGTTTTGGCTCGACCAGAGTTTGACGTCCGCCCGATGCGCGGCCAACACTTCGCAGATCGCGCGGCGCGATGCAATCGCCGCCGACTCTTCGGCGGAAACTTTGCGGCGCGGCGCGATCTCCTCGCGTCTGGCCAATTCAATCGCCAGCAACTCCGCAAATTTGTCCGATTCCACTGCACCCCTTTCCTCGACATAAATCACGTGCGGCGAAAGACAGCCATTCTGGTCCCAGGCGACCACATCGTCAGCCGCGCTGGCAACGACTCTGCATATCTCTTCATCGCGCAACACTTCGCGGGCGACGAAACCAAAACTCAGGCGCTGGCCATACCCCACAAAACGTACTCTCGCCGGCAAACGCGATCGAATTGCCTCAAGCGTTTCGTTGCTGCCGGTCGCCGTCAGGCAATCAGCCTCAGCATGCAGCGCGTTCTCCAATTCCAGATCCCCGCCGCGCCAGGCTGCGATTTCCAGGCAGGAACCGAGCTTGCGGTCCAGGTCGTATATCGAGTGGGCGAACAATCGCGGTAAAAAAGAAGCGTCCCTCGCGCATTTCACAAATTGAGCCGAACGCGTCAGCAGGCCCAGGGTGATGCTCATGAGCGTGGGATTGGGAATGTTGCCCGCGGCGATATGGATCAGACATTCCGGCCCGCGAACCATCGCCTGGTGGCTTTCGATTTCTGTTTTGTTGGGGGCAAATTGATCCAACCTTCGAGGGTCGCCCAGATCCTGCTCCAACAGCAGCTGAAAATTGTCCGAAGTCAAATTCTTGAAAAAACTGTCCAGCCCATTTTCCAGGACCGATTTTGAAAATCCGGTTTCCTCCGGACCAAGCGTCAGGGCAAGTTTGCGGAATTTATCCTCTGGCGACAGCCATCCCGCTGCGACTTCACAGAGGATTTTGACGATGTCACCCGTGGTACGGTGCGACAGAAATTTTGCCCGGTTGCGCTTCAGTGTCTGACACGACTCGGAAATTATAGCGGGCGTAAGCATCGCTTCTGGTGGTAGGTCGGCGAGGAAGTAATTGGGCAGGTTCATGAGTTCATCAAGGAACAACCGCGCGGCTCAGCCAGTTCTGCCCGGCCAACCAATTCAAACCCGTCGCCGCGGCGAATCCCCAAATCCTCCGTCTGAATTGCCGCCACGGAGAAAACATTGGCGAGGTCCAAAACGCGGATCAGGCCCGTTTCGCCCTTGGCAGCTTCACGACCAGTTTCCGA
>JBEKMT010000315.1:0-3571 GCA_050008355.1 Verrucomicrobiota bacterium
CTCAAATGTTGCCAAATGAATACAAGCTCAGGAACAATCTGGCCACAGCATGTTCGCCCGATCCGCAAGATGTCACGACTGCTCCACTCACCCGTCTCGCAACCAATACACGGCTTGGTAGCTGAAAAGTCTGCTTATTGAATCAGCCCGGTCTCCGAGCCGGAATTTCAGTTTTTTACACCGGTTTTTAAACCCGCTGACAGTTCGCTGGAGTTCTTGGGCAATCCCGGTACCCAAACGCCTGCCCAGCCGACGATCTTCTCCTGCCGTCTAACCATTGGGAAAGCGTTTGTCATGGGTGAAATACACAGCTTGAGGCGATGTTGGAGCACCGATTAGCTTCTGCTCGGTCAAATGACAATATTGATTTGTGGAAACCCAATTATAGTGGATATTTGGCAATCAATCGTTATGCCGGTTTACAGGACTGTAACTCCTACAATGAAAAACACATTCGCGAAAGAGGGTCGGGGACAAGGCAAATCGGCTTTTACCCTCGTTGAGCTCCTCACAGTCATTGCCATTATCGGTATCCTTGCGGCGATGCTGTTGGTCGTTCTGCCAAAAGTGAAGTCAAACGCTCTGAAAACGCAGGCCAGGATCGAAGCAACTGCCATCGCTACCGCCATCCAAGCCTACGATTCCGCATATGGGCGCTTTCCCGTTTCCAGCGGTGTGCAGAGTGCTGCAAGGTCTGGCGATTTCACCTTCGGAGGCGCGGTCTTCGCAAATGCAATCGCCGCCGGCACCCTGCCAGCCAGCGATTCGGTTTACACAACCAACAATTCAGAAGTAATTGCAATTTTGATGGATTTTACGAATTACCCTTCCCAATACACGACTCCCCCTTTCGCGGCAACGGCAAATGCCAACCACCAAAAAAATTCGCAGAAGACAGCCTTCTTAATAGCCAAGCTTTCGAGCTGGGAGCCTGCGCAGGGTGGAACGCCTTTACCAGGCGTCGGCAGCGATCTGGTTTATCGCGATCCGTGGGGCAATCCTTACATTATCAGCATGGACTTGAATTATGATGGCCAATGTCAGGATGCATTCTACGGCTTGGAGAGCGTCTCCCAAAATCCTCCTGGCGCCTATGTACAGTCAGGTTACAACGGCTTGAACAATCCCAATTCCAATCCTGCGTCGCAGGCACAAAAGGACAGCTTTCGGTTTCACGGCACGGTGATGGTCTGGTCTGCCGGACCGGACGGAAAAATTACTTCAATCGCATCGGCCAACAGTGATGTTAACAAGGACAATATCTTAACTTGGCAGAATTGACCGTCCCCAGATTGCACCCATCCTCGTAAGAGGCGGGGCCACCATCGCTGCCTTGATTGCCTTATCGGAAATCACCAGGATAAATCCGGCTCCGGAATTCAAACCACCCCCGGAAATTCACTTCCGACAACGTCACCGCCAGCTTCGTTGCCGTCATCACGGAACTCACCCCTGACGGATCGCGGCACAAATAAAAACCCGCATTGATCTGGCCGTGACGAATTGAACGGTTCCGCAACGACAGGCCCGCAACAGCCCCCCATTTTGTGTTATGAATCCATGACAGGGATCCTCCCTGTCGCATCCCCGGCGCTTTTTCAAGTGCCGGGGATTTTTCGTTTCCTCAACCCCCTACCGAAAGGATTCATCATGTCCCCTCAAGCTGGTTGGATTCTGCAAGAAGAAATTGTCCCCCGTTTACGTTCCGCCATTCCCCGTACCGTCAACTGCGTCGGATGCGAGGATGCTGAGGAACTGGTCCAGGACGCCACCGCCATCGCGGCCAAGATGTTCCACAGCGCGGAAGCGGCCGGCAAGACGTTTACCCCGGGCAACATCGCGTACTACGCGATTCAACACCTCAAATCAGGCCGGCGCTCCACCGGGTCGTCCACCGTCGATGTGATGGCAAGCGGCACACAATTGAACGGCAACACCCGGCTTAATTCCCTCGATGAACCGGCAGCGGTTGATGAAGAAGTTGCCGGCGAGGTCTTCACGTTCAATGACGTGCTATCGCAAGATCAGGAAGATCCCTACATGATCGCTGCGCGCAAGCTGGACTGGCAAACACTCCTGACCCATCTGAGCCAGCGGGAAAAAGCGGTCATTGGGTATCTGCTGGAAGGCAAAACGGTATCGGACGTCGCGGTGGCGTTCAAGGTAAGCCGATCTGCGATGCAGCAGTGCAAAGACCGGGTTGCGAGGTTGATCCGGGAGTTCCTCGGCATGGACATCCTGAGTGAAGTGCTGCGACTGCCCGGTTGGCGTAACGACCTGAATACAGCACGGGAGCGGCTGGCCTGCAGGTATGAGAGGCGGAATTGACGGAAAATGTCTGCCGTGGCAGACACGCGAGAAGCTGGCGACTGCTGGCTTCTTTTTATCTGCGAGATGAAAGGCGAGGCGACAGTTGACATACGGCCCAGCATTCGTGTCCAGCAATGATAACCCTCATCACGGAGTTTTTGGTGATAGGTATCGGCAAATTTTCGCCTCAAACCATCAAAATCAGACAATTGAGCCAGTTTGATGAGATCCGACTGGCTGCAAAAGTCGGGAACGCCTAGAAAACGTTCGTATTTTTCGCGCGCGATTTTGTGGCTTGACGAAAGAATGGCGGGAACGATATTTCGATTTGCGTCCGTGCCCAGCGCAACATTGATAATCAGGTCGGCGTTTTGCAGGTGATCCACAATGCTCTTGATTGTCGTGAACGGGACGTCAAAAAATGGGTGAAGTGTCTCTGGCTTCGGCTCGAGAAGTTCGTCCGGGGGGCCTAGAACGGTGCGGTACATGGCTCAGCGCTGAAGGACCGAGTTTTTGGTTGCGAAAAAGCTTGCAAATCCGAGGATGAGCCGAGACAGTTACCAAAATGAGAAATCCCAGCTAAAAGGGCGGCAATGGGAAATCGAAATCAGTAAGGAATTTCTTCGGTCTTTGCGCTCGTTTCCGGCAATGAAGTTGGCCATCGGAGGAAAATACGAAATCCGAAACTAGAAGTCCGCAATTGAATCAGGGCCTCATTACCTCGGCCCCTAAAGGAAGAGGCTTTACGCTCATCGAATTGATGGTCGTGATTGGCATTATCGGAATTCTGGCGGCACTGCTGCTGCCATTGTTGGCCTCAGCTAAGCAAAAGGCCAAGGCAGCACAATGTCTTTCCAACCAGCGTCAGATCGGGCTCGGTATGCTAATGTTTGCACATGACAACGAAGGACTGCTCCCAGAATCCGGCGGCATTATCTTGTGGGATGCGATTGACCCAATCACAGGCAAACACGGCTGGATGCAGCAGATTGTTGACTACACGCTGAACACAAACGTTTACAGATGTCCCTCGGACAACCAGGGCAATTTCAGTTATTTCAACAGCGTGAGAGCGGCAATAATAGCGACCGCCAATTTTGCGCCGGTGGATACCAAACGCATCTTGTTCACCTCGGCCTATGTCTTGTCGGGCGACACTGTTTGGACCGGGGATGGCATTCCGGATTCCGACAAGGACGACTACACCCAGAATTGCGTGGGCGGCGAGGTCAATGGCGATCCGTGGGTGGGCTGGCAGGTG
>JBEKMT010000316.1:0-3548 GCA_050008355.1 Verrucomicrobiota bacterium
TCCGTTCCCACCCTGACAAGAACAGGTTTTGTTCAGCCAAACTCGCGAACTCGCGCCCTTTGAGTGCGTTGTTTTGGCCATACTTGATACCGGCCTCGACTTTTCCTTTGTGGCGGGGCATGGCCGGCCTGGTGGGCATTATCACCGTCCCGTAGTGCCGACAAAACTCCTCCACCTTCGGGTTGATGTCTGGATCATACCAATCCGCCCGCGTGACTGCGGCCCGTAAATTATCTATGACCGTAGTCTTGGGAACCCCGCCGAAGCTGCGGAAACTGTTCTCCAGGCAACGGATGAAGCACTCCGTAGTCTGCCGCCACACCACTTCGCTATAGCCCTTGCGTGAATGGCTCAAGACCACGCGGAAATAATGCGGGCGCTTGCGTTTGCCGTCCACCAAGACCCAAGCCCCCTGCCCAAAATCCACCTGGGCCTCGGCTCCCGGCTCGACCTCCATCCGCACAAATGGGATCGGCTGCGTCTCCCTCAAATGCCGCACGAATCGTTTGACGGCTTGGTAGCTGCCCGTGAAACCGTTATCACAAATCAAGTCCTGATAAATGCGTTGAGCACTCAGCCCCACCCCAACCGCCGCTTCAATCTGGGTCAAGTGCGGCAGGCAAAGACTCTGGCGACCGGCGGCAGACCCGGCGGTCGAAATGGCTGGTTTTGGATCTGCGGGAGGTCCAGAGCCGGAGATCGGAATAGCTGGATTTGAATTTGGATCGGGATCAGAGCCGGGGGTCGAAATGGCCGGTTTTGGCCGTGCCAGCAGCAGATACTTGCCGACGGTCTCCCGGTTAATGTCCAGTTCACGCGCAATCCGCCGGTTGGACCAGCCGTTGCCCGCCAAAGTTAATATCGAATGCTGCAAGTTCACGTTGAGTTCGTTCATTGCGCCCAAGAGCAGCCCAGGCTGCCCAATACGCA
Organism: Verrucomicrobiota bacterium; assembly: GCA_050008355.1. Taxonomy (GTDB): domain Bacteria; phylum Verrucomicrobiota; class Verrucomicrobiia; order Limisphaerales; family UBA11358; genus UBA11358. Next base: position 931 of record JBEKMT010000316.1, read on the forward strand.
ATGCTTCCCTCAAAGTGGCTGGTTGAACTAAATCCGGCTTGCGCCGGATAGGGGGGATTCGTCTTCGGGTTGCTCAAGGAGATTTTCAAGCGTTGATTCTGGAAGGAAAGGTTCGATCTCTCACACGAGAGATCCATCCACACGGATGTTGGAACCCGCCTTTCCAGAAAGGAACCCATGACGGCCCTTCGTCAACGCTTCATTGAAGATCTGCAACTGCACGGCTTCGCGGCCTCCACCCAACAGGTTTACGTCTCAGCGATAAAACTATTGGCCCGACATCACGGGCAATCGCCCGATCAACTGACCGAGGAACAGATTCGCCAATACTTTCTCCACCTCACCAACGAGCGCAAGGTTTCGCGCTCCAACGCCACCATTACTCTCTGCGCCATCAAATTCCTCTATGAGCACACGTTGCAGCGTCCCTGGCCGGTATTCCGGGTGGCGCGTCCCCGCCGTGAGCACAAAATTCCAGCGGTCATGAGTCGGGAAGAAGTCCGGCAGTTGCTCGATTGCTTCAGGACTCCCTTTTACCGCACCTACTTTACCACCGTCTATGCCTGTGGCTTGCGTGTGAGCGAGGGCGTGCAGTTGCAAGTCAGCGATGTCGATGGCCAGCGTTTGTTACTCCACGTTCGTGGCAAGGGCAGCAGGGAGCGTTACGTGCCGTTGCCTGCGCCCATCCTCCAAATGCTACGGCGTTTTTGGAAAACTCATCGCTCTGTTCCTTGGTTGTTTCCGTCGCCCTGTGCCAAATCCAAAATTCGCCATATTAGCCGGGAACGCGTTCAGGGAGTCTTTGAAGAAGCACGGCAACGTTGTGGACTGAACAAACACGTCACTGTTCACACGCTGCGCCATTCCTATGCCACCCACCTGCTGGAAGCGGGTGTCAATCTTCGGCTGATCCAGGCCATTCTAGGCCACAACTCCCCCAAAACCACTGCCCTCTACACTCATTTGACGGCGCCTGCTTGCGCGCTGCTCGACAAACCTATCCAGCAATTAGTCCAGGACCTCTGTCCGTGATTGAAGTGGCGGACATTTTCCGCCAACACGCTGCGGCTTATCGCGCCCATCACTCGTTGCTCACTCATGAACGCAGGGTGATGCGCGACATCGAACTTTGTCGCACCGCGTTTTTCGGCGGCCATGTGGCCCAGTGCGACCACTGCGCAGAGCTCCGTTATGTCTATCATTCCTGCCGCAATCGGCATTGTCCCAAGTGTCACGGCGAGCAATCCGCCGCGTGGTTGGAACAACAGCAAACCCGCCTGCTACCTTGTCCGCATTATCTGCTGACCTTTACTTTGCCAGCCACCCTGCGGCCTCTGGCCCGTCAGCATCCCAAGATCGTTTATAGCCTCCTGCTCCGCTGTGCCGCCGCTGCCACCCAGAAACTGGCAGCCGATGCACGTTTTATGGGAGCCATGCCCGCCATCCTCGCCGTGCTGCACACCTGGACTCGCGCCTTGCTTTATCATCCTCACGTCCATCTCCTGGTCAGCGCTGGCGGATGGACCGCTGATCAACCATGGGTGCCTCCACGACATCCAGGCTTTTTTGTTCCCGTTCGCGCCCTGTCGGTCATCTTTCGCGCCAAAATGCGGCAGGCCTTGGGCAAGGCCCGCTTGTTAGAACAAACGCCTGCGAAAACTTGGTCGCAACCCTGGGTCGTCCACTGCCAACATGCCGGAGCGGGCGAAAAGGTTCTCGGGTATTTGGCCCGTTATGCCTTTCGCGTTGCCATCACCAACAGCCGGTTGGAATCCTTTGCGGACGGCCAGGTCACCTTTCGCTATCGAGACAACCGGACCCAACAACTTCAACGCGTGACTCTCTGCGCCGAGGAATTTATCGGCCGTTTTATGCACCACATCCTCCCGCCGGGTTTTCCCAAAGTGCGCTATTACGGACTGGCCAGTTCCCGCCGACAGGTGCCTCGTGAGCAAGCACGAGCCTTGATCAAACCCAATATGGCGGCCAGCACCAACACCAAGGACGCGGCCACCGACCTCCCATCGTCTGCCGCCAAAGTCGCACCAGCGCCGCCGCTCTGTCCGCATTGCCGGATTGGACATCTGATCGTCGTGCAAACACTCCGCCCGCGAAGAAAATTTCCACCATAATGCCGCTCTTACCGCCTCAGCTTTGCTTTTTACACGACCCGTTGGAACCAAACCAAACGGGAACACGGCCTACTACTCCGCGTCCAAGAAACTCACGCCTGAATCCACTTCGGTGGCAAATTTTCCCCGGCCGCATTCCAAAAAAACAGTTGCCTTGGGTGTCACAGCACCTTGGCGACGTTGGTCCGTTCGCCCCTGACTAATTACCGATCTCCAAATAATGATTGCCGTCCGACCGCCGGATTTAGTTCAACCCGACTTTTTGCGTCACACCCTTGACCCCAGTGCCGCAAAAAGTCTTAATTCGTTTTGAATCTGGGGGAGGCCCAGAGCCGGAGGTCGGAATGGCTGGATTTGAATTTGGATCAGACTCAGAGCCGGGGGTCGAAATGGCCGGTTTTGGCCGTGCCAGCAGCAGATACTTGCCGACGGTCTCCCGGTTAATGTCCAGTTCACGCGCAATCCGCCGGTTGGACCAGCCGTTGC
>JBEKMT010000317.1:0-3542 GCA_050008355.1 Verrucomicrobiota bacterium
GACGACGTCGCGTGGATCGCGTAATGCCACAATCAGTCTGGCTTCAGGGAAAACGCGGATAAAAGCAATGATCCAAGGCTGCAGGTTAGGATTTTTATCCACGAGCAGACGCTGCCCCGGCGACTGGCCCAACCATAGCGACATGGCATTAAAATAGCGCTCCCGGGCGACGCGCAGAGTCTGTACGGATGCGGTATCGAGTCCCTCCAGCCTAGAGATACCGTGTGGCATGGCGTATCGAAGCGGAGCATAAGCGTCGCTGTGAAAAATGGTAGTTTCTTCCGCCGAGATGATGTCCGAGTGTGAATCCAGCACCTGCTCAAGCAGGGTGGTGCCGGAGCGGGGATGGCCGCCCAGATAAGCAAGGCGATGAGCAGGTTGAAGTTTCTCCCGACCGGTATCGGACCAGCGCGCCAGCATTTCCGCCGAGACATTATTTTGGACATCCTTCAAACGTTGGATTACCAATTGCAGGTTGGCAAGCAGTGGGGGAGCGTCCCGCTGCAACAAAGCCTTGGCTTCCATGAAAGCGGTCATGGCTTCGCCGTAACGGCCCTGCAGGTCAAACAAGGCCCCCAATTCATACCAGCCCCGGACTCGCATTTCACGGTCGCCTGCCGTCAGAATCGGCCGAAGCACCTGCTCTGCTGCGGCCAATCTTCCCGCTTGCCGGTGCAGCTTGGCTTGGATAAGACGGGCCAATGGACAAGCGTTATCCATCAGCAGAGCCCGTTCGACCATGTCGCTCGCGGCCTCCGCTCGGTGCAGCCGTTCGTAAAGTTCCGCCAGCCGGGCGATGGTGTCTGCGGTGACGTCCTTTTGCATCAAGGCCTGGCGGAAAAAGCGTTCGGCTATCTGAGGGTAGCTTAACTGAGCAGACAAGCGGCCGGCTATCGCCATCATTTCCGCCTTGTTGGGAGCGATCCGAACCGCCTGTTCAAAATACCGTTCAGCCTCCGCCGGTTGATAGCGCAAACCATAACGCTGGCCAAGTTTCAGCAGAATTTTGAGGTCGGAGGGATCAAGCCGACTGGCGCGCCGCAATAATTCGATGCTCTGCTGAAAATCATGTCGAGCCCAGGCTTCTTCAGCGCCGTTGAGCATCCGCTTAAGCGACTGTTGCAATATGGCTTGGTTGCGCTTCAAGTTCAGGTAAAGGGGCGTTGCCAGACGTCTCAATTAAAATCTTTGCACACGAGATAGCGAGGTTTCATTCGAAATCTCCCATTTGGTTTCTAACCGATAATGCATGTGGTCCTTTTTGGTGATATGCTTCATGCTTCACAGATTTGCAACTAATTTTTTCAGTCGTCCTCAATGTCCAGTAGGGCCGCCTGGAGCAGACACCTCCATAGGAAACCTCTTATGTATGGAGGCATTCTGTTTAAGCTTGAGAATCGTATTTTTAACCTGAATTTGGACAGAGAACAGGACCGACGGCAAGAAAGTAAAATTAAGTTGCTGGTTTGAGTAGCGCTCACGATTTAGTCGCCAGTAATTTGCAATTTCCTTGGTGGCCTTGTTGAGCCAATCCCGGTCTCTTGCGAACCGGATTATCTCGACGGCAGCGAGTCATTTTGGTGCATTTGGCGCGCCCCAGGGACGGCGGACGAGAACGAATGCTAGTTTCATTGATCCGCTCAATGTTATGTGAGTGTGTCAGGATCGGCGTCCGTCGCGTAAACGAGCTGTGGACGGGCTTTGGCCGGGCAGTAACAGGTTTCTGGAAGGGAAGCCAATTCGGTGAGGATTTTGGTGAAACTCCGAGCCCAAACCCGAAGAAAAGCTCTATAAATAAAGGGGTTTCACCGGAGGGTCGGAATCGAACATGGGAGCTTAGCCATTCCGAGGCTGACACAGTCTTTGGAGACGTTAAATCCAGCCTTATTTTTCTGAGGTTCATGCCATATTTGCGACCGCTGCCCGACCGCTGCGCATTGCCACACTAGTGCACCCAAACCGTCTGTTCGTAGACCCCTTGGGTGAAGAATCACACGAAATTCTTGCCACATGAAACGTGAAGACGGTCAAAGAGGTGGGAGATTCCATGTGCCTGCGCGGGCGGTGCCTGGCGTACTCAGCTTTTTCCCGCTCGATCTTTAGGTTGTTTCCGGTGCCGGTGTCGACGCGTTGGGCTGCAGGTCTGAATAAAGTGTGGCGCCGCCGGACACGAGCCACACCAGCCCCAGGATAAGCATGATCAGGCTGAAATTGCCGGGGAAACTTAAGTCCAGCCCGATCGGCACGAGCACGATGAGCGGCAGCAGAAACCATTTCCAACGATGTTGTCGGAGCGAACAGGCCTTTACGTACAACGTCGCGCCCGGCACCACAAACATCAACAATAGAAACCTGTCCGCAATGTGGTTAATCGCGCCAGGGTGGAGCGCCTGGTAGTGTTTCAACTCTGTCATTTCGGGCAGCATCAGAAAGAACAGCCGGATGCTGCCGCCGACCACCAGCGCCAGGCTGATCAGAATCCACAACCGCGCGCCTCTTGTAGCCTGGCGGCAGACGCCAGCGCCGGAATGTGTCCGGGCAATATATTTCCGGAGCGTCAGCGGGACAAGCGACAGGCAAAAAATCCCGCAGAGAATGAGCAGCCAACTGACGGCCAGTTTCACCAGTGGATCTCCAGGTAGAAAAAGACAGAGGCAGCCCGACAAGCCACAACAGAAAAACAGCATTCCCCAGCCAATTTCTCCGGCGCTGTCGATGGAATTGAATCGCGCGGCTTGCATCATTCAGGTTACGTGGCGGGGAATCATGGCCTCGTGGAAGATGAATACCCGGTCATCATCGACACGGTGGCGGTCAAACCGGCCCGATTGCTGACTCCCCCGGTTTGCATGTTTATCTCCGTATAGCGATTTTAAGTCACGATGGAGAACGGTCAATCCACCATTCTTGTTCCAGCCGGAGCAACTGAAGGAGCGAGCACAAACCGCCGGTGACCATGGCGGGTTGGAAGCTTGGGACGACACGCTTTTGAAGGATCACCATTCCTCGGCCCGGTGCCCGGTCAATCTTTCAATTCCAAACGTATTTCCGAAATCAATTTCCAATCATTGTCAACATGCAGAGCGGAAACGCTCCATTTGGTTGATCGCTCAAGGTCATAGACTTCATTGCTGGAGGCATTCGCGATGCTCAGCTTCAAGCAGCGGAACTGTTCTTTCATCGCACCCACGCCGGTATCGACTATGGGCGTCGAACTTTTGACACAATAATTTGTGTTGAGAATTTGGTGCTCAACCCAACCACCTTTAACGCCGAATGACATCAGCATGTCCTTCACGGCCAACTGATGGGGCACGACGTTGAAAACTGAATCACCAAAAGTGTGTGGCCAGGTGGAAGTTTTGGAGAGGTCAAGCCGGGTTGGTGTCAATCGGGTCAGCCTCATAAAACTCAAGCGAGCGGACTTTGAGTAATGAACGAACAAGGCAGTCGGTTCGCGCACCGTCGCATTGAATGACCAAGAGCCGGGTTTTGAGTCAGCGTCGGCCTCGGAAATGACGGTTGGCTCATGGTAAACCAAA
>JBEKMT010000318.1:0-3536 GCA_050008355.1 Verrucomicrobiota bacterium
CTGGCAATGCGATCAGCGAACAGCCCGGCATAAATGGCCGGTGACAACGGCAGGAAAGGTGCGCCAAAACATGGACTGAAGGTTGCCTGCGGTTCACTCACTCCCGTTTCCGTGCCCGCGACTTTGGCGGTATAACCGGCGAGAAAATGGTAAATGGCCTGCTCACGGGTCAAGCGCGACACCGGCGGCAGGACGCCAAAAGCGTCGCAGGTGAGCATGATGATGTGCTTGGGGTGCCCGCCGCGGCCCATGCGAGTCATGTTGGGAATGTGCGTAACGGGATAAGCGGCACGCGTATTCTCCGTAAGCGAGGCGTCATTGAGGTCAACGTGCCGGGTGTCCATGTCCATCACTACGTTTTCCAGAATCGTGCCGAAACGCCGGGCGGCTTCGTAAATCTCCGGCTCATTCTCGCTTGAAAGCTTGATGACCTTCGCATAACAACCGCCTTCAAAATTGAAAACGCCGTCATCACTCCAACCATGTTCGTCATCGCCGATCAGCGTGCGTTCGGTGTCGGCAGACAGGGTGGTCTTGCCCGTGCCGGACAAGCCAAAGAAGATGGCCACATCCTGATCGTTTTCGCCGTAATTGGCCGAACAATGCATGGGCAGCACTCCCTGCCGGGGGAGCAAATAGTTCATCACCGTGAAGATGGATTTTTTGATTTCACCGGCATAAGACGTGCCGCCGATGAGAATCAGCTTTTTTTGAAAATGGAGCAGCACGAACGCTTCGGAACACGTGCCATCAATTTCCGGGTTGGCGTGGAAATTGGGGGCATGAATCACCGTAAAGTCCGGAACGTGCTGCTCCAGTTTTTCCAAATTTGATTCGTGGATGAACATCGTCCTGGCAAACAAGGCAGCCGAGGCGCGTTCGCTGATGATGCGAATGGCCAGGCGATGATTTTCGTCGGCTCCCGCGTAACAGTTTTCTATGAAAAGATCCTTCCCCTGGAGATAGGCGCAAAGCCGGTGCTGGAGCGCTTCAAATTTCTCGGGAGCCATGGGCTGGTTGATTTTACCCCACCAGATTTTGCCCTCGCTCACAGGATCACAAACGATGAATTTGTCTTTGGGTAGACGACCGGTGTATTGCCCGGTCCGCAAAACCAATGGACCCAGATGGCTCAGGGTACCTTCATGGCGGCGGATTACTTCTTCATAAAGGGCTGGCGTGGACCAGTCCCAATGAACCGGTCCAAGATTATTTAATCCGAGATGCTTCAGGCTTTCTTCCCGCAGACCATTGTTTGCCATGCCATCGTTCATAAAACGACTCCGTCACGATCAATCATTTTGCTGGCTTCTTTTTACAACGAACGGCAATTTCCGGCTTCACGCCTATTGGCCAACCCTCAACATCAATTGCCACGTTCCGCCGGCAGGAGTCATCCGGGCCTTGGGGTTGGTAATGAGTGATGAGTGATATCTGATGAGTTCGTTGGCGGCTGCGCGGAAAAATTAAATCGTCCTCCTGTCGGTGGGGCATGTTCTGACCGCATCCCGGACGCATCACTCGTCACCGGTCAATCCTCACGAATCACTTCCCACAATTCTTTAAGGCACGTTTATTTCGTGCAATTGCCGTACCGGGCCGGGCTTTTGAGGAAGCTTCACTCCCAGTTTCTTTTGGAGCAAGTCGAGCACAATCTGCGTGGCGATCTCAAAATTGATTTCGCCGGTGTTGATGACGATGTCGTGGTTCAAAGGGGAACTGACATCTTTTTTGAAAACCTTCCAAATAAAGGCGGCGCGCTCGGCATCGACTTCTTTGACCTTTGCCCGAGCCAGATCGATCGAGATATTGTCCAAGTGAGCCACCCTTTGTATGCGGGCCTCGAGCGGGCCCACCAGTCGCACCCGCAAGCCTCCCGGTGCCGGGAGAAAATATTGGGCACCGCGCCCGACCAGTACCACGTCGCCTAGATGTCCCAAGGTCAGCACCACCTGCCGCAAATGGCGCAGATAACGTTTATCCGGAAGTTCTTCGAGCAAAAACTCGCGCCAGGTCTGTTCCCAAATGGAGTGAATATGTTCGTCCACGGATTGAACGAGCCGGTTGTGAACATGGGCAGCCTGCGCGATTTCATTGACGATTTTTGAATCGAACACGTTCCATCCCAGCCGGTCACCGGCCATTTGGGCGAGGAGACTTCCGCCAGCACCGCATTCGCGTGAAACCAACAGATAAGGACCGAAGCCGATGCCGTCTTCTGTTACATACCGGCCCGGCTGGGCCGAGATCGCTTCGCAACGGTGCCTGATTTCCGCCATCGCGATCTGCCTCTCAACCAGTTTCAAAGTAGTAATCATAACGCCTTACTGGACATTCTCTGCCGGTTGAATGTCCAAGCCTCTGCACTCTATTTCTACCACTCCACCATAGTCCCCGGGACCATGCTCGGGCTAACCTTCGATTGCCGGATACCACTTCTTTTTTGTTCCCGCTTCGCAACAGGATAGCCAACGGGGACCGCAAAAAATGAAGAGCTCTGGACAAAAGAAGCGGTGCAGCGTGGTGCCATTTGGCCGATCATCCCAGATGGGGAGTTGTTTCAACTCCAGACAAACACTTTACCATGAAACAACATCGTCTAGTTCGGTGGGTTGCGGGCAGCGCGGTTCTCATGCTCCTGGCGTTTGGAGGTCTTTGCGCATCGGGCTTGATGCGACACGAAGTAGCGCAATCAGAATTTGTCGTCTGTTTGCTTTTCCTGGTGCTGCTGTGGATCAGTTTTGTGGCGTTCCTGGTCTCAGCTCTCTGCTGGACTGCATCCAAGGTCTTTCGCTGAATTAGGGATCGGTGAGGAGAGGCTTGGTCCCACCCGGCTGGTAGTCCCGGGCATTGGGAGCTTAGCTCAGCCGGTTCATAGTTTCAAAAAAGTTCAAAAAAATCTCCTAAAACGTGACCGTCCCGTTTTCTTCCTCCCCGGCTCTGCTAAGGTCGCTGGTTATGCATCGGCCTCCGCCCAAACTAGAAAATCAGCCATGAACCAAAAAGCTGCAACAACCCTAAACGCCCCGCAAACCCACAAGCGCCGCATCGCCTCCCCTCGCCTGGTGAGAGGGCCAGGGTGAGGGCGGTCAGCCCCTTTGCGCAGCCAAACTAACCCCCCTAAAAATATGTCAGGAATGATCGTCTGCTGCTCCGTTTCAGAAAGCCCTTACAAAGGGCTCGTTGAATCCTCCCACAAAGCCCTCCAGGATGAACGCCCTCAAACACGGCATCTTCTCCTCCGAAATCCTCGTCCGCGGCCGCTACTTCCAGGAAAACCCCGAAGAATTCGCCCAGTTGCACCAAAGCCTGCGCGACGCCTACAACCCCGTCGGCGCCGCCGAAGAAATGCTCGTCGATCAACTCGTCACCACCTTCTGGCGCACCCGCCGCTTGCAAAAGGCCGAGGCTGGCGAAATCGCCTTGAGCGTGGATAGCCGGGTCGAGAAGATGGAACCCACGAACTTCAAACGCCTCCAGCAACAATGGAAGATGTCCGAACACATCGAGGAGGCCATGGCCCAATCCGTTGAGGG
>JBEKMT010000319.1:0-3530 GCA_050008355.1 Verrucomicrobiota bacterium
CGGCGTCCACGATGACGAAGTGCGTTTTGGCCCGCGCATCCGCGCCGCTCACGGCTTGCAAATCGGTCGGCGTGAGGACGCGTGTGCCGCGACCTTTCATCTGCTCGAAATAAACGCGGCTACGAACGTCGCGTAGAAAAAGAAGACATTCGAGCGGCTTGATGTCCGTGCCGGTAGCGATCATGTCCACGGTCACGGCGATGCGAAGTTGAGGTGATGTGCGGAATTCCTGAATGAGTGTTTCGGATTTTTCGTAACGCTTTGTTTCAGGATTGTAGGTTTTGTAGGTGATTTTCTTGGCGAAGTCGTTGCCTTTGCCAAACACTTCACGGCAGATGTGAACTATGTCTTCGGCGTGGGAATCGTCCTTGGCGAAAATGAGTGTTTTGGGCACGAGCGTGCGACCGGGAAATAATTCAGTGAAAAGCGCGTCCTTGAACGCCTGAAGCACGGTGCGGATTTGCGACGGGACAACGACGGAGCGATCCAGTTCCGGCGCGGAATAGGTGAGGTCTTCGTCCAATTGTTCCCAGCGCTTGGAACGGTCGAGCTTGTTGCGCTTGTCCACATAAAAACCTTTTTCAACCTTGCCGCCCTGCTCGGTGACTTGTGTTTTGATGCGATAAACTTCGTAGCCGACATTCACCCCATCAGCGACAGCGCGCTCGTGGTTGTATTCGGTGACGAGGTTTTGGTTGAAAAAGCCGATAGTCTGTTTGGACGGCGTCGCGGTGAGGCCGATGAGGAAAGCGTCGAAGTATTCGAGCACCTGCCGCCAGAGATTGTAAATGGAACGGTGACATTCATCGGTGACAACGAAATCAAACATCTCAATGGGAATGGCGGGATTGTAGGCAACTTCCTTGGGCCGGCCATCCGCCGCGCCGATTTCGTAGGTGGATATTTCGTCGGCGTCTTCGGGCAATTCCTCGCCGCGCAACATCGAGTAAAGGCGCTGGATGGTGCAGATGGTGACGCGGCAGACGGGATCGAGCGCGTTTGAGGTGAGGTGCTGGACGTTGTAAAGCTCGGTGAACTTGCGTCCGGTGTCGGGCGTGACGAATTGCTGAAACTCGGAGGTAGCCTGCCGTCCAAGATTCGAGCGATCCACGAGAAAAAGCACACGACGTGCCCCGGCGTATTTGATCAGGCGATAGGTGAACGCGCAGGCGGTGAAAGTTTTACCTGCGCCGGTGGCCATTTGAATCAGCGCACGAGGCTGATTTTCAGCAAACGATTTTTCGAGGTCGGTGATGCCTTCAACCTGGCAGTCACGCATTCCATGCGTCGGTAAAGGTGGCAGATGCTGAAGACGGGCGCGAAGCGTGTCGGGTTGAGTCAGCCATTCGGCGAGCGTTTCGGGACGATGAAAATTGAACACTGACCGCGAACGCGGGTCGGGATCGCGTTCGTCTCGAAAGAAAGTTTCGACGCCGGTGGATTCGTAAAAAAAGGGCAACGAGCCGGGGACAATGGCCTGAATGAAGTCCGGGAGGCTCGCGCCGTAATGACCGGACTGCTCGGCAACCATGGAAAGCGTTGTGCCCTCTTTTTTTGCCTCGACCACACCGAGAGCGTTGCGATCCACCAGCAACAAATAGTCACAGCGCCCGGATTTGAGAGGGACTTCACGCAACGCGATACCCCGCCCGGCGGAAGGGTTGAAAGCCCTGTAATCCTGAACGACCCAACCCGCCGCGACAAGCTGTGCGTCGATTTGCTGGCGGGCTTGTTGTTCGGGAGTCATGCAGATTGGCGAGAATCGTAAGGCAAAGGCTGAAAACGAAAAGCAGAAAACGGAAAGAGGCCTGAGTCGGTAGAAAGATCAGGCTGCCGTAAAATCCTTCTGCCACAGGTTGTGGCAGATTTGAACCAGCCAATTCTCGAACAGGCCGTGGGAGAATTGGAGTTCTTGCCATCACAACCGAGTTTCACAATGTGCATCCAAGCTCCGTATCAGCGATCTGCCGCATGAACCTGGCAATCCATGCCGAGGCGTAACGAACGTCTTTGAGAATTTGCCGTTTATCGGCATCGCTTAACCGGCGGCAAAGGATTTTTAACACGCGGTCTTCCACATGGCGTTGACCCAAGTGGCGCAATGCCTGAATTACCAATCCGCTGACTTTTCCGGCGGTCATCATGTTACGCGGCGTGGTGCGTTTGAGAATGATCTGGAGTTTGCCAATTTGAATCCAACGAGGAGTGCCATCGGTTAGAAAAACAATTTTCGCCGGCACTTGATCGGAAAGACCGAGAAGATTGGCGGCATAACCACCGGCGGGTTGCAGGCGGATGGCATCGCGCCCCCGCAAGGCTTTGGCAATGGCATCTATCGAGGGCGAAAGCAGTCCGAGTTGCGGGTCTTTACCCGGGTAATCATAGATTCCACGAGCCAATTTTCGGATGATACCGGCTTGTGATTGCCGGGACAGGGTTTTGTCCACGGCATCGCGGCTGCCGAGGTCCACGAAATTACTGGCCGTGAACACCCAACCCCTCCCACGAGTTTTCACCCGCTGAAGGATTTGACTGTCAATAGATTGTGCGTGTTTTCCCATTCAACTGTTGTCACAAAAAGTATGCAGTATTTCTGACAAAAATAAAACTCGTTTCATCCATAACAATGTCAAAAAACTGCGATGCCATCCGCACGCTTCGGTCAGCGGTTCGGCGAGCGGAAAAGTGAAGTGCAGACGGAGAGACGGCTGGAACGGAGTTGGAACGCAACGGCCGCCGCCGTGCCGTTGACGGAAGCCGAACGCGACTGCGTTTTTCATTTTGTGCCGCGACGAGCGCCGGTTAAGCGCAGCGCAACGGGCGTTGGTCGCGAGCGCTGAGATCAATTGCCATAATCCCATGTAATGATTTGCCAAAGGGCTCCCAAACTTTTGTTTAGTTTATGGCGCATTGTTAAAGCCATGCTTGAACAAAAGTGCCTAAACCAAGCAGTTGATGGGGCGATTGTTGAACTAAGGCGGCAATGAATTTGTTGTAATTTGCCGCCAATTGCCGCCTTCAGACGAAGGCGTTTCACACGGGGCACGCGTTACCCCTTATTTTAATAAGGTTTTTGCGGCTCGCCAAAATCTCGCCGATGGTTGCGCGGAATCCCGCGAGACGGTCATGCGATGAACATGCAGCGTCCGGCAAGACATCTTGCGAAATGCTTCGCTTGTGCTAACCGCATTGTTGCGTCAGTTGCAACCCTGTTGTTTCACCGTGTTGCTAACCGCGTTGCGAACTTTGTTGCTACGGATGTTGCCTCGCATCATTACCACCTTGTTGCGAACCCGGTGCTTACCATGCTGCTAACCGTGCTGCCAACCGAAAAAGACTTACTTCTATGGTGGCGTTACTGGCTTGTCGGGGCGGCGTCCGAACCTTTGTGGCTACCGTGTGGCTGGTGAACGTCGCTGGCCTGCTTTGTAGGCACTCTGGCCGCCGTGCCGGGCTGCAATGGCGATGCTGGCGCATCGCCGGATTGCTTTCCGGGCTGTGTCAGCTCGCTGGTGGTTTCGATTTCAGGC
>JBEKMT010000032.1:0-31621 GCA_050008355.1 Verrucomicrobiota bacterium
GAACCCGCGTTCGTCCAGTTCCACCTTGGTGTTTTCGAGGCCCAGATCCTTGCTATTGGCCACGCGCCCGACGGATACCAGGACACGGTCGTAGATTTCCGACAATTTTTCGCCATTATATTCGGATTCAACTTTGATTTGCTTACCCACGGTGGACATTTTGGACACCTTGGACTTAAGTCGAACCTCTTTGAACAACTTTTTGGCATTGGTCACCACGGGACGCGCGAGATCGGCGTCCGCACCGGCGAGAATGGAATCGAGGGCCTCGACCAGGGTGATCTTGCTGCCGAGCGCGGCGTAAACGGTGCCCATTTCCATGCCGATATAGCCGCCACCAACGACGAGCAGGTTCTCGGGAATATCCTCGACTTCGAGGGCTTCGGTGGAAGTCATCACCCGTGGATTGCCGAGGTCGAACGCCTTTGGCATCGCCGGCAAAGAACCCACTGCGAGAATCGCCTGATCGTATTCGATGAATTGCTGCCCCTGCTCGGTTTCAACCCGCAGTTTATTTGAGCCCTCAAAGTAGCCTCGTCCGGCGATCACCTGGACACCGCGCATTTTCGCGAGCGAGGCGACGCCACCGCTCAATTTGGCGAGCACGGATTCTTTCCAGGCGCGCAATTTCTCCAATTCGATTTTTGGCTCAGTGAAGGTAATGCCGCGATGGGCTGATTCACGGGCACCGACGATCTGATGGGTTGCGTAAAGGAGTGCCTTGGAGGGGATGCAACCGCGGTTCAAGCACACGCCGCCGAGCCGTTTTTCCTTTTCGATGAGGATGACGCGTTTGCCCAAATCCGCCGCGTAGAATGCCGCGGCGTAACCGCCGGGACCGGCACCAACAACCACCAACTCTGTTTTGATTGGATCCATAAATTAAATCTTCACCACTTCTTCGCTGAAATTCTCAAAAGCCTTCACCAAATCAACGGCGAATCGGGCGGCGCTGCCGCCATCAACGACCCGGTGGTCGTAACTCAGAGCGACAGGCGTAAGCAAACGGGCTTCAATTTTTCCGTCCCGCACAACGGGTTTCAAGGCACCGCGGCCGAGACCGAGGATGGCCACTTCAGGCAAATTGATGATGGGCGTGAAATGGGCGCCGCCAATCGCTCCTTGATTGGAGATGGTGAACGTACCGCCCTTCATTTCGTCGACGGAGATTTTCCGGTCGCGCGCCTTCGCGGCGAGCGCTTCCAGTTCTTTCGCCAGATCGAACAGAGATTTCTTGTCCACGTCGCGGATGACCGGAACCATCAGTCCCTGCTCGGTGTCCACCGCGATGCCGAGGTGGATATATTCCTTGAAGACAACCTCGTTGGCCACTTCATCGAGGCTGGAATTGAAGATCGGGTGCTTTTTCAAGGTATCGGCAACGGCTTTCAAGATGAACGGCGTGAGCGTCAGTTTGACGCCCTTCTTCTCATATTCGGGCGCAAACTGTTTGCGCAGGTCGCCAACCCGGGTGAAATCAATATCGTCAAACTGGGTGACACGCGCGACCGTACTCCAGCTCTCCGCCATGCGGCGGGCAATCACATTGCGCAATGGTGTGACCGGTTTTTTGACGACCGGACCCCACTGCGAGAAGTCAATCTGTGCGGCGACCGGCTTTGCGGGAACAGCGCCGGCAGCCGGCGGAATTGCGGGCTTGGCCGCCGCCTTGATCAGGCGCTGGATATAAGCGCGCACATCGCCGAGGACGATGCGTCCACCCAATTCACTGCCGCGGATCCTGCCAAGGTTAATGCCAAGTTCGCGCGCCAACTTGCGGAGGGACGGGGAGGCGGCGATATGTTCGTTGGTAAATTCCTCTTCGGCCGGTTCCTCAACGGCCTCTTCTGGCCCGGGTTCTGGTTCAGCCTTCGCCACGGGCTTTTTGGCAGCAGTCTTTGGCGCCGCAGCGGGAGCGGGGGTGGCGGCGGGCGCACCGGCGCCATCCAAGGACAAAATACGCTGGCCGACAGTAATCCGGTCACCGGATTTGATATAGATTTTCGTGACGACACCGGCGGCAGTGGCGGGAATGGAAGCGACAGCCTTCTCATTCTCCAGTTCCAGCACGGTCTGGTCTTTGGCGATGGTATCGCCCTCCTTCACCAGAATATTGACCACGACGCCGGAATCCGCGCCCTCACCCAGCTTAGGAAGTTTTAAATCCATAAAATTTGAACCGACAAGTTGCCTCAAGAAAGCACGGTTTTCCAGAAAATAAAATTCAATTCCGGCTCAGCACATGCGCTTGGTTCAAATCAAAATCGATGCTGGCCAATCGGCTTGACGTTCAAGAGCGCTTTAAGCAAGCTTTTCGGATGACTGGAAACCAATTGCTGCTTAGCACATTAGGAGCTTTTACATTTCTTCTTCCACCATGGACAGTTTTTGCACAAACAAACAACGCCTTAACTTCAGCCAATGCCCCTACCAACGACATGATAACCGCCGTGTCGCTGCGTAAGGCGGCGGTTTCGGATATTAACGGCAAAGTGGATTACTCCGGAGGCAACGCAATTTATTCGCATGGAGGCATGGTCAATTTCCCGAAGGACCAAAACTCCAGTGTGCTTAACAATTTCGGGGGCAGCATTTCGCTGCCGGTCACGCACAGTTTGGGGTTTCAGGTGGATGGGCTTTACAGCAAGATTGCACAGGAAGACTTTTATGGCGGTGCGGCACACTTTTTCTGGCGCGATCCTGATCTGGGCCTGCTCGGGCTAACGGGCGGCTATCTGGCACGTGATGGCGATGATTCCGTAAATACTTATCAAGCGGGTGCCGAGGGCCAATATTATTACAAACAATTCACCTTCGGATTTTTCGCGGGCATCGGCTCGATCGATTACAGAATCTCAGCACCGTTTATCCCCACCGATTTGACCCGGTTTGTCGGGCGGGTTTCTGTTGACTATTATCCGCTCGAGAATCTGAGGGTCGGGGCATCGGTCACCACCTCGTATCATGATTATATGGCGAGCCTGGAAATCGAATATCAAACACCAATCAACGGCATCGCGATCACTGGCGAAGGCGACATCGGCCACCCTGACTACAACCAATGGTTGATCGGGTTGCGCTATTATTTTGGGGGCAACAAAACCTTGCGTGATCGGCAGCGACAAGACGATCCACCGGGGCTCATGTCGCAAATACTGCAGAGTCTCGGACTATATGGCTCGAAGTTTTACGATAGGCAAAACAACTGGCTTAATAGTGCCGACGGAATTTATGTTGGCCCCAAGTATTATGGCGGTGGCTCGCTCGGGTATTACAGCGGCCCGGCACCCAGTGGAGGCGGGGGCAATGGAGGCGGGGACGGAGGCGGTGGGGGCGGCGGAGTCGTTATTACATTTCAATGATTCTCGAGCGTTAAGGGCTTGGACGCTCCACGGTCGAAGACCGCTGCTGCAGGCGCGAGTTGAGGGCGAGCCCGCCATCGCTGAAGCAATGGCAGGTAGAGGAGATTTTTAAAATGAAAAAGCGCGAAGTGGGAGAACTTCGCGCTGGTGGATTAAACTTTGACTAGGTCAAAACGATCTTGTCGCCGTCTTTCAACGTAACGATGGCCTTTTTCCAGTTGGGGGCGCGGCCGGCCTGGGCGGTGCGCAGGCGACGGGCCTTGCCGCGCACGTTCAAGGTATTGACCTTGGTGACCTTGACCTTGAACAATTCCTGCACCGCATTGCGGATCTGGGTCTTGTTGGCGAGCCGGTCGGCCACGACAGTATATTGATTATACTTTTCGCTCTGGCGCGTGCCTTTTTCCGTCAAACGGACGGTCTTGATGATGTCAAAAGCGTTCATGATTATTCCTGGGTCAAACGGTCGGAAACTTTTTCAAACGCGCTCTTGGTAAAGAGCAGCTTGTCGGGGCGCAACACATCGTAGGTGTTGAGCGAGTCACTCGTGGCGAGCGAGACGGTCGGAATGTTGCGAGACGCGAGCGTGAGGTTCTTGTCAACGCCGGTGGAGACAACGAGTGTGGTGCCCGTCAATTCCAAGGTGGAAATCAAGCCGACGAACTGTTTCGTCCTGGCGGATTCCAATTTCAAGTCATCAACGACAACCACGTCGCCGGCCTTGAGCCGTTCGCTCAGAGCTTTGCGCAACGCGAGGGAGCGGGTTTTCCGGGAGATTCGCTTGCTAAAATCACGCGGTTTGGGGCCGAAGACCACGCCACCGCCCGCCCACAACGGGGAACGGACGGAGCCGGCGCGGGCACGACCAGTACCCTTTTGTTTCCACGGTTTCTTGTTGGAACCGGCGACGTCACCCACAGTCTTAGTGGAGGCGGTGCCGCTTCGCTGCGCAGCGCGATAGGCGACCACGGCGTCATGGACGGCCTGGGTGCCCTTTCCGTTTTCAATCAGCTCGAACTTAACTTCCAGTTCACCCTGGCTTTTTCCTTCGATATTTTTAATGGCGATTTTCATGGCCTAATTATTTCTTGGCAGCGGGAGCTGCAGGTTTTTTGTCAGCAGCGGCGGCTTTTTTCTTGCTGCCGGTGGCGACTGGCGCTTTCCAACCTTTTGGACGTTTCTTGGATTCACGGATGACGACGTAATCGCCTTCCGCACCGGGAATCGAACCTTTGATCAACAGCAGATTGTCCGCTTCGCGAACCTGGATGACTTCGAGATTTTGGGTGGTGCGGGTGACTTGTCCCATGTGACCGGGCATCCGCATGCCGCGCATGACGGTACCGGGGAACAAACGCTGACCAATGGCGCCGGAACGGCGATGCCAGCCTTTGGCGCCGTGGGTTGAGTCACCGCCGGCAAAACGATGGCGTTTCACGACACCTTCAAAGCCCCGACCTTTGGTCGTGCCGATAGCGTCGATGAAATCGCCGGGAGCGAACAAGGTCGGCCCGACAACATCACCGGGTTTAACGTCCTTGGAGAAGTTGCGGAATTCCTTGATATGCTTCACGGCGACGCCGTTTTGCTTTTTGATGTGACCGAGCAAAGCCTTTGTGAGGCGCTGTTCCTTCTGGTCATCGAAACCAAGTTGAACGGAATTATATCCGTCCTTGCCGGCCTGGGTTTTCACCTGGAGGACGCGGTTGGGTCCGGCGAGAACGACCGTAACGGGGATGGCCGAGCCGGTGGCGTCATAGACGCGTGTGTGACCGAGTTTTTTTCCTAAAAGTCCGAGTGGCATGGCGTTGTCCTCAAATTTTGATGGTGATGTCCACACCGGCAGGCAAATTGAGTTTTTTCAATTCGTCCACGGTTTTGGCGGTCGGGTCGAGAATATCGATCAGCCGCTTGTGGGTACGTTGTTCGAAAGTTTCCTGCGACTTTTTGTCCGAGTGCGGGGAGCGCTGGACGGTGAATTTTTCGATGCGAGTCGGCAGCGGGATGGGGCCGGCGACGCGAGCGCCGGTGCGTTTGACGGTGTCGGCGATTTCGCGAGCCGACTGGTCTATGACTCGAAAGTCATATGCCTTGAGGCGAATTCTAATACGTTGGGCCATACAAAGAGCGATTGTCTGTTAATGGTTTAAATCAATTACCGCTTCCAATCCAACGAAAGCGGAGGCGGAATATATCAGTTGTAGATCCTGGCGCAATAATATTTTTCGGAATTTTTACAATGCGCCGTGGCGGGAGAGGGTCAGGAATGGGCAGGAATATCACGATTTTACGACAAAGTTTCAAAATGGTGGAGATTTTTTAAACGTTACGTTCCACGAAGGCCGAATCCGGGGACGAAGCCGACAACCAACCGGACAACCGGAATCTGCGGAATGGACTGAGATTATGGGTTGCCGAAAAAGAGGAAGAGGAGAATCCTGACGAGCTAACATAAAGCGTCAAATCAGGCTCACAATCAAAAAAGGCCGGGATTTTTCAATCCCGGCCTTTGACTTTAACTTAGATTTCAGGTTCTCGCGGCGGGCTTCTTCGAAGCTTGATCGAGGATGGTGGTCAGCACGCTATTGGGCACTTGTTCAAAGTGCAATGGTTCCATCGAATAGCTGGCGCGGCCTTTGGAGAGCGAACGGATGGCCGTGGCGTAACCGAACATCTCCGCGAGCGGCACTTGCGCGTTAAGGATGGTCTGGCCGTTCTTGGCATCGATGCCGTTGATGATGCCGCGACGACGGTTGATATCGCCGAGGAGGTCGCCCTGGTATTCGTCGGGCGTGGTGCATTCCACTTTCATGATCGGCTCGAGCAAAATGGGCCCGGCCTTCTTGAATGCATCCTTCAATGCGAAAATGCCGGCCATCTTGAAGGCGAGCTCGTTGGAATCAACTTCATGGAAGCTGCCATCCACAACCTGAGCCTTCAAGTCAATGACTTGATAGCCAGCATATACGCCGCCTTTGATGGCTTCCTCGATACCATCGATGACCGCCGGAATATATTCCTTGGGAATCGTGCCGCCGACGATTTCGTTGGTGACCTCGATGCCTTTGCCTTTTTCATTCGGCTGGATCTTGATGCACGCGTGGCCGTATTGGCCGCGTCCACCGGATTGACGGATGAATTTGCCTTCGCCTTCCGCTTCCTTCGTGATGGTTTCGCGATAGGCGATCTGGGGTGCGCCGGTGTTGGCTTCCACTTTGAATTCGCGCTTCAAGCGATCAATGATGATTTCCAAGTGCAATTCACCCATGCCGGCAATAATCAACTGGCTGGTTTCTTCATTAGTGAAGCAACGAAACGTCGGATCCTCTTCCGCCAGGCGTTGCAAGCCTTCGGACATCTTGTCGCGGTCCTGTTTAGTTTTTGGTTCAACCGCCATGCTGATGACCGGCTCCGGGAACGTTGGCGGTTCCAGCGTGACGTCGTATGACTCGTCGCAAATGGTGTCGCCGGTGGTAATATTGCGCAACCCAACGAGCGCGGCGATGTCGCCGGCATAGACTTCGGTGATGTCCTTGCGTTCGCTGCCCTGAATGACCATGAGGCGGCTGACGCGTTCACGCTTGCGTGTGCGCGGGTTATAAATGTTATCACCCTTCTTTAGGTGACCTGAATATACGCGAAAGAACACCAGTTTACCCGCGTAGGGATCGGTCCACAACTTGAACGCCAGGGAGCAGAACTTGTTATTGTCGCTGGTCTCGACGTGGACGACGTTTTCGGTGCCGATTTCGTGGCCTTCGGCGCCGGGAACATCGAGCGGGCCGGGCAAATAATCAACGACCGCGTCGACCAAAACCTGAACGCCCTTTTTCTTGAACGCGGAACCGCACAGTACGGGAACGAATTCAATTTTGCAGGTCAAACGGCGGATGGCCGCCTTGAGCGTGGGAGCGTCAATGGGCTTCTCGTCCAGAACGAGTTCGGCGATGGCGTCGTCCTTGTTGGAGACTGCTTCGATCAATTCGGCAAGGGCCTTTTCCGCACGAGCTTTGTGTTCCGGGGGAATATCGCGAACTTCATAGTTCAAGCCTTCATTGGTGACATCACCTTCGCCAAACCAGAAGCATTTCTGGTTCACGACGTCAATGAGGCCGGCGAAATTATCCTCTGCGCCGATGGGCAGAAAAATCGGGAAGGCATAGGCGCGCAGTTTTGTGCGCATGTCATTCAAGGCGTTTTCGAAATTCGCTCCGATGCGGTCCATTTTGTTGACGAACGCGATGCGGGGGACATGGTACTTGGTGGCCTGGCGCCAGACGGTTTCCGACTGGGGTTGCACGCCAGCCACGCCACAAAATACGGCGACGGCTCCGTCGAGCACGCGCATAGAGCGTTCGACTTCCGCGGTGAAGTCAACGTGACCGGGGGTGTCGATGATGTTGATGCGAATGGGCACGTCGCGAAACGCCTTATAGATTTCGTTCTCACGAGGCTTGGTCGCCTTTTGGGTCCAGAAGCAGGTCACGGCGGCGGAGGTGATGGTGATGCCGCGCTCCCGTTCCTGTTCCATCCAGTCGGTCACGGTATTACCGTCATCCACGTCACCGATCTTGTGGATGAGTCCGGTATAAAACAAAATACGCTCGGTGGTGGTCGTTTTGCCGGCATCGATGTGCGCGGCAATGCCGATGTTGCGGGTGCGTTCGAGAGTATATTCGCGGTTGGGCGAATTGACTGGTTTGGGATCAGTGCTCATAAATTCAGTTTTTTGCCGTTTCCACGGCTCTTTTCGACAATTCCAGCGGTTCCAGCGATTAAAAACCGATTATCGTTGCGAACAAATGGAGCGTGGAAAATACACCAGAAAATGACCGAGGCAATAAGTTTTTTACGGTGAGTTACGAATCCGGCGGCCCGGTTCTGGCTCATCATGTGTGCGCATGTGCGGGCGGAATGGATTGCGAAGCTCAAAAAGCCAAATGCAGTTTCGTTTTTTTGAGGGCGAGCCGAGCCTTAGTCCCTGCGAGGAAAAAGCCGAAGAAGAAGGAGTACAAGAATCCCCTGCCCGACCGGACAAAAATGAAACGGGCGGCCGTTGCCGGCCGCCCATAAATTTTCGACCTGCTTAACTCAGGCCTTGGCCAAAGTGGCGGCGGGCTTGTTCTTGAGGGCATTCCTGGCGATGGTGACCAGTTCGCCGAAAGCGGCGGTGTCCTGGGCGGCGAGGTCGGCGATCACCTTGCGATCGAGCGCGACTTTGGCAGCCTTCAGACCCTCCATGAAGCGGCTATAGGTCAAACCGGCTTCACGCGCGGCGGCGTTGATGCGAATCTGCCACAGGTAACGGAAGGTGCGTTTTTTGGCGCGGCGATCACGGTAAGCATATTGGCGTCCGTGGTCAACGGCATCGGAAGCGTAGCGATAAAGTTTGGAGCGCTTGAGGCGGAAGCCCTTGGCGGCAGACAACATTCTTCCACGGCGTTTGCGGGAAGCGGGTGAATTTGTGACACGCATGGTTCGTTAAATTGTTAAATTTTGGTGGTTGAACCGTTCAGCGGCTGAACGGCAGGTTTTGTTTGATACGGTAAACATCCGTTGGGTCCACCAAGGTCCGCTTGCCGAGGCTGCGGAGGCGCTTGGCGTTTTTGGTTTGCGCCAGATGGCGGCGACCGGCGCGCGAGCGCAGGACTTTGCCAGTACCGGTGATCTTGAACCGCTTGGCCACGGATTTTTTTGTTTTGATGCCTTTGGGACGTCGCATAAATTTAATTCGGTTGCAAAAGGGCGCGTACTATATGTAGTCGCGCCGACGATTGCAAGTATTTTAATCGGTCGCTTACGGTGACTTGGTGCCGGGATTGGACAGGAGGCTGCTGGTGGGGGGCGCGGAAACGTCAATCGGCGCACCGGCGTTAAGCTGTGCCAGGACGGAGTCGGTGATGTCGTTATCCGAGTTCACATATACGACCGCCTCCGGATTAGCGGAATTCACCACGAGGGTGTAACCGCCCAGCTTGGCCTTCTCGGTGACGGCCTTCTGGATTTCACTAATCAGATTGGCACTCATGCGCTGGCTTTTGTCGGCCAAGGTCGCCTCCACCTGCCGCTGATATTTTTCGAAGCTGGCCTTGGAATTATTGATTTCATCGGCTTTGGCGGCGGCGGACTGTTTCAGTTTGTCTCGCGCTTCAGAGGAAATAGCCTGATCATCCTCCTGGTCCAGGAGTTGTTTATAATCCGCCTGTGCCTTGTCAATGCCGTCGGCCATATCTTTCAAATCTTTGCGGGCATCGGCCTTGTCCTTGTCGAGCAGGTCCTCCGCCAGCTTGGTTTTGTAATAATTGTCGAACAATTTTTTCATGTCCACACTGGCGACTTTGGATTGGGCATGCGCGGAAATGGCGCAAGTCGCCAGCAAGGAAACCGCAAATACGATCAGCAAACGAAAATTTTTCATAGCCAAAGATGGAATCATATTTTTGCAAAAATACCAGCAGAAACTGTAACCACTTATCCGGTCAGTAGAAAAAGCTTTGGAGGCGAAAGAACTGCATCTGGTTGGTCGGGCTGAATTGATAGGTATAAACCTGACTGCTGCCGTTTGTGGTCGTCACGGGCAATTGCGTCACAATCGTCCAGTTTGTTGAAAACACCGAATTGGTCAAAAACACCTCGTTCGTAAAAGTGGCGGGTGCGTTGGTGGAGATCAAATTGGTCGTGATGACAGTTGAAAACAGATTGGAGACCGTCACCAGGTTAAAAGAATTTGTGTTGATCTGAGCCGTGGGCACGGAGGACCAGGAAACCAGAAGGTTCGTGCCGGTGTTGGTGGTGGTCAACACAGGCAAAGCCGGAGGCGCGAGCAAAATTTTGGTCAAGAAACCATTATTATTATCCGTCAGAGTAGACTCCCAGGCGTTGAATATCGGGAATTGGTTGTATTCGTTGAAGGGCGACAAAGTCTGCCCCACCACATAGACGCTGTCCTCGGCATCGACGGCGATGCCGTAGCCCCAGTCATAGGTAAAACTTCCAAAATCAGCCGAGTATAGGAGGCCGGAAAAATCTGCCTTAAACCCGGTCACAAACACATCGGCCGCTCCGATGCCAGCGTTGGTGAAGGTGAGGGCACCGATCAAATTCTGCGTGGTGGCATTATAATTGGTCCATGAACTGGTAAATCCGCCGATGAAGACATTCTCCGCCGCATCCAAAGCCACCCCCTGGGCCACATCATTCCCATAGCCCCCGAAACTCTGGGAATAACCGATGTACGGATGACCGTTAGTCCATTCAATTTGAGTCAGAAAGGCGTTGGTGATAAAGATGCCCGTGGAATTCGTGCGAACGAACGAGGTCAGCACGACTCCATTGGTTGTGTTCGGGTAATTGGTCGAAGTGGTTCCACCGACCACATAGACGTCTCCCGAGGGATCAACGGCCACCCCGAATGCAAGGTCGGTATTTGTGCCACCCAAAAACGTGGAATACAATGGCGACAGAGTCGTCCCGTTGGTTTGGAAGAGGGTGACGAACGCATCGTCAATAAAAGTGGCAATCTGCAGGTTGTTATTCACATTGCCGTTGGTGAGGCCGTTGAGGAGACTGCCGTTATAATAATTGGTGGAAATAAACTGCTGGATACTGTTAAGCACAGGGAAGTTACTGGAACAGGTTGATCCGGCCACGGCGAGATAACCGTTGTTGAAGGCAATAGCGTAGCCCACGTCAACATTGGTGCCTCCGAGGTACGACGAATAATTCAACGTCTTTCCGCCGGCCGGAATTTCGGTGACGAAGGCGTTGCAACCCAGATAAAAATTGTTCACGGACGCGAACTGTGGCACCAGGGCACCGGGAGTGACAGGAAAATTAGTCGAGTAAGTATAACCGGTAATATAGGTGTTGTCGGCCGAATCCACTGCCACTCCAAGAGCCGCGTCGGAACTCTCGCCGCCCAGGAAAGTTGAATAGATCAACCGCGATCCATTGGTTTCCAGTTCGGCCACAAAGGCGTCGCTCGGATAGATCTTCAGATTGGGATCAATTGACCCGGCAATTTTGGAACCGTTGAAGCCTCCATAAACAACATAATTGGTGACGGGAAAATTGGGAGACACGGTCGCGCCGGCCACAAACGCGTGCCCGGAGCCATCTACTGCCAAGGCTTTGGCGACATCCCCAACTGAACCTCCGAGATAAGTACAATAAAGAAGATTGGTGCCGGTGCGATCGAATTTGGCCACGAATGCATCGCCGGTCAACCCTCCCCCGGGGTAATTGGTCTGGAACGCGCCTGGCGTGGCAAACGGCAGCGTGCCGGTGATCGTGGTGGAAAGCGTCTGGCCGGCAAGATAAACGGAATCGTCATTAGTGCCCAGGGCCACCGCCCAAGCGATATCATTGTTAATGCCCCCAAAAAAGGTGGAGTATGCCAAGACGGGGTCAATTACCAACGGCCGGCGCTCATCGTGGCGGCCAACGGAGAATGCAACGGTGCGGGAATCCAGAATTTTGTATCCAACCTGAATCGGGCGGCGGTCATTACCGGAAACCTGGTAGGCCACGGGCTGATGCTGGATGATATCGCGTCCGTCCAGCTTGACAACCAGCTCGCCCCGAGCGTCGATGGAAATTTTATCTGCGCCCTCAAAATGCAGGACGATTTTTTCCGGCCTGACACCGGGAGCCAGGTCAAAATCATATTCCAGTCTTTGCTGGTTGCCGTAATAAACCAGGTTCACCCCGGGATAAAGATCCTTCACACACACCCGGCCAAAAGTGGACACGCCGGATTGCCAGCGCGCTGAGTCGTTGCCGACCAAATAATTTATTTTACCACCCATCTCCGCGTCGCCCGAAATCCCGGCGGAGGGATTGGCGCCGACGAACTGCAGCTGAGCGGAAACTGTTTTGCCCCCGGCTTCACGCAAAAGAAATTCCGCGCCCGACGAGGAAATCAAAAACTCCGAGTCACGGCCGTGGGCGACGAAGGTCGAGGACAAATCCGCCGGTCCACGAGTGGGTTCAAACCACAGCGGGAACCCCCCAAGATTCATGGCTTTTTGGGCCATCAAGCCGATAACTGCCAGTTGCAGAAGGACGCAAACGCCAAGAAATTTTTTAACAACAAGGTTCATCTTAGAATGGGCGTTCATAGCCAACCCCGAATTGGAACTGGCCGCTATTGCCCTGATATTTATCGTGCGTAATCGGAATGCCGTAGTCCAGTCGAAGCGGGCCGAGATGTGGAATATTCAACCGGATGCCGGCACCGGCGTCGTCATCAAAGCTAGTGTTGAAGGACCAACTAGAACTGGACACTGCGCCGATGTCATAAAACACGGCGAAACGAAGGCTGATTCCCCCGTCCTTTTCAAAGATGGGCAGGCTGTATTCCAGCGAACCGAACCAATCCGAATCACCACCGATGGGTTCATTTGCCATGTTGGGGAAGAGAGGAGTGCCATAATTCGGGTCGCGCGGGGCAACGTTGCGAAATTTGTAGCCGCGCATTGAATACATGCCGCCAAGATAATAACGGTCGTAAAAGGGCACATCGCCACCGCTCACGCTGTCAGCAAAACCGACGCGCCCGCCAGCTTCGAGGACGTGCCCCTTGAAAAATCCGGGGAAGTACCAGGCAGAAACCAGTTCCAACTTGTAAAAATCTTCATTTCCCGAGGAGATTTCTGAAGAGAACTCGCCGGTCAAGGTCGTTTGCTGGCCATGATTCGGCAATTCCGTGCTGTTCCGGGTGTCATAAGAGAGCGACCCTCCCACACGTTGAAACAGATGAACGCCAACGTGGCTTAAGATATCAGCAGGCGTATTTGGCGAAATACTTGGCGCAGAATTGCCCAAGTTATAACTGTAGCCATTCCAGCCGCTATTCAATGAAATGCCGACCTGTTCAATATTGTAATAGGCGCTGCCGATTAAGAAATCACTGCCCAGGGCGCGCGTGAGACTAAAGCGGGCACCGGTACGGGTTTCATCAAAAATGTTGTTGGGGCTTTCGTAATAGAGTTGATGGCGGTAGAGGTCGATACCCAGCGTGATTTTGCGATTCAATAACCACGGGTGGACGTAGGAAAGATCATAATCCTGCTGCTCAAGACCGATTTCGATACGCAGTTTGATCTTGTCACCAGCGCCCGTGAAATAAGGCGGTTTAAACGGGTCAAAGTTGCTTTGCGACACTTCAACGTAGCCGAAGAGCGACTCCACGGAGCTGAAGCCGGCACCGACTGTAAAGTTGCCGGTGTTCTGCTCTTCCACATTGATGACAAGATTCTTTTTCCCGGGGATGGCCGGGTCGGTCGGCTCGGGATCTATTTCAACCTTGCTGAAGTATTTCATGTCCTCCAGACGTTGCTGGCTGATCTTCACGCGCACCATGTCCAGAACTTCACCGGGGGAAATGGCCAATTCGCGGCGGATGACCTTGTCCTTGGTCTTGAGGTTGCCGCGGATCTCAATTTTTTGAACGTAATCCTTCTGCGAATCCTCGAGGTGGAATTCCAAATCCATCGTGCCGGACTCAACGTTCGGCACGCGTATCACCTGCAGGGCCTGGCCCTGCGCCACATCCACGTAACCCCGGCTTCCGTAAAAGTCCTCCACCGCCGTGGTGTCCTGAGACATTCCGTCCGGCGTAAAGGTATCGCCCACATCCATTGGCAGGCCGTTGGGGCCGAGCTTCGCTTTGAGATGCTGGTAATCGTGGATGTATTCCAGGCCGCTGATGATTTGAGGGTCGGTAAAGATTTTGTTGCCGGTAATTTTGACCGAGCCGACTTTGTATTGGCGGCCTTCAAAGACGTAATACTTCACCACCAGGGTATTGGAGGTGGGATGCACAAGCTTGACGTCATTGATCTGAAAATCCAGATAACCGTGGGCGCGATAAAAATCGGCGAGGGCGTCGGAATCGCTGTCGAACTCATCCTGTTTGAAATAGCCGCTGCCGGTGAGCCACGAAAACATCCAGCGCCGGCGGGTTTTGATCTCGTGCCGCAACTTTTTTTGGGTGAAAGCCTGGGCGCCGACAAAATCAACCTCCGTAATCTTGACTTTGGGGGCTTCCTCAATCTGAAAGGTGACCGTGCCGTGCCCGGTCGCCTCATCAATATTCAGGACATATTTTACCTTGGTGTCCGAGAGGCCGTATTTCTCGTACAGTTTTTTGATTTCCTGGACGTCGGTGAACAGTTTCTGTTCATCCAGCGGCTCGCCGACCGTGACGGTGATTTTTTTCTTAACCTTGTTATAGGTCAGATCATTGTTGCCGACAACCTTGATTTCGGTGATGCGCGGGCGGGCCTGGACGATGTAGGTCAGAATCACACCACCATCATCGGCCTGATCGACGGAAACCCGGATATTATAAAACTGGCCGGTGGCGTAAAGCGTGTGGACGTCGTCCTGAGTGATGCCGGGGATGTAAGCCGTGCCGCTTTTGAGTTTGAGGTTGGCACGGATGAAATCTTCGCTGACAGCCGCCGGGCCGACAAACTTGATGTCCACGCGGTCAATTTTCGGACCGACCGTATCTTGCGCCCACGCCGCGGAGGCACAGCCCAACAAGACGGAAACCCCCAGGGGACGGATGAGGGATTTCATGTCTCAACGTCCGTCCGGCACGTCTTCGTTGCTGAATTTTGCTGCGCTTTCAAATCGTGTGTACGGTTTCAAGAATGTTAAATTGACGTCGCCGGTCGGCCCGTTGCGCTGCTTGGCGATCAACAGGTTAACCGCCAGGCCTTCACTTTCGTCCGCTGCCGCGCCCTCGTCATCGTCACCTGAATTCGGCTTATAAAGCAAACCGACCAAGTCGGCATCCTGTTCAATCGAACCGGACTCGCGCAAGTCGCTCAATCGGGGCTTGCGGCTCTTGTCTTTTTCCAACTCGCGGTTCAACTGTGACAGCACAATTACCGGCACGTTCAATTCTTTTGCCAGGGCCTTGATGCCGCTGGAAATTTCGGCAATTTCCTGTTGCCGGTTTTCCTGAGAACGGCGCGTAGTAGAATGAAGAAGTTGCAAATAATCAATCACAAAAAGTTTGATGCCATGCTGCTGCGCCATGCGCCGGGCCCGGGCCCGCAGCTGTAAGATCGAGAGGCCGGCGGTGGCATCAATGAACAATTTGGCCCGCGATAGACGGCCCGCCGCGGTGTGGAGTTTCGGGAAATCCGCCTCGCTCATGAAGCCGTCCCGGATGTTCCGCAGATTGACGCGCGCGAGGGAACACATCATGCGCAGCACGAGCGATTCCGCGCTCATTTCCAGGCTGAATACGCCAACCGGGAGTTTCAATTCCAGCGCCACGTGCTCGGCGACGTTCATGGCGAGGGACGTTTTGCCCATCGAGGGGCGTGCGGCAATGATGATCATTTCACCGCCATGGAGGCCGTCGGTCATTTTATCGAAATCATGGAAGCCCGTCGCCAGCCCGCTCAATTCGCCTTTGCGGTTGAAGAAATTCTCGATGGTGCCGATGGCGTGGTTGACCAACTCTTTCACGCCCTGGGTATCGGTCTGGGCGCGCGACTCGTTGACATGCAACACCTCTTTCTCCACCTCATCGAGAAGGGCGTCGACTTCGCCTTCAAAATCGTAAATCTTGGCCACGACGCCGCTGCAGGTCTGGATCATCCGCCGCAACAGGTATTTTTCACGGACGATTTCGAGGTAATAGGTGAGGTTTGCCGCGCTCGGCACGGCATCCTGCAACTGAGAGAGGTACGCGATACCGCCCACCTGTTCGAGCAATTGCCGGTCTTTCAGGTTTTGCTGGACCGTGATGAGGTCAATGGGGTCACGGGAGTTGAACATCTCGGACAACGTCTCGTAAATTGTCTGGTGGCGGAGGTCGTAAAAGGCTTGTCTGCCGTCGTCCTTCAATAATTCGATGCATTGACCCATGCAGTCGTTCGGGGAGAGGAAAATGCAGCCGAGCACACCCTGCTCGGCTTCCGGGCTGTTGGGCGGGAGGCGATCCACTTTGCCGGCATCCGGACGGTGCGCGGGCTTTTGCCGCCGGGCTTTCTTAAAATCAGCGCCGCCTCCGGCGGGTTCAGTGACTGCATCAATCATGGCCGCCCAGTATGACCTCTCGGGACGGCAACAACAGAAATTACTTTCAATTTTTTTCCCCAGTCTATTCCCATAGTTATTCGCCAGGCTACTTTTTCCCCCGAAAAATCTGTCAATTTCGTCCGCAATAATTAGACTGTCCGCTGGTTGATAACATGAAACGCAAGCCGTCCATTCTGGTCATTTTTTTATCGGTCTTCATTGATCTCATTGGTTTTGGCATCGTGCTGCCCTTATTGCCGGGCTTTACCGAGGATAATTTCCGTGCTGATTTCAGCTCCAAGGGCCTGATCATTGGCTGCATCATCGGGTCGTTTTCGGCGATGCAATTCTTTTTTGCGCCGGCGTGGGGGAAACTATCCGACCGCATCGGTCGCCGTCCGGTGATGCTGGTCAGCAACCTGGGCGCGGCGGGATCGTATGTGCTGTTTGCGATCGGGTGCCGATTCATCAGCGATGTGCCGCAGCTCGACACCAATTATCTCGCGTTGGGAATCATTCTCGCATCACGGATTTTTGCCGGCATCTGTGGCGCCAACCTGTCGGTTGCGTCCGCGTACATCGCCGATATTTCGCCGCCGGAAAAACGTTCAGCGCGAATGGGCTTGATCGGGATGGCGTTCGGTCTGGGCTTTATTTTTGGTCCGGCCATTGGCGCTTTCAGTCTGGAACTTTTCGGGAAGCAGGGTCCGGGCTGGACGGCGGCGGCTTTTTGCGGGGCGAATTTCGTTCTCGGGTGGTTCATTCTTGGCGAGAGCCGCCAGCCGAGCTCTGCCAAAGTCACGCCGCGTCCCAAGTTCACCCAATGGGGACACACGCTGGCACAACCCAAACTTGGGCTGCTGATTTGCGTCTTCTTTTTTGCGACGTTTTGCTTCACCTGTTTTGAATCCACGTTCCCGCTGCTGGCCAAACACCAATTTGCGATCAGCGACCGACAACTTACCAACCGCGTCGGCTACCTGTTCACCTACGCGGGGGTGATTGCCGCGCTGGTTCAGGGTGTGATCGGACGCCTGGTGAAAAAATTCGGCGAACCAAAACTAATTTTCATCAGCCTGATCATCTTTGCCGCCGGTCTCGCCACGTTGCCGTTCGCCGGGAATTTGCCGGAAATATTGGTCGTGCTGGCGCTGCTGGCCATCGGCTCGGGTTTGAATCGTCCGCCGGTGTTCGGGATGATTTCACTTAATTCCTCCCCGGACGAACAAGGAGCCAATCTCGGCGTGGCCCAAAGTTTTGGGGCGCTGGCCCGTATGCTCGGCCCGGTATTTGCGAGCACATTGTTTTTTGTGCATCCCTCCCTGCCCTACCTGATCTGCGGCGGCATTGCGCTGGTGACTTCGTTGTTTGCGTGGAGTTATTTGTGCCGGAAAAAGTAAAGTGGATAGTGCGAGGTTGGACACCCCACGGAGAAGACCAGAGGAAGCGCCGCTTCACGCTCGAATCATGGACAGTCCACGCACTCTGCTCTAGAACTGAAACCTACGGTTAGTCAGGTGGTGTGCGGGAAAGCCGCCCTGTTCCAGGGCAGCAATGAAATCATCGCGGTTTTGCACAGTAGTAATTGCAGATGAGATCCCTTCACTTTCCAGCGTGGCTTGATGGAGGGCGGCATCACGGGGATCATCCTCCTAATGAAGAATGTGGAGCGGGAATTTCACTTTTAGGCTTGTCGTTTTGAATGGAAGTCCGGTCCCCGCTCCAGTTTGGAACGATTCCCCGACCGTTTTCCGGAGGGGGCACATTGACCGCCGCCCAGAAAATTCCCAGTTGCTGGACCGCTTTCATAAACTCGGAAAAATCCACCGGCTTCACGACGTAGGCGTTGATACCGTTTTTATAAAACTCGGTTAAATCGGGTGTTTCGCGCGAGGAGGTGAGCGCCACCACGGGAATCGTTTTTAGCTGCTCATCGGCCTTGATAGTCTTGAGCACTTGCAGTCCGCTGACCTTTGGCATTTTGTTATCGAGCAGCACCAGGATGGGATTGCCCACCACGCGAGCTTCATATTTGCCACGGTAATAAAGATAATCCAGCGCCTCAGCTCCGTCGCCAACGACGGCCACCTTGTTGGCGAGATGACTTGCCTCCAGCGCGGTCAAGGTCAGTTCCACGTCCTGCGGATCGTCTTCGACCAACAGGATTTTTTTGATTTTTAATGATTCAGTGTCCATTGGTGACTGCATTCAATTTGGGGATTGAAAAGTAAAATGTCGCGCCGCCATCCACCACACCTTCTGCCCACACCCGACCTCCGTGCCGATGGATGATGCGCTGGACATTCGCCAACCCGATGCCCGTGCCTTCAAATTCGTCCTGACTGTGCAGACGTTGAAAGACGCCGAAGAGTTTTCCGGAATATTCCGGATCGAAGCCGGCGCCGTTGTCACGGATGAAGATGACAGTCTCGCCGTCACCACCGGGAACAATACCGATTTCGATTGTGGCTTCGGCACGACCGCCGGTGAACTTCACCGCGTTGGAAATCAGATTGACCAGCACCATGCGAATCAGGGCGCCATCCGCTTGCAGGTGGGGCAGCGGCTGAACGGTCCAGGTAATGTTCCGGTCCTTGGTTTCCTTCTTAAAATCATCGACAGTTTCCTGCACCAACTGGCCAAGACTGATCTCGCTTTTTTTCATCACCATTTGTCCGATGCGCGAGAACGCGAGCAGGTCATCAATCAAATTTCCCATCCGTTTTGCAGACTGGGAAATGGTCGCCAGATACCGGGCATTTTCCTGGGACAGCGATTGCCCGGTGCCTTTCTGCAACAATTCCACAAAGCCGACGACATGGCGCAGGGGTGCGCGCAAATCATGGGAAACGGAATAAGTGAACGCCTCCAATTCATTATTGGCCGTTTGCAATTGCGCAGTGCGTTCGACGACCCTTTGCTCGAGTTCGTTGTTAAAACGGAGGATTTCGTCTTGCGCGGTTTTACGCTCCGTGATGTCACGGACATTGCATTGAATCACTTTTTTATCACCCGCTTCGTAAACGTTGCTGACAAACTCCACAGCGATGTGACGACCATCCCTTGTTTCCAATGGCAGGTCTTCATAGCGGACATATCCGACCTCTTGCAATCGCTCGAGCATGACCTTATTCGATTCGATATCCTTGAAGGGACTCAACTCGCCGACCGTTTTGCCAAGCATCTCATTGCGGGAAAAACCGAGGAGATTGAAGAGGAAAGGATTCACGTCGCTGATGCGCCCGGTGTCAACGTCCAGAATCAGGATGCCATCCTTTGCCGCCTCAAACAGCCGACGATAACTGAGTTCAGAGGCACGCAGTGCCAGTCCGGTCCGCGACTCGTTTTCCATCACCGCTTCGTTTTGGTGTTTGTTGGCCATGATTTCGTCCCCGCGAGTGCCCAGTCTGCTACAAAGTATTATTAATAAATCCAATTACCTGCAGAGTCTCGGCTTATGATGCGCAGGAAAATCCGATGCCGAAATGGGGTGAACACCCCAGTCCAAGGGATCTCGAATGCCAGCCTGCCGAAACTTGCCGGCGCAACCAAACCGAAACGACTACAAATATTTCGGGAGGAGCATATTCATCTGGGCACGATAGCTGTCCTCAGCGCGCAGGAGTTTCTTTACCGTCGCGAGCAAATCATCGTTGGAACAGGGCCGCTCCAGTGTGGCGTCGGGTCTTAACCACGGTTTGCGGGCAAATGCATGAGCAGGCAGATATCTTGTGACCATGATGATCGGGAGAGACATGCGAGCGTCGCGTATCTTTTCAATCATTTCAATACCGCTCATTCTGGGCATTATATTATCGGTAATGATGAGATCAAAGATATTAGCCCCATCGGTCTTAAGGGCCTCCCAACCGGCGGCACCATCTTTGGCTGACTCAACCACGTAGCCGGAATCAACCAGCAGATCCACGCTGAGCTGCCGGACATCGTTGTCATCGTCAACGACGAGAATGCGATGAGGCGGATTTGATCGTTCCCGGTTTGATGCGCCAGGCAGATCTGATGCGGCGGATGAATCTTCGACCGAGATGATTCCTATTTTTTTCATAATCGAAAACCAGAATACATGAGGAGTCAGCGATATGATATAGGGTGATTGCCCCAGAGGAGATTACCGTTTAGTGTGGCCAAGGCTGTTTGACGTGGGCCCAAGCCAAATTCCCTTTACGAGTAAAACTCCAGTTCAATGAATACCTATTGGTTATCGGAGCAATAGAACCACAATGATAATGACAAGCAGGAGGCCGACTGAACCGCCGCCAATCCAGATGGCGCTACCAAGAACCGGTGCGAATAATAATGGGTGCATAAATGGTCTTTCGTTTTTGATGGCAATGGGTTCACCATCATTTGAATCAAGCTACGCTATTGGCTGAAACTTTCCATTAGGTGTAACCCTACCGCGAAATTTCAGGGACCTTTCAGGAGTCTGGTGTTTCAAATCCATTTCCTTAGAGGAAGGTTCGTTTTCGTGGACCTGAGTAGGGTTACACCCCATAGAAAAGACGACGCCCATGGCGTATGTTTTTTGGTGGTCGGGTTTCAAAGAGTCTCCCGGTGATGCCGCCGTCTGACTAGATGGGTGTGGAAGTGAGGACAATATGAAAAAACATTTAAGCTCGGAGCGAGATGCCAAAGTCGGGAGTCCAACAAACAATCAAACACCGAATGATCTACCGCGCGCCATCGCAGGAATGCTTCCAGACGCCAGACCATCCGTGAGGTGGTATAGTTGGTCGCTTACATCCAGTCGGTATCCCGGTCGTGGCAATGACGAATCCATTCTGATGAGGTCTCAACTATTGTGACGGCTTGCTGATTGGGGTCAACCCGGCGCGGCTAGCGCCGAAGTGACCATGGTAAATGCTGAAATTGCATAAAGCAAAAAACTGAATGGGAGGACTTTCGCCAGGCCGGCGGGGTGTCGACACTTCAAGTATGAAAGGAATAGCCCGCTAATAGATGGGCATGTACCCAAGCTCGCCAGTCAAAATTTTCGTGCACATGAAAAAGGAATTCACATTGTCACGCCGATCGCAAAAGCCTGCCGGGATTGTTCGGCCGGGATTCCCCCGAGCGCCCGCGAGTCATTCGATGCGCGTCATCGCCATGGCGGCCTCGGTCGGCGGCTTGAAAGCTTTGTCCGTGGTTCTGAGTGGACTGCCGAAGAATTTTCCGGGCGCCATTGCCGTTGTGATGCATCTTTCTCCAGAACATAAGAGCATCCTGGCGCAGATCTTAAATAGTCGCACTCAATTGGCGGTCAAGGAAGCGCATACGGGGGACATGCTTTGCCGGGGAAGTGTTTTTGTAGCCCCGCCCAATCACCACCTCTTTGTGGCCAAGGGCGGACGACTCAAGCTTTCCTCTTCCACTGCCAAGAAAGTTCATTATGCGCGCCCGTCCGCCGAGCCGCTATTTGCTTCGGTCGCGAAAGAATACAAACAATTTGCCATTGCGGTGGTGCTTACCGGTGGTGACGGTGACGGCTCATTTGGAGTACAGACCATCAAGGACCGGGGTGGCCAGGTCATCGCCCAGGATCGGCACACGTCGCAAGACTTCAGCATGCCGGAAACTTCCATCAAAACTGGTGACGTTGATTTTATCCTGCCTTTGAATCTGATCGCATCCAAGTTGATGGAACTGGCCGGTTGCGGTACATCGAGAAAATACCACCGGACAAGGACAACCGCACAAAAGAAATTGAATGGTGAGGCTGGCACAACATGTGACATCGCTTTGGCGTCGCTCGATTCAGCGGGAACCCGATAGCCCTGCCCCAGCATGCGAAAACTTTATATTGTGACCTCTGTGGCAATCGGAGAAGATGCGCATGCGGCTGTGGAAGATAAATTACCGGAAAACAACCAGGCCGAGGATTAAATTATTCCCGTCCCAGTCCGGACGAATTTCGCCAAAGATCCCGATCTCTTCTCACAGCATTGGAAACAAACATCGATGATGCAGGGGAAGGCCAGCGCATGAAAAAGAAACCTTTAAAGACAGGCCGGAAGAAAAAGCCGGCCAGTATTGTTTCCCGCAAGACTCCCGGTTTGTCAGCGAGCGGTGGATTTCCGATTGTCGGGATTGGAGCCTCGGCCGGTGGGCTTGAAGCCCTGGAACAGTTTCTGGGGCATGTACCGGCGGGCAGTGGCATGGCATTTATCATCGTTCAGCATCTGGACCCGACCCACAAAGGCATCATGTCCGAACTCCTCCAGCGCGCCACGGGCATGAAGGTGGTCCAAGTCAAGGACCGCACGCTGGTGCGGCCGAATTGCGTCTATGTGATCCCGCCAAACAAAGACATGTCCATGCTGCACGGGGTGCTGCATTTGCTCGCGCCAGCGGCACCAAGGGGGTTGCGCCTGCCGATTGATTTTTTTCTGCGCTCGCTGTCGCAGGACAGACAGGAACACAGTATCGGGGTGATTCTTTCGGGCATGGGTTCTGACGGCACCCTGGGCTTACGGGCCATCAAGGAGAAGGCGGGCGTGGTGCTGGTGCAGGAGCCGACCACCGCGAAATTCGACAGCATGCCGCGGAGCGCGATTGAAGCCGGGCTGGCGGACATCGTGGCTCCGGTGGAAGAGCTGCCGAGGAAACTTCTCGCTTATCTGCGCCGCACACCCCACATCGCTCAAACAGAAGATGCGTTGGAGTCCAAGACACAGAGTTCCCTGGAAAAGGTGGTCGTCCTGCTGCGGGCCCATACCGGCAACGACTTTTCATTTTACAAACGGAACACCCTTTACCGTCGGATTGAGCGGCGGATGGGCATTCATCAGATCAACAAGATGTCGGGGTATGTTCGCTACTTGCAGGAGAACTCCCAGGAACTAAACCTGCTTTTCAAGGAGTTGCTGATCGGGGTGACGAACTTTTTCCGTGATCCTGCGGCCTGGGAACAGTTGCGCAACCAGGTCATTCCAGCGCTACTGGCGGCCCGCTCATCCGGTCAGGCGTTGCGTGCCTGGGTGCCCGGTTGTTCCACCGGTGAAGAAGCCTATTCGCTGGCCATCGTGCTCAAGGAGGCGCTTGAGAAATTCAAACCAAAGGGGAGATTCGTCATTCAAATCTTCGCCACCGATCTGGACAAAGACGCGATTGAAAAGGCACGACAGGGATTCTTTCCTTCCAACATCTCCGCCGACGTTTCGGTCGAACGGCTCAAGCGCTTCTTTACCAATGAGGAGCAAGGCTATCGCGTGCGCAAGGAGATTCGTGAACTGGTGATTTTTGCGCCGCAAAACCTCATTCTGGAACCACCATTCACCAAGCTGGACATCCTTAGCTGTCGCAACCTGCTGATCTATCTGACGGCGGAGGTGCAGAAAAAGCTAATTCCACTGTTTCACTATAGCCTGAATCCTGGCGGCATTTTATTTCAAGGCAGTTCGGAAACGGTTGGCGAATATACCAATCTGTTTACCCCGCTCATCGGAAAGTCGCGGATCTTCTGGCGGAAGGAATCCCTCCTGCGACCGGAGCAGGTCGTTTTCCCTTCTGCGTTCAGCGCGGCTCCGCCCGTCGGTGCGGAAGCGCAGGAGGCACCCAAGCCGCCGGCCAGCCTTCAATCGCTGGCGGACGGATTGGTCCTGCAACGATATGCCCCGCCGGCCGTGCTCACCAATGATCTGGGCGACATTTTCTACGTCAGCGGACGCACCGGCAAGTATCTGGAACCGGCTGCCGGCAAGGCCAATTGGAATCTGTTCGCGATGGCCCGTGAAGGGCTGCGCTACGAGCTAGGTCGCGCCTTCGCGGAGGCACTCCGGCAAAAAGAAATCGTTGCGCTGCACGGACTCAAGGTCGGGACCGACGGCGGCATGCAGCATGTGGATGTGACCATTCAGCGGCTCACCGAGCCGGAGTCCCTGCGGGGTTTAGTCATGATCGTTTTCACCGACGTGGTCGCGCCCGAGACCACCAGCGCACCGGGCCGGTTGGCGAAGTCTCACCCGCACAACCCCAGGTTGGAGGAGTTGGAGCAGGAACTGTTACAGGTCCGCGGCGAGGCGAGGGCCACCCATGAAGAGATGCAGACTTCGCAGGAAGAACTGCGGTCGGCCAATGAAGAGCTGCAGTCCACGAATGAGGAGTTGCAATCCACGAATGAGGAACTCACCACTTCGAAGGAAGAGATGCAATCCATGAATGAGGAACTGCAGACCGTCAACACGGAGTTGCAGACCAAGGTGGAGGATCTGTCGCGGGCCAGCAACGACATGAAGAACCTGCTTGACAGCACGGATATCGCCACTTTGTTTCTGGACAAGGAACTCAATGTGCGGCGCTTCACCCCACAGGCGACGAAAATCATCAAGCTCATCGCGGCAGATGCGGGCCGGCCCATCACCGATCTGGCCTCGGATTTGTCCTATCCGGAACTGGCCGAGGATGCGCGCGAGGTCCTGCGAAAACTGGCCGCGATGGAAAAAGCGATCAGTGCTCGCGACGGTCGCTGGTTTACGGTACGCATCATGCCCTATCGAACCCAGGATGACCGGATTGACGGCGTGGTGATCACTTTCACGAATATCACCGAGGCCAAGAAGCTGGAGGCGGAGTTGCGGAAAAATCAGCCCATCCTGGAAAAACACGTTGCCGAACAATCCACTCGCTTGGATCGGAGCAAGCGGAGAACGAAGTTGTGACCGATTAGGGCAACTCACGCCGCCATGAGTACAAAGCAGAAAGCCTCTGACCCTCCGGCACAACTGCGCCGTCGTGCCGAAGACCGCTTGCGAGAGCGTCCAGGTAACCGTGGGTCCACGGCCATGGTTCCGAAATCCTCCGTCGACGCGCAGCGGCTGCTCCACGAATTACAGGTTCACCAGATTGAGCTGGAGATGCAGAACGCCGAGTTGCGACAGTCCCGAGATGAACTGGAGGTGGCGTTGGATAATTACACAGACCTCTATGATTTTGCGCCGGCGGGTTATTTCACTCTTGCCGCCACCGGCACCATCCTACAAGTCAATCTGACCGGGGCCCATCTCGTCGACATCGATCGTTCCCGTTTGGTGGGTCAGTCTTTTGAGCTGCTGGTCCCCACAACCCGCCGTGCCATTTTCAAGTCATTCCTTAAGGCAGCCTTTACCGGTGAGAATGACCGATCCATTGACATTGAGCTTCTGAACAAAAGCCAGCCGCTTCTGGTCGTCCGCGTCAGAGCAAAACGATCGCCGACGGGGATGGATTGTCGTATCGTGGTGGTGGACATCACCGAGCTCAAACGGGAAGAGGATAAAGTACGCGTTTCAGAAGTCCGTTACCGCCGGCTGTTTGAAGCCGCCCAGGACGGCATACTCCGCCTCGATCCGGGAACCCACAAAATCACCGACGCAAACCCGTTCATGACGAAGTTGCTGGGTTATCGGCAGGACCAGTTTGTCGGCAAGGAACTCTTTGAGATCGGCTTGTTAAAAGATGAATCGGCGAGTCGTGAAATATTTGAAAAACTAAAAAAGAAGCACGAAATCCGATACGAGGATTTGCCATTAGAAACGGAAGATGGCCGGCATCAGGAAGTCGAGGTGGTGGCCAACCTTTATCAAGAAAATGGCCGCTCCGTCGTTCAATGCAACGTCCGCAATATCACAGAACGCAAGGCGGCGGAAGCATTGTTGCGCTCAAGCGAGGAACGTTATCGCATCTTATTCGAGCTGGGTCCGGTCGCGGTTTATTCCTGTGATGCTTCCGGTGTGATTCAGAATTTCAACAACCGCGCCGCGGAGCTTTGGGGTCGGAAGCCGGCATTGGGAGAAAGCAATGAACGCTTTTGCGGCTCGCTCAAGATGTTTCGTCCCGACGGCAGCTACATGCGCCACGCGGATTGTCCGATGTCCGAGGTCTTGAGCGGCAAAATCGCCGAAGTGACGAACCAAGAGGTGGTTATTGAGCAACCCGACGCAACGCGGATTTTCTGCGTCGTGAACATTCGGCCCTTAACAAACCAGCACGGAGAGATCACGGGGGCGATCAATTGCTTTTACGACATCACCGAGTGGAAACGTGCTGAGGAAGCAAAACACCGCATGGAGGTGATGACCGCCTCAAACCGGAAGTTGACGCGGGAAATCACACGGCGAAAGACGCTGGAGAAGGCCCTCAAGACGAGCGAACAGCAATTGCGACATTTATCCCACAAAATCCTGCTCACACAGGAAGAAGAGCGGAAGCGCATCAGCCGCGAACTGCATGATACGGTCATGCAAACCCTGGTGGGTATCAATGTCCATCTGCAGTCATTGACCCCGAAGCCGGCGGACACGCCAAAAAGCTTCCGGCGGAAAATTGCGCAAGCGCAATTGCTCGTGGAGAAATCTCTGGCCATGGTGCATCGGTTCGCCGTGGAACTGCGCCCGTCGGTCTTGGATGACTTGGGACTGATTCCCGCGCTCCATACGTTCATGAAGGAATTCATGGAGCGGACGGGGGTGCGGGCGCGTTTGATAGCCTATGCGGCGGTAAACCAGGTGCCCATCGCCATTGGTGCGGTCCTGTATCGCGTCGCTCTGGAGTCTCTCAATAACGTGGCCACCCATGCGCAGGCGAGCATGGTGGAAGTCAAATTCGAAAAACTGGCGGACGAAATTCGCCTGACAATAAAAGACGACGGCAAATCATTTGATGTGAAGCGCGCATTGCACTCCAGAGCGAACGGACGATTAGGACTGCTGGGCATGAGAGAACGGCTGGAGATGGTTGGCGGCAAATTCACGGTCAAATCCCCGCCAGACCAAGGCACTACCGTGACAGCCCGCGTTCCGCTGACAAAAAGCCGGACAGTAAAGAACGGAAAACCGATGGTTAGAACAAAACGTTGAGCTTGACGAATCGAATCAAGACTACGCGGGCATTGACCACCGTAAACCGATACCCTGGACAAGCGGCTGGCGTCCGGTTTTACGCGGCATCAGCAGGTCACAAACTTAAACACAACGTGTCCGAATTAAAAGGGTGGCAAACCATTTGGCGTGGGCGAACTTTTCCAATTTGGCGGCGGGGCGATCTCAGGGCGAACGCTGGCACTCATGTCAGGATATTTTTCACTCTTCCCAACAATACCTCAAAGGAATAGGGTCTGCGCAGCAAGGTTCAGGGGTATGCCCGGAGGAGAATCTTCAAGTGAGAGTTATAATCGTCGTTCCGGCGCAGAACTTTTTTTACGGTCTTAAGCAAATCATCATTCGAAAATGGCCGTTCCAGCGTGGCGTCGGGTTGCAGCCATGGCTTGCGGCTAAACTCCTGCATCGGCAAATATCCAGTGGCCATGATGACCGGAAGGAGCATGCACGCCGCGCGCATTTTTTCAATCATCTCAATCCCGCTCATCTTGGGCATTTTGTTGTCAGTGACGAGGAGGTCGTAGCGGTTGGATTGAAGGGCTTGCCAAGCGGCGGCACCATTGGCGAAGCCTGCGACCTTATAACCAGCGCCAACCAGGACATCAACGCAAAGTTTGCGGAGATAAGTGTTATCGTCTGCCACTAGAATATGCTTTACCGAAACGGTGTCGTATCGGACTTCGTCGCTACCAGAGAATTCGACTCTTGTGGCCTCGCTACCTCTCATGATGCATGATCATATGCGCTGTGGCCGTGTCGTGATATGGGGTGTTTTCCTCATCCATCAGAATTAAGAACTGTTGGCTGAGGTTTTTGATCTGAGGTTTTAGGGCACGTATTCCGGAATAAAAACGGCGGACCAGCCACTTCACACCGGAATTATGGCCAGTCCGCCTTCTGTTCACTCAAACAGAAGCTCATTATTGCATGGGTGGCGGGCCATCGAGCCCACCATCGGGCGGACCATCGTTGCCGTCGTCTGAATCCGGCGGAGGCGGACCGGGGCGTTTGCCCATGTATTCATCGCGGGTCAATCGACCGTCGCCGTTTTTATCGAGCGTGAACAACTCGGCGCTCGCATTGGCGATCTCATTAGAATCGATAATGCCGTCGTGATTCACGTCCAGCGCCCGCACAATGGCAGGAATGGGCGGATGATGTCTGCCCGGACCAAAACCCGGGCCACCCTGATCCGGTCCCCCTTGCGGCGGTTGGTTGGTGGCCCCGTCTGGTGGTCCGCCCGGACCACCGTCCGGTGGTCCACCCTCATTGTCGCCGTTCGCGTCCGGCGGCGGACCGGGGGGGCGACCCAAATATTCGTCACGGGTCAATCGACCGTCGCCGTTTTTATCGAGCGTCAACAACTCTGCGCTGGCATTGGCGATTTCATTGGAATCGATGATGCCATCGTGGTTGACGTCCAGCGCCAGCACAATGGCGGGAATGGGCCGATGATGCCTGCGCGGGCCCGAACCCGGGCCACCCTGATCCGGACCGTCCGGTGACGGTGCGTTGGTACCATCATCCTGTGCACCAGCCACGATTGCCGTCGCACTGACAGCTAACAACATCATGATTGTTTTCATTTTTGTTTTCATATTCAGTCTTTCGTTATTTGGTGTGAAATTTTATGACCTCAATTTATCAGTTGCTGCCTTAAGCTGGCGTTAAGACGCGCGAAAATTCTCCGCGCCGGACTATGTCCAAACCGGCCGTCAGCAAGGCATTTTTAATGGCCGTTGGGCGAAACGGCTTGGGCAACAATCCGCAAAAACCATTTTGGACGGCTTCGGCATTCGTCAGCAAGTGACTCCCGGTGGTCAGCAAAACTTTTAATCCCGGCGACATTGCGCGCAGCTGGCGGCAAAGCTGGATGCCATCCAAGCCCGGCATTTCCAGGTCGGTGATGACGAATTGAAATTTGTCCGGCGCTTCTGCGAAAGCGGTCACAGCCTCGCGTGGCGAACTAAAGCAATCGATGTCCGCATTCATCAATTGGGCAACCAAAGCCGAAAGCAGGATCAAGACACTGGCATCATCGTCCACGATCATCCAGCGGGTTTTGGTCCCGAAGGTAGTATCAATCTTCATGCCGACACTTTAGCGGAACAGACCTTAAGCCGGCGTGAAGCGAAACATTTCTGTGGAATTATTCCCGGGTGAATTTGGCGGAAACAGCGGGAGCCAGAAGGGACTCATCGGTCAATGTGTTTAGGAAGGCGACCAGTGCGCGTTTATCCGTAGCGCTCAACGGCACACCGCCGTCGGGATGTTTGGCGAGATTGGGGTCGAGGGTCGCGCTTCGCCGCGTGCCCGTACAATAATGTTCAACCACTTCGGCAATTGTCCGGAAACGGCCATCGTGCATGTAAGGTGCGGTGACGGCGACGTTGCGCAAGGACGGCACGGCAAATTTCCCGGCGTCGGCGGCCCTGCCAGTGACGTGCTCGCGACCCAGATCAGTGAACACGTCATCCAAACCGTTATTCGCGAAACCCTGGCTTTGAAACAGAGGGCCGCCGTGACAATGAAAACAATCCGCGCCGAACTGTCCCCGGCGGGGGTCGTATTCGGTGGAGAACAATACAAAACCGCGCTGCTCATCCGGCGTGAATTTTTCCTCACCGCGCAGCACGCGGTCAAATTTGGCGTCAAACGAGGTGAGCGTGAGCAAATAGTTTTCCAGCGCCAGCGAAATTTTTTCCACAGTAATTTCCGGCGAGCCAAACGCGCTCGCAAACAAGACCGGATAATCACCACCGGGCGCCGCCAGTTTCATCACCAGATTGGTCAGTGACTGATGCATCTCAACGGGATTTTGAATCGGCGCCAGGACTTGGTCGCGCAGGCGAGTCACCCGGCCATCCCAAAAGAAATCCTGTTTCCAGGCGAGATTGAACAGCGACATCACGTTGCGCGTCCCCAAAACGCCCTCCGCACCGCGCGCGATGCTTTGGCCATCCGTGAAGGCCTTTGCCGGGGAATGGCACGACGCACACGACTGCGAGTTGTTCAGGGACAGGCGCGGATCAAAGAATAATTTTTGACCCAAATGCACCCGCTCCACGGTCAATGGATTGTCCCGAGGCAAATCAGGGATCGGGAAGGTAGCGCTCATCTTGAATTGATAAGGTGTAAAATTCTTAGGTAGATACAGCGGCGGTGGATCCGCGGCGGCGATTTCCGCGCCGGTGAGCGCGCTGATATTCCTGACCCGAAACGCGCCGGTCAGGTTTTTGACCAGCGCGGCGGCGATCGGGTCGCCGTCACGCGAATGCGTAGACGAACCATCACTGGCAAAGGACAACGGATAGGGCGCGTTCAAGACGGCAGCCAAATCGAAATCCAATTGCACCCTGGTTTGGTTGGTGATCACGGACGGCACGGCGAGCGTGATGCGGACGGCATTCGTATCGCGCGCCAGGTGGTAAGCCCAACCATCCATTTCACCGGCGGCGTTGCGCCA
The DNA here is from genome assembly GCA_050008355.1 of Verrucomicrobiota bacterium. Taxonomy (GTDB): domain Bacteria; phylum Verrucomicrobiota; class Verrucomicrobiia; order Limisphaerales; family UBA11358; genus UBA11358. The sequence continues at coordinate 30,747 of JBEKMT010000032.1, forward strand.
CAAACCCTCCAAGGCCAGAAAGATGTAGCCGCCCTGCCAGCCCCAGTAGAGACCGTTAACGTCAGGGTTTAGCGGATGCCCGGCCGGGAAGTTGGTGAGGTTGGAGTGATTGAGCGCGGGACTCAATCCGAGGAAAAACCGGAGGGAGAGAAACTCGCCGGGCGGGACGTCATTAAGCCAGACGGAATCACGATTCTGGTCGTAGTCCAACCAGGCAACGGAATTAGTGAACTCCAGCCAAGAGCCGTCGTCACGTTGCAGGGCGAAATCGCTTAGCAGATAACTTACCCGCGTGATGGAGAACGATTCACCTGCCGAGGTCTGGTAACGGAACGAGGAGGGCTGGAGATTCTCGCCGGATACCCGAGGGGTGATTTGAATTTGCAACGTCGCAGCGTGGGCGAGATTTGCCGCGCAGAATATGGCAAGATAAATTCCGGTTGCGAGCAGCCATTTCATTTTAGTTCATAACAAGCGGGGGTGCTGCCTGAGCCTTCAGCCATAGTTCGTGTTCGAATGGTTCCACAAAACCGGGATCGCACATATAGGAGGCCATTCACGGATTGATTGTGAATCCGCCGGCCAAGGTGTAAGTGGGCCCACTGGTAAATACCACGACTACATTATCCGTGCCGGTGGCGGCATTTGATGGAATGGCAAAGGTTGAAACAACCTGCCCGGGCGTTGAATCGGAATTGTTGCTGCCGGTGATAATGGTCCCGGAAGCGACGTTGACAAGGGTGACACTCGTGATCGGAGCGTTCGCGGGCGGACTAGGCGGGGAAGACAGCAGTGTGATGGTCACCGTCACCGTTGTTCCGGCATTAGCGCTGCCGCCCGGTGCGGAGGAGCCAACGCTGAAGGTGGTGGTTCCA
>JBEKMT010000320.1:0-3526 GCA_050008355.1 Verrucomicrobiota bacterium
CGTGACATAGGCAGGATCATCGTAATTGACGAAATGACATCCCGTCGCCCGCCAGTATGTCGCCACCGTCCCCGCCACCAGCAGCACGAATACCAGCCACGATGGAGGGCGCGAGGTTGCCAATGGGGGTGGCAATGCGGTTACCGGTAAGCCCACGTTGATCACGTTACGAAAACGGCGTCCATTGACTATGTTGGGTTTCTAAAAACGCAATTAAAGCATCTGGCCTTGAGTCATCACTCTGCACTTACTTGGGAGCCAGCGATGCTTGATATCCCATCTGCTCGTATTTGGCATAAACCTCGTTTCCCAGCATGGCCATCAACATATTGTCCGCTTTGTTCTGCGCTGCGCGCCAGCGCGCCATGAAAGCCGGATCGCTTTGTGCCTGATTCGTGTCTCCAACCTCTTGTAAAAAATTCTCGCGCACGCTGGCGACCATCTGTTGCTGATCATCATCCAGCTTTAATGCGGACAGGTCAACGCCTTGCAACACCAGCGGTTCAATGATCGGGGCGGCTGGAGCCTCCGCCACCGTGGCCGTCGCCGCCGCCGGAGCGGGTTCTAATCCCAGTAAATCCGCGATCTTCGCCGTTTCCTCCTGCGGAATTCGTTGTATTGCGGCCTTCAATAACGGTTCCGAAATGGAGGCCGCCACTTGATTCGACCACGAACCATTTTCGGCAGCTGACAATTTTTGCTCCATTTGATTCGCCATGATTTGATAAACGGAATCCACATCCGCCGTCACGATCGCCCGTACCGTTGGTTCGGGGCAGCCGATCGACCGCAGATTCTTCACATACCAGTGATAATCCTTTGCATCCAACTGGCTCCAGCGAAACGGTACCGGCTTCGCGGGCGCTACTGGCTCGGCTACCGGCGCCGGAATTGCGGCAGTCACAACTGCCGCCACCGAAGCCGGTGGTGCAACCGCCAACCGTCGCTCTACAAGCAAAAAAGTCAGTCCACCAAGCAAAACGACATTTATCAAAATCGAGATTGTCCCCGTTACTTTCATAACAATTTTTCAAAATCAAACCAGCATCCAGCTTGAAACTTCTTCACCCAGTATTCACCATCCAGCGCACAGCATCCATTTCTTTTTTCTCTCTCCAAATGAAAAACCAGTGCGGATGAAACATCCGCACTGGTCATGTGATTTAATCCAATTGAATTGAATTCAATTCAATTAACTCAGAAGTTACCCAACGTGACCTGACTCGGGAACCCAGAGTCGGCATGGCCGCGGCTAACCTGCATCGATTCGGTAGGAATCAGGATGCTCTGCGCCGGCTGGGTGGAGATGTTACCAGCAACTGTTCCAGCACCGATAGAGGTCAGGTAGCTGTGAATGCCTGCATAGATGTCATTTCCGGCAGTGGTACCAGGGGCTACCTGGCCGTGCTTGCCCAGCAAGTGTTCCGAACCCCAGAACGTATAGTCACCGTTTTCAACCGCGAGGTCGCCTTCAAAGACGCCGTTCAAGGGCAAGGCAGTCGGGACACCGCCCAAGGTAGTGCCTTTGACGAAGGTCAATGCACTCTTGGCATCGGAAATACCGAGATAACCAATCGGAACAACGTCATTGTTGGCTCCGTCAGTTTCCATTTCCGTCGCCACGTTACCGCCACTGTCGAAACCGTCGTTGCCAACGCCATAAAGCGCGCCTTGGCCATTCAGGTTAAGGGCAGCGTCAACCGTCAGAGTTCCCGGAGTGGCGGCCGGATACAATGCAGCACCGGTGCCGTAGGCAAACTGTTGATAAGACACATTCGCCGCAATGGAGGACTGGGCGGCGTTCAACAGGGTGTTGATGCGCGTTCCGGAACCAAAGTTGCGTCCGAAGATGGCAATACCATCAGATGAATCAGCAGGAACCCCGGTGAACAGGTTGGCGTTCAACGCGTCGCCGTTCGCGAAAGCCTGATAGAGCTCAGGAGTCGTGACGTTGTTCAGGTCGTTATAGGCCTGATCCGGAGCGGAATCATAACCCTTGAGCCAGGTGAAGGGAACAACCGCCACAATTCCGTAGTCGGTCAATAGCGTAGCTCCTGTGTTGGGAGTACGCGAAACCGCCTGGGACGTATCAGCCATGGTCAGATCAGGAAACTGTCCACCGGGCAGCGCAGCCGGTGCATTCCAACCGCCCGTACCGTTCGGTTGATAGAATGCCGGGGTGGAGTTGGGCAACGGATAGCTTGTGCCAGCCACAGCAGCATTCGGATCATAGGCATTGAACAGAGTCTGGCTCAGCGGGGCATTAGCAACGGAACCAATGCCGGCTTCAGAACCGGAGAACGAGCAGCTGATGTCACTCACGCCGGCGATCCCAGGAAGGGTGCCTTCATAAACGATCTGGCTCAGGCCTGACGTTCCTCCAACAGGAGCAACAACAGCCGCACCGCCCGTGAAGATACCATTCGCCACGGTTGTGCTGGCTGAAAAGATAAAGGCACGGGCAGCTGTGGAACCGGTCAGGTAAAGAACCGTATTGGCTTGGGCGACACTGGCCAGGGAGACGACTCCCATCGAAGCCAGCGCTAAACTGATTTTATTGATTTTCATTTTATTATTTATGGTTGTGGTTATTTGTTAATTTTATAGGGGACTGAATCGAGAATTAAGCATTCTTGCGAACCATCTGGCGGCGAACCGCAACGACCAACAGACCAAATCCGGCCAACAAACCATAGGTGGACGGCTCCGGCACAGCACTAATTCCGGCATAGGTGATGGAATCGGTATTCAGGTTGATCGTGAGGGTACCGACTTCCGCGCTGGAGTAAGTAGTCGTACGGCCCGAAACAACGGTTTGGGCTTCATACACACCTTCAGTGACGATACCGGAGGTAAGATAGCTCAACGGATTCAAGGAAACGGAGGCAATGCTGTCTGAGGGATCAGTACCTGCTGAGCCCGGAGAAGTCGCAACCAAATAAGAGAAACCATTAGCGGTTGCCGAAGAATATTCACCATAGGCGGGCCCGGCAAGGTTGATCGCCGTGCCGATGCTTGACGATCCAACGGCACTTCCGATGCCGAGCGTCTGATAAAACTGCTTGTTCGGGAGAGTTCCATTGCCGCCAACAGCACCCACAGCCACGTCGCTCAAGCTGGTATTTCCGCCGTTGCCACTCAACGCATCAGCGTCAGTACCGAAAGCAGAATTGAACGTGGAAACACTAAAGTCACTGCTGAGGTTCAGCGTGGCACTCGAGGTGAACTGTGTTTCAGAACCGAGATCGATTACGTAATCGTTCTGAGCCGAGGTAGGACCGGCAGCATCATTGAAGCCGAGGAGGAAATCTCCAGCGGCAGGTGTCGTTTGGGCGTTGGCCACGGAGGCGGTCGCCAAACCGAGTGCAGCCAATAAGGCCACGCGGTAGAGGTTTTTCATGTTTTTCATATTTCAATTAATTATATATCGCAGTGTGATTTGTTGTTTTTTGCCGTTTACCTGACCACAATCGTGGTTCGGTAATACAAACTATAGCGAAACCAAATAAATAAACTTCATGCTTGA
>JBEKMT010000321.1:0-3501 GCA_050008355.1 Verrucomicrobiota bacterium
TAATAATTTAACATGAGCACAACTTCGGATTGAATTTGGTGTTTTACATGAAAGTGCTAATTTTCGAATCATGAAAATGCTCGGACAACTCGTTTTTGGAATCGGGATTTCGTTTCTGGCCACCACCGGCTGGGCTGACGATCTGGCAACGCCGGGCAACCCTTACGATTCCATTGTGGCCCGCAATGTTTTTAGTCTGGTTCCCATTCCGACAAACAATCCAGCCGACCAGAAACAACCGGATCCGCCGGCGAAAATCACACCAAATGGTATCATGAAACTGTTTGGCCAATTGCAGGTGTTGTTCAAAGTTGCCACGCCGCCGAAGCCAGGCCAACCGCCTGGAGACCAGTCTTATGTGATGAGCGAAGGAGATCGCCAGGACGGCATTGCGGTGAACAAGATTGATGACGAGTCTGGGATAATTACGTTCGACAATCATGGTGTCATTCAACAACTTGCGCTGCAGGCAACCCCTGATGTCTCGACTCCGGCAGCCGGATCGGGGCCAAATGCAACACCGCCAATGCGTCGTTTCCTTGGTGGGCGCTTTGGTCGTGACCGTAGCCAGGCTGGTGGCGGGGGTGGGCCGGTGGCAACCGGTGGTACACCATCTGCTCCCGGTAGTTCAGCATCTGCGCCCGGGTACGGTGCCCAAATACATCCCAACGCCAATCCGGACGCTCTTACTCCTGAGGCGCAGGTGATTTTGATGGAGGCCAACCGTCAACAGCTACAGCAGCAAGGGGATCCTACGGCCAAATTGATACCGCCGACTGAAATCACATCCCAAGTGGAGGGCGGTGATCAAAATGCTGCTCCCGACCCCAACCCGTAATCCCGCTTGAATTCACAATAATGTGAGCCCGGCTTGGTCGAACTCTCAAATAATCAAGCATTAGGGTTGCTTTTTATATTTATTTTCTTCACATTTGTCTGGACATTATCGGTTTTTTGACCGATTGGTGATACAGATCAGATGTATGAAAAAACAACGCGTATTCGCCACAGAGCGTTACGGTTGCCACCCGGTTGTACGGATTATTTTGGCTGAATTTGGCTCATGCCTGTTTAACCGGACGAAATTCCTGTCACGGACTCTGGGTGTCGGCTTTTCATGCATTAATTTCAGTAATCAATCAGCAAGTCAATCAGTATTCAGTGAACTAATAAGAGAACCTATAAAAATATGACCCTCACGAAACGTGACCTAGTAATACGGATCAGTGAAGAAACGGGGCTGACCCAAACCCAGGTGTTTGATGTGATCCAGAAAACATTGGATCAAATTGTCGAAGCCTTGGCTGGCGGCGGCAAAGTTGAACTGCGAAACTTCGGTGTGTTTGAGGTGAAAATCCGCAAGGCACGCGTCGGGCGCAATCCCAACAAGCCGGAAACTGACGTTCCCATTCCTGCTCGCGCCATGGTAAAATTCAAGGCCGGCAAGGACATGCGTGCCGAAGTTTTGAAACTGCCACCCAAATAAGTTGGCTTGGCAATAAGCTTGGCACCGCAGATTGCGCCGATTTGAAAGAGTGGGCAAATCTGCGGTGCTTTGTTTAGTTGGGTTCGCAGCCGGTGAACGACTCTGCCGAATAATGCCGACCTAATTCAACGGTGGGACTGCTTTTTGCAGTTTTGCCTGCCTTGATTGCAAATTCATCCGCACGTACTTAGCGAATGCTCGGGCGTTTTCTCCCTGCATTGGCAAGGAGCACCATATTGAAGCGAAGGCGGAAAAGCTGTTCCTGCTTTCCTAATCTGAATTTTTTTCTATCTTGTTCGGCATGGAACGACTGCCCGGTTTTCGAGATTTTTATCCTGAACCGCTCCCGCATAACGACGTATGGAGCGCGGATGCCCGCCAGTTTATATTTAATCAGTGGCGTGAAACTGCCCGCCGCTATGGATTTCGTGAATACGATGGCCCGCCGCTTGAACCGCTGGAACTGTTCACCACCAAAAGCGGCGATGAAATCATCGGGCAATTGTACAACTTTGTGGACAAAGGGGACCGCGCCGTTTCGTTGCGTCCCGAAATGACGCCGACCCTCGCGCGCATGGTCGCCGCCCACGAGCGCAATTACAAAAAGCCGGTCAAGTGGTTCGCCATCCCGCAGTTATTCCGCTACGAACGACAACAGAAAGGCCGGTTGCGCGAGCATTTCCAATTTAACGCGGATCTCCTCGGCGAGACCGACCCGGCGGCGGACGCGGAATTAATTGCTCTCCTGATCGACACGCTGCGTGCCTTCGGCCTGTCATCGGATGATTTTGTAATTCGCCTGAGCAGCCGCAATGCTTGGCAGGAATTTTACCATCGCCAGACCGGTGGCAGCGGCGCGCCTCAAAAATCAAATGAATACCAATTTTTTCAGGTCATTGATAAATTGGAGCGCACGCCACCCGAAGAAAATGAAGAGAAACTCGCCGCGTTGGGCTCTTCCTTGGCCGCGGTGAATGGATTCATCCAATCCGGCCAACCGACGGACGAACTGCAAAGCATCCTGCAAAACCTTTCCGCCCGCGGCCTGCGCGATTTTGTGAAAATTGATTACCAGGTGATTCGCGGTCTCGCCTATTACACCGGTGTCGTTTTCGAGGCCTTCGACCGCAAGGGCGAGTTTCGCGCCATCGCCGGCGGCGGGCGATATAACAACCTTGTGAAACTTATCAGCGGCGGCAAGGTGGACCTTCCCGCCCTCGGTTTCGGAATGGGCGATGTTGTCCTGTTGGAACTGCTGAAAGCCCGCGGGTTGCTTCCCAAATTCGATTCGCCCATGGATGTTTTTGTGTTGATCGAGGACGAAACTTTGCGCGGAATTTCCCTGAAGCTCGTCCAAGATTTGCGTCGCGCTGGCTTTGCCGTGGATTATCCTCTCACGCCGGCCAAGTCAGACAAACAATTCAAACGCGCCCAGGATTTGCGGGTTGCGCACACTGTTCGGGCTGAAAGCGATGCTTATGTGCGCATCCGCAAGATGAAAACGCGTGACGAAATCGTCGCCGGCTTTGCCGACGCGCGAAATCACCTCGGTTGAGTAGAACTCTCCCACTGGCAACGAGAAAGTGAAGAGCTGGCGCGGAGGGTCATGCTGTTCACTCGCCCTTATCTTGTCGATCTGCTTCTGTCCGCGATTAAAACTTCATGCATTAAATGTTTTTTTTAGAAAACTTGGAAGCAACTTATTCACCACGGCCATTTGCCGCCAAATTTTCTGTGAATAATTCCGGCCTGAAAACTCTCCGCCCACTGATTTCATTGGTGGAATATCGTTGTTCACAGAATGTTCACCGGCGATTTTTGGTGGATAAGCTGTGCATATCAAATCATTGTTGGATTAAAGAAATCTGATAATCTGTTCTTGTTCATTGAAAGTACTAAGCGGGCAGTTAAGAGTAAAATTGAGATTGCTAGCTTCTGGATAATCCCGGGTGACCGGGGAAAAGCCGGGTCAGGCTGATTGATCCGACTCCTCTGAAACCAGAGCGAAAGCTCCG
>JBEKMT010000322.1:0-3487 GCA_050008355.1 Verrucomicrobiota bacterium
AACCTGTCACCCCGGGACTCTCCTGGAAAATGCACGTTTGGGAGCTTGCCTGGGATGGGAATTTGGTTTGGGACATGCCTGGAACTTTAAGCGGCACAACCATGGATTTTCAACTTCCCGATGTCGCCGATCCGCGAACTCTGGAATTCCAATACAACTCAACCGCTTCCAACGGCCAGACGGTATGGGAACCAAGCACTTTCATCCGCCAGGTTTTTCAAAAGGCACCAACCGGGATCTGGTCCTTTGAATCTTCGGCCCGCATTCTTTATCAAAATCCATTTCCCGCTGGCGTCATTTTTAATGTGGGCGACGTCTTGACGGTGAGTGCCATCACGCAGACTCAATTTCGTGGCGGCAAAATATATGCCTGGAATCCGTATGATGCTGCCAATCCCTCGGTCTACTTTACGGAATCAGCGCGCGATGACGCCACCTCAATCTCCACCTTCAGCGTGACTTTGGCGGCTTGGATGACGGCCGGTTTTCACTTCAAGCTAATGTCGCCCGGCACCGGGCCAAATGGCCAGGATGTTTGGGAGCCCGACGCCAGCAACCGCGTCTGGCGCCCGTGCGATGGTTCTGCGTTGTGGGTCAAGAGCGGCGAAAATGATGTGCGCAGCACCCCACTCACCCTGACATCGTTCCTGGTGGAAGTCCTGTACCCGGCTGCCGCTGCCACAGCTCCCGACTTGGTAATCACGGACGTGGTGGAGCAGGTGAACATTCCCCTGACGGCCACGTCGGTGGCGCCCTACACCGGCAGCCCGGTTTTCAATATCGCAGGGTATTCTGCAAACATTTATCCGGGCGCCAGCTATACCTTATCCACCTTGAACAATGTGGAAAACCCGCCCATCGTGCGCCCGTTTCCGGCCGACCCCGCGAATGCCGCCTGGATTTCGCGCTTTGCCTTGGGCGCGAGTGCGTGGGTGATAAATTTTCCTGCGACGGCGCAGGCCACACTTTCCATTCAGCCGCATGGGGCGACTAGTTTTGGCAGCGGCGTTTCCGCCCAAGTTTTCTTGGGCAACTCAACCGCTCCGTACCAAACCCTGCCGGCGGTCCAACAGCCGGATGGTTCCTGGCTCGCCAATCTCATACTGTTGCCCGCCACCACCAGTTCAGTGCGACTGGATCCGGTGATCGGTACCGAACCCAAGCCATACGACTGGATCGATACCACCAGATATTTTACCCCGCAGCCGGGAATTGCCGCCTACTTCACCACTGAGGGCGTGTACGGCATTTGTTCAAAGCTCACCACCGCCTTCGCCGACCCGCCAAGCCGCCCGGCACTCATGCAGGCGATTTATGGCAATCTCATTGTCAATGCGGGCGTTTTTGCTTCGCGGGAGCTGCCTCACGGTGCGACGCTGATGGGGGATTCTGTCTATTTTGTGGTGCACGCGCCCCATGCTGTCTGCGCCTCGCTCATCCTGGTCAATGAAACCGCTCCCGGTGGACCGGCACGTGTCGAGTTTCCCATGACCTTGACTGGTGACACTTTTTATTGGTGGTGCCAGGTACCCGCCGCCCAGGCTGCTCCGGGTGCGCGCTATCATTTTTTGCTGAACGACAACCTTGAGGTCATGGACCCGGCAGCCCGAGCCGTCCAGGATCGCAGCCAGTCCATCACTGTCTCATATGGCGACGATCCTGGAAACGCAAACACTTCGTGGTCGGTGATCGCCGACGTGGCGGGCGCGTATGCCACGGCACACGCCACACCGTGGCAAACGATGGGTTGGCAAAACCTGTTAATTTACCAAATCCACGCAAACCGCTTCTCCAATGAAAATTCAAAAAAACTGATGCCGCTTGACCTGTTGGCGAATGAATTGAGCGCCGCGTGCAACCGGGGTGGGCCCGGCTATTTGTTGCAATTGCCAGTGACCACCTTCGGTCTGATGCCGGTTAGTGAGTTCAGCTCCACGCTTTCGTGGGGCTATGATCCGTCCTACTACTTCGCGATTGACGGGTTTTACGGTGGCGCACCTTCACTGGCCGATTTTGTGAACACAGCGCATCAGAATGGACGCGCTGTCACCCTGGATCTGGTTTACAACCACTCGCTCGGCTCGTCCCTGATGCAAATTGCGCCGGATGTGTACCGCAACGGCGATTACGACGGGGACAGGATGAATTGCGGCCATCCGATGGTCGGCGAATTTTTCCGGCAGGCGACGATTTATCTCTGGCGGACCTTCGGACTGGACGGATTTCGGTTCGACGACACTAAGACTATCATCACTCAATGCACCGGCGGCTGGCAGTTTTTGGGCATGATCCGTTCCTCTCTGCGGCAGGCGGCCACGGCGGAGGGGCGCGCCTGGCCCTATTGCGTTGCCGAAAACTCGGACAATCCGTGGGCCGTTTCCAATCCTTCCTCCGGGGTGATGGATGGACAATGGGAGATTGACGAGTCGTATCGGATACGCGATGCCAGTTATGACTCGTGGAACGCGGGTTCGGATGATTCCGCCCCCTTGGCCAATGAGATGAATCAGCCTGCGTACTTTGGACGTCCTTTTTCCCAGGCAACGCGGTTCGGAGAATCGCATGACATGGTGAGCGGGCAGGATTCGGGCAATCAGCGCATCGCAGCCCGCCCACCTTTTGGCCAGGGTTTCCAACTGGCTAAGGCGATGGGCACCCTCACCCTCCTGTCGAATGGCGTACCCATGTTGTTTATGGGGCAGGAAGTCGGCGAGACGCTTTTCTTTTCCTTCGATGATGCGGCCGCGCCGGTCAATCCGCAGCAGTATGATTTGCCCGCCGCCACCGCGACCGACCAGTCCCGCATCTTGGCCTGGTTCCGGGAGCTCATGGGCTTGCGCAATGATCCTTCCCAGGGACTGCAAGGCGATGCGAATTATCAGGTGGTCGGCACGGGTGACCGGACGGTTGCCTTCACCTGCGGAGCGCAGCAGCGATTGTTTGTGGTCGTGACCTTTGGCACGCCAAACCAGCAGCAAAATTCCGGCTGGCTCGGACTTCCGGGCGGAACCGCCTTCAAGGAAATCTTCAATTCGTCCTGGCCCGACTACCAGGTTGAATTGGAACCGCCGTATTCAAATGGCGGCTATGCAGCGAAAATTTACAGCGGTCAGATACTGAATCTGCCTTTTATGGGAGCGGTGGTCCTGCAGCAATGTTGATTGCGTTGGGACGTTAGAAAAAATTCATGTCTGGAACAAGTCAAAGACAATGTGGCCGTCCTCTGTATGAGTTTTTTGGCGCTTGGCGTACATTGCATGGCAATGTATCGTAGCGCTATGGTCACAAAAGAACTGGTGGCGGCCTCAACCGAGCCGTTGATTTTGTCCTTGCTGGCCAGGGGCGAGAACTACGGTTATGCCCTCACGCAGGAAGTGCGGAGGCTGTCCGGAGACAAGATCGCCTGGACCGGCGGAATGCTTTGCCCGGTGCTGCACCGGATGGAAGACCGGGCTTGATCAAGTCGCGCTGGGGCGAAAGCGAAACC
>JBEKMT010000323.1:0-3470 GCA_050008355.1 Verrucomicrobiota bacterium
TGCGGCGATAAGGTCAACGGTCATGTCATTGGGAATCCGCCCAAGGCTCAATACATCACTTATGTCTGGCTCTACCAGTGGTGAATGCCTGCAGTAACAGGTCCGCTCCAGAAGAACGAATTCTGTCTCAGGCGGGTTGCTTTCCATTAGGATACCGGAGCACAATCTCCATGCGCCGCAGCGTGCGTGCCGCGCGATGGCGGCGAAATTCCAGAGCCACATCCCGACCGGTCTCGTCGGTGCAATCAAATCCCGTGGCGGGCATCTGGCGAAGCAGGGCAGGCGGATTGGCAGATTCATTTTGAAAACGTGGGAGGATGCGTAGGACTGGAGACGGGGCTTGCAAATCCTTGGAAGCTGAAGAATATAGCAAAAAGCCCACGCCACTCGTCGGCAACCAACCAAACGGGAAATCCCGAATAAAAGCCACTATGCAAAAACCAGGATCAATTACGCTCCCGCCGGGTTCAATCAACCGCCGGCGGTTCCTAAAAAGCGCAGGGACGGCGATTTTCCTCCCGGCAATTCTGCCGGGCTGCGCCTGGCAGCGCTCTGGCCGACCCGCGCCTTCAGGCCGTATCACGATGGGCGTCATTGGCTGGGGCTGGCAGGGGCCCAGCAACACGAACAACTTTCTCTATCAGGACGACTGCCAAGTGGTGGCCGCGTGCGACCTTAACCAAAATCGCCTCCAGGACGCGGTAAACACCATCAACGACCACTATCAAAATAAGGACTGTCAGGCGTATCATGACTACCGGGAACTGCTGGCGCGCGAGGATATAGATGCGGTGATGATCGCCGTCCCCGACCACTGGCACGCGCTGGCGGCGGTCGAGGCCGCGCGCCGGGGAAAGGATATTTATGGTGAAAAGCCCCTCGCCCATACTATCGCCGAGCAGCAGGCCATCGTGAAGGCCGTCAAAAGAAACAACGTCATCTGGCAGACCGGCTCCTGGCAGCGTTCCGTCGCTAATTTCCGCAAGGCGGCCGAAATCGTCCGCAATGGCCTCATTGGCACCGTAACACGGGTCGAAGTTGGCCTGCCCAGCGGCGTCAACGATTGCGGCAGTGGTACCGAACAGCCGTTGTTGGACAAATTGGCCACGCTTCACGAAAACATCACCAGCCTTACTCAGGTCGTGCCTGGCACCCCGGCGTGGGATCTGGCGGTCTCAACCCCCCCAGCCTCCCTGGATTACGATATGTGGCTTGGCCCGTCGAAAATGGAGCCTTACATCGAGGCCCGAATCAACCGTTGCTGGCGCTGGAACTACAATACGGGTGGCGGCCAATTGATGGACTGGATCGGCCATCATTGCGACATCGCGCACTGGGGCATGGATTTCGACCGCACCGGGCCCTCCGAAATCGAGGGACATGGCGATTTCCCGCCCGCCAACGCGATCTGGAACACCAGCACGAAGTATCGTATTGAAGCCCTGTACAAAAAGGAAGTCACCGGCTATCCGGTGGACGTGCCGTTTACTATCGCTGGCGGGTATGACGACATTCGAGGGGGTGTCAAATGGATTGGCACGGAAGGCTGGGTCTGGGTGGACCGCGACGGCTTTGACGCCTCAAATCTCGATTGGAAAAGGGGCAAAAATCTTACTGACAGCTTGGCAAAGGTTAAGCTGTATTTTTCCGACAATCACTGGCGGAATTTTCTCGACTGCGTCAAATCCCGCAAACCTACCATCACGCCCGTCGAGACCGCGCATCACTCCACCATCCCCGGCCATCTGGGACTCATCTCCATGCGGGTCGGCCGCAAACTTTACTGGGACGTCAAACGTGAGAAAATCCTTAATGACTCCGCCGCTAGCGAACTGCTTTCGAGGCCCTATCGCGCTCCCTGGCATCTGGCCTGATACCAGAAGAAAAAATGTTCAGCTACGCAACCCCGTTTGGCTGGCGACAAACAAGCGCAAAAATTTGGTTGGCGGCCGGCAAGGGTGACAAAATCATTTCAACACTCGGCATTTGAATCTCCCGGCAAATCGGCACCGCGCCGCAGCGCGCTCTGCGCGAATGCGGCTATAACCTATGAAATCCTCGTTCTCTGGCGATCTGGTCTAGACTTGTTATCGGGGAGTCACGCGGCCTGGATCTTGACAACGGGAGCGGTCTTCGCGCGGAGGCAAGAGTTCGTCGGCGACAAGATAGGTGGCGATCCTTTTACGGATCCGGTCGCAGTTGCGGGAGGCGGTCGTTTGAGATTCGTAAGCACCATATTTGTAACGATCAACCTCTTTTACACGTCGAGGTTTTCATGAAGCTTTGGCCGAGGCGAAGCCGGCAGTATGATTTGTGGGCCAGATTCGACATCCAAAAATACTGGGGCTGAGGCAGGGTCAAACAGCGCTCGGCTATCGCGACAAAGCCCGGGCTTTTTTGAGAGACTCCTGAATAACAGGCAGCAGGCCAAAAACTTCCTCCGGCGTCATTTTCATTATTTCCATTGACGTCGCAGTGTTGGCCAACACTTTTGGCGCAATCGCGAAAGTTTCTCCTGTGCTGTGGGACAGAACATTGGCCAAAAAAATAATCGCGGACAAGCGTTCATAGGGTTCAGCCCCCATGAGCTGATGATGGTGCAATACTGCCGCAACGATATTTGGTGGCAGATTCCACCGTTCCAGCAAGCAGGCTCCGACCTCCGCGTGATCAAAGCCGAATAATTCCCTTTCCGTAACGTAAATGGGTCGTTTAAAGATTCCCGAATTTTGCACAGCCTGAACATAGTTGCCCTCATCGACCGTGATCATGATGACCTTGCCGATTTCATGCAACAATCCTGCTGTGAAAGCGGTCAAAGCGGATTCTCCAGCTTGTTCCGCCAGCACGCCGGCGGCAACTGCCACAGCAGCGGAGTGGTTCCACAAGATTTCCACGAATGAATTGTGGCCCGGACGCAAGATGGCCTGACTTGCGAACATAGCCGTGACAATTTTGTACAACTCCTCAAAGCCGAGGCGCGAGACCGCCTCAGAAATGTCCTGCACTGGTTCGGCCCCTGCAAAATAGGCGCTATTACACCGTTTCAGAACCTCGGCCGTGTAGGAGGGATCGAAAGTAATCAGTTTCACGACCTCATCGATCTCTTGGTCAGGCTGCTTGAACAGTTCAAGCAATTTGATCAACAGCCGGGGTGAAGGAGGCAGTTGGTCGACCTTATCAATGAATTTGACGATTTGGGGGTTTGTCGACCCCGCTGGTTTCTTCTCGGCGAGCACCGCAGAGTCATCGGGTTGCAGTGTCATGGTTGCATTAAAAGTCATTTGCGGGAAAAATTCATTTTCTTCATGGAGGCGGTCTTAACGGGTGTGGAATTCATTGATCGCTTGCAGGGCGACGGCGTCGCGCTTGGAATTCGATTCCAGCGATCGGTCGGTGGTTATTGGCTTTCACCCTAATCCTGAACCGATAATATTCATTTGAATGAGCTTGCACCCGTGAAAATCGAA
>JBEKMT010000324.1:0-3443 GCA_050008355.1 Verrucomicrobiota bacterium
GCACACCCGTGCCAAATTCAAAATCCACGTGTTCATCGCCAATGATCGGGATCAGCTTTTGTTCTGACGGCAATTCCGCAGGCAGCGGACGAATGATGTGCTTGCCGATGAGATGCGTATAGCGCGGGTCTTTCGGATTCACCGCCACGGCAGTATCACCGGGAATCGTTTCCGGTCGCGTCGTGGCGATGGTCAGCCAGGTGTCGGTTTCTTCAGCCACCTGCACCTTGAAGTGATACAGGAAACCCTTTTGAGGCTTCATCTCAACTTCCTCATCGGACAATGCCGTCTGCGACGCCGGGCACCAATTCACCATCCGTTTTCCTCGATAAATCAGGCCCTTCTGGTAAAGCTCGACAAACACCTTCTGCACGCAGCGTGAATACTCCGGATCCATCGTAAACCGTTCACGTGTCCAATCGCACGAGCAGCCGAGCTTTTTGAGCTGGTTGATGATAATGTCGCCGTGTTTTTCCTTCCAGGCCCAGACCCGTTTGAGAAATTCTTCCCGGCCGAGATCATGGCGCGATTTTTTTTCGTCCTTCTTGAGCTGCTTTTCCACCATCATTTGAGTGGCGATGCCCGCGTGGTCGGTGCCCGGCAACCAGAGGACCTCCTTGCCGTCCATGCGCGCCTTTCGGCTCAAAATATCCTGGATGGTATTGTTTAGAACGTGGCCCATGTGCAGCATACCCGTGACGTTGGGTGGCGGGATGACAATGGAATAGGCCGGTTTGGAAGATTTTTCGTTGGCCACGAAGAATTTTCCGTCCAGCCAGAATTGATACCATTTTTCTTCAACCGACTGCGGTTCGTATGCTTTGGAGATTTCGCTCATCTTCGGAAAATGAAATTTTGCTCTTTATTAAACTGATGAAAATCCTGTTCCGCTTCAATCTGGGCTACAGGATGTCGCCAATAGTCATTTCTTTAATAAGGCATAAACCAGGCTGTCGCCGAGCGCCTCGAGACTGGCGGTGATGATGTTTTCACTCACGCCCACGGTGCCCCATTCGCGTTTACCGTCGGTGGAAGTGATCAAAACCCGGGTCTTGGCGCCGGTACCGGTCGTGGTGTCGAGAATGCGCACCTTGTAGTCGCTCAGCGTGATCTTTTTAAGTTCCGGAAAAAACCGGGTCAGGGCCTTGCGCAGGGCAGCATCGAGCGCATTGACCGGGCCATCTCCCTCGGCTGCAGTATGCTCAAAATCCTTGCCGACATGGACCTTGACCGTCGCCTCGCAAACCGACGACGCCCCGTGGCCATTGCCGCGCGAGGAGACGTGATATTCCCCCACGGCAAAAGGAGGTTGAAAATGCTTCTGGAGGACGCGCCGGATCAACAGCGTCAGGGAGGCTTCGGCGGCTTCAAATTCGTAGCCTTCGTGTTCCCGTTCCTTGATCATGTCCAGGATCTGCTTCAGCTCCGGCGTTTCGTTGGTTAGTTTAAAACCAAGCACGTTCGCCTTCATCACAATGTTGCTGCGCCCGGCAAGGTCGCTGATCAAAATGTTGCGCTCATTGCCGACGAGTTCAGGATTAATGTGCTCATAACTCGCCGCCAGCTTTTGCACAGCGTTAACGTGCGTGCCGCCCTTGTGGGCGAAAGCCGATGAACCCACCCAGGGCAGGCGGGGATTGTGCCGCATGTTCGCCACCACATCCACAAACAGGGAAAGCTCCCTCAACTCTGGCAGCGAGCGGGCGGGCACGCAGGTTTTTTTCTGCTTGAAATGCACCAACGGGATGACACTGGTGAGACTGCAATTACCCGTGCGCTCACCGTAGCCGTTGATGGTGCCCTGCACATGCACTGCGCCAGCGTCCAGCGCCGCCAGGGCATTTGCCACTGCCACTCCGCTGTCGTCATGCGTATGGATGCCAACCTTGCAGTTCAAGCGCCCAACCGCAAATTTCGTGATCGCCCCGATTTCATTCGGCAAACAGCCGCCGTTCGTATCGCAAAGCACCACAAAATCCGCGCCGGCTTTTTCCGCCGCCTGCCACGTCGCCAGTGCGTATTCGGCATCCAGCTTGTAACCATCAAACGCGTGCTCGGCATCATAGATTACAAATTTCCCGTGGTCTTTCAGAAAACGGACGGTGTCGCCGATCATCGCGAGATTTTCGTCCGACGAACAACGCAAGACTTCCTTTACATGCAACAGTGAAGTTTTCCCAAAAATCGTCACCACCGGCGTGCCCGCCGCGATCAACAGACGCACCTGGTCATCCTGTTCCACCGGCGTGTCTTTTTTGCGGGTCGAGCCGAAGGCGGCCAATTTGGCATTTTTAAATTTCTTCTTCGCTGCCTGCGCAAAAAATTCGATGTCCCTGGGATTACTGCCCGGCCAGCCACCTTCGATGTAATGAACCCCAAACGAATCCAATTTCTCGGCAATCCGCAATTTGTCCGCGACCGAAAAATTGATGCCTTCACCTTGCGAACCATCGCGCAAGGTCGTATCATAGATTTCAACTTGGGGTTTCATAAAATTGCCCGTGGAAACGGGCAAGCAGTATCTCTGAAATTGCGGGAACTGCAAATCCCAAAACAAGAGTCGAAGAGTCGATAAGCCGTTGCCCTGTGGCCACACGTTGAATTTTCAATAGCCATGCAGGAATTTGCCGACCTCCAATGCCCGTTTTGCGGTCAGTCCTTCGAGCTGGCAGTTGACACCAGCGTCCCAAGCCAGCGGTTTACAACCGATTGCGAAGTCTGTTGCCGGCCATTCGAAGTCGTGGCTGAATGCGAACCGGGTGAAATCATCAGCCTGGAAACCGTATCCGGTTGAACCTGGCTGAAAATTGCGGAGGGTCGCTCGATTGATGCTAAATTGCTGCCAGCCATGGATTCCCGCTTTCGTTCACGAATTTCTTTGCTGCGGATTTGACCGCATTATGCCAGCGTAATGGCAGTCGCCACAATGAGCAACGCCTCCACCCTGCTCGCTTTCGCCAGCGCCTTGTTTGGCGGTATCCTGGCGGTTAGCGTTATCGCCAACAAGCGGCGTTCTCTCGTTCATTTCTTCTTTGCAGTGGGAATGATGGCCCTGGCGGCGGAAAGTGCTTTTAACGGACTGTCCTTTGCCGCCACCACAGTCGATGAAATCATTTTTTGGCAGCGTTGCCGGCTGATGGCGATGTCGTTCCTGCCTGGGATCTGGCTTTTCTTCAGCCTGAGTTACAGCCGCGGAAATCACCAGGAATTCTTGAAACGGTGGAAACTCACCCTGCTCGCATTTTCTTTTGCTCCCCTGGTTTTGGGGATTTTTTTCAACGGAGAACTGATCCTGCCCGAAAATCCGCCTCAGACAGGGATCAATCTCGATCTATTCGGCTACGCCCTGAGCTTGCTGCTGCTGGTCAGCCTGGTGCTGATGCTGATGAATCTGGAACGAACCTTTCGTGCCGCCATCGGATTGATGCGCTGGCGGATCAAAT
>JBEKMT010000325.1:0-3318 GCA_050008355.1 Verrucomicrobiota bacterium
GGAAGCTGGGTAGGGACTTCTTTGACCAGCCGGACTGAACTGTCGGCAAAACATTCATCTGCCATTTGGCACAAATAATCAGCCAGCCTGGTCAGATTATCGTTTTGCGGATTGACCGCCCATACGATCTCATCCATGACAGCCACGAGATAGCGGGCGTGCTTGGCGATTTGAAAAAAGCGATCACTCCCCTGGTCCCCTTGAGATTCCATGCCCATATCAGCCAATAAACCGATTTGAGCCAACTCCGCCCCAACCTCATCATGGATATCCCTGGCGATTCGAGTTCGCTCCGATGCCACAGCGCGTTCCCGCTCCAAACGTTGAATCTGCCAATTTGCCCGCCGTCGTTCGATCAACCTGACGGTGCCAGACACCAGTACCAGCAATCCGATGCCGGCGATGGGAAAAAACCATTTTTGCTGCCAAAAGCGCGGTATCAGCAAATCTTCAAAAGAAGAAGCGACCAGCATTTGGTCAAACTTCCATCCGCCCCCATATCCCCGGTGGACCAGACGAAACTCGTCGAACGTGGCATTGGCCTCGAAATGAACCATGATATTCGTCGGCTGATTAAATTCAGTCGCTCCGATGGAAAGGTTTGGGTTCAACCATGCCGTCACACGGGCTTCCTGGCTGGGAATATATTCTATCTTTAAAACCATGTAGCGAGGCGTGCCAGCCCGCATATATTCGTATGGATAAGGAGGATCAGGAGCACTTGAGTTGAAGTCCTGGAAACCTTTTGGCGCGTCGGCGACGTTTAACATCGAGTACGCCATGGCGCCGTTCGCGTTGCCAATGCCAAGATGTTCCTGGCCCTTCTCGACCAGCATGAACCCGGCTTCAAATTTACCGATCAATTTTGCAGCCGTATCGGCCACCGGGTCCACGCGGATACGAAAATAGAGGGTGCCGGACGAATTGGAAGTTTGCGGTTTGATCGCTCCGTGCAAAACATCCTCTCCCGGCCCATTATTACAAACCAACACCAAACCAGGATGACTCCACAGAACAGCGGCGGAGGAAATATTACTCCAACCACACGCCAAAACTGACATGGTCAAAATGAAAAAACAGCGGTTACGTCTGGGAACACTCATATAGATCATGCTTAAGTCCGGAAAACGAACGACAATAAATCTCATGGTGTGGCCTAGACAATACATAAAACTGCTTTCAGAAAAGAGTCTCGGTTGTCGTTGCGGTCGAACTGATTGGGACAGAGGCATCGGGTTAAAAGGAAACTCCGTGCTGCTAAAATGGAACACGGAGCTTATTGTCACGTATTCTTTATGCGCCGACTTCACCGGTAACGGTGATGGATAACTCACGGTGAGGTTTCGTGTTTTTCTCTCATTGTGTATTCGACTTCGACGCTGAATTGATTCCGGAAACCAGCTGTTGCGATTGCTGCAGATATGCTCCGCAGGTCTCCCGCACCACGATGCGAGGCGTAAGCATCAGGGTTCGCGGCGGTATTGTAGGATTTTTGAGCCGTTCACGCAGCGCGTTAAACGCGGTGATGGCGATATCGCGGCAGGGTTGTTCCATGGTGGTAAGCGGGATGGTCAGGAGGCTGGCGAAGCGAACATCGTCAAAGCCTACGAGTCGCAGGTCTTGGGGAACACGAATGCCGAGACGGGTCAAGCTTTGCAGGAGTTGGGCGGCTAGGTGGTCGCTTGTGCAAAGAATTGCGTCGATTTGGTGAGCTTGAGTGAACGAACGGACGAACTTCAGATCGGTCGGGTCGCCGGAGTTGACAAATGGTTGTGGCGCCTCCAAGCCATAGGCGCGCATGGCAATTTGTGCACCGGCAATACGGGCATCCACGGTGGACGCGGTGAGCGGCCGCATGACATAGGTTAGTCGGCGGGCACCGAGTTTGATGAGATGCTCGGCGAGCAGGTAACCGCCAGCGAAGTTGTCAACGCCGACCAGGTCATATGCACTGCGATTAGGGAAGGCGCCGATGTCGCGATCCAGCAAAACAACAGGTATGCCAGCCTGTCGTAAATGTTCGGTGATGCGTCGATTCGCAGATTCACGGTCTGCCTGATGCTCAAACGGAACGAAGAAGACTCCCGCGACCCCGCGCTCGACGAACCGGGAGCATAGCGCCTCCGCTTCTTCCACCGTCATTTTTGACTCGGCGATGGGAGAGGTGCTGGCTCCCCACCAAAAACCAAAGTCATTAACGCGGGCGAGGCTTGCAAGTTCTCCGCAGATGGACTCAAAAATCTCGGTGTGGCGTAGGTTCGGCACGATCATGCCAAGTTGTGGAATGGCTGATTGCGCGTCATGAAGGCGATCTTTCTCAGCGCGGACATAGGTGCCTGAACCCCGGCGGCGATCAATGAGACCCTGTTCCTGAAGATCTTTCAAAGCGTGTCCGACGGTCGGGCGAGAGACACCGAAGCGCTTTACGAACTGTGCTTCACTAGGCAGGCGACCGGTTTGACGATATTTACCGGCGATGATTTCGGTTGCGAGTTGGCGTGAGATTGTATGGTGCTTTGACGAATTATTCATGGCAAAAGTTGTAAATTACATGTCTATTGCAGATATGACATCTTTATTTTAAGATGTCAATTCTAGCATTGCCTTTGCGCAAAGCTGCTCCAAATTCGTCGTACCACATGAACTCATCCAACTTGCGTCCAACTGGCAATTTGTCCGCAAAAACCTTGATGGGTGATTTCATTGAAGTTGACCCAGTTAAGATTACATTGGCGCTATTGGGTGCCACATTTGCGGCGGCATTGGGTGGATTGTTATTTGGCTTCGACACGGCGGTGATCTCAGGCTGTCAAGCGCAGTTGAAGGCTTTGTTTCAACTCACCGCCAATGAGCAAGGGTTCATGACGGCATCCGCGTTGATCGGGGCAGTCATCGGTTCTCTGGCGGCAGCCAAGCCGGGAGATTTATTTGGCCGACGCGATTGTCTTAAGATTACCGCGGCATTTTATCTTCTCTGCGCAATTGGCTGTGCCTCGGCATCAGGCCTTTGGATGATGGTGACAGCCCGTATACTCGGAGGAATCGCCGTGGGTGCCACGTCCGTGCTTTGTCCAATGTATCTTGCGGAGATAGCACCTGCCTCGTGGCGCGGGCGTTTGGTGGCATGCTTTCAAGCGAACATCGTGCTCGGGGTGTTGATTGCGTATGGGTCGAATTTTCTCATCGGTTCTCTGGGGTTGGGAGCCACCGAATGGCGCTGGAAGCTTGGCATTCAAGCAGTGCCTGCATTGGTTTTCCTGATCACCTTATTTTTCATCCCACGCAGTCCACGCTGGCTAATGATGAGGGGAAAAAGCA
>JBEKMT010000326.1:0-3697 GCA_050008355.1 Verrucomicrobiota bacterium
GTTATGGCGAAACGGAAGTGCCGGACAACTTGAGCAACGTGGTGGCAATCGCCTGTGGCTTTTACCATAGTGTGGCCCTGCAATCCGACGGCACTGTGGTGGCGTGGGGCGCGGACTCGGATGTGAATCCGGTAGGACAGGTCCCGAATTTCGGCCAAGCCAATGTGCCCGTGGGCCTTTCCAATGTCGTCGCCATCGCCGCCGGGGGCTATCACAGCTTGGCGCTAAAATCCGACGGCACGCTCGTCGAATGGGGGGACCAAGCCAGTTGGAGCGGCAATGTTCCGCCTGGTCTCTCCAACGTCGTGGCCGTTGCCACCGGGGCCGAACACAACATCGCTCTGCTCGCCGACGGCACCCTGGAGGCGTGGGGAACTAACGAATACGGACAGCTTGATGTTCCTGCCGGCTTGAGCAACATAGTGGCAATCGCAGCGGGAGGATGGCACACGCTGGCCCTCAAAAATGACGGCACGGTGGTCGCCTGGGGTGCCGGCATCGGCTCCAGCACTTACGTGGACTTTGCACAATCCACGGTTCCATCCGGCCTGAGCAAAGTGGTGCAGGTGGCCGGTGGCTGGTATCACAGTCTGGTGTTGGAGGGAAGCAGGCCACCTGTGGTGTCAGTTCCACTACAAGTCACCGGTCTGGCGAGCAATGGTCTTAATCTGGCTTCACCAACATTCAATGGTCGAGTTTATCAATTGCAATACTCAAGTTCCCTGCCCAATCCCAGCTGGACCGCTTTGCCATTGCAATCAGGCACCGGCCAAGTCATGGGGTTCAACGATCCCTCCGCCACAGCTGCGACGCAACGATTCTATAGGCTTAATCGTTGGTGAACTCCGGAGAGGATGGGGGAAGATCCTGTTAAGAGCATCTCGAAGAGACTAAGTTGATCGGTCGAGCTCCGCAGGGCAGCCTGGTCTCGCCTCGACGAAGGAACGGCTGCGCCGGGTCCATCGCAACGTCAGATCCAACGCCGAAGGCGTTGCATCGATTGCAACGACCGTCATCCAACCGCCTCGCGGTGGCGGATTGCTTGAATTCGCGCAACCACTGCGGCTGCCAAACCTTAGTAACCGGAATGTAACAATTGCGCCACAATTTCGTTGCTCGCGGCTTATACGCTGCCCAGATGCAAATTTCAGTTGTGACTTTTTTTGGTGGATCTGATCGCGTTAAGAGATCCCCCAAAAAGTACCTCGGACCTTGGGGAACCTTGCTGGCAGCGCTGGTTGTCTTGGACCTGTCCGTTAATAATCTTCAGGCCGACACCACCCCCGCCGATCCTTCCGACCCCATCCTTAACCTGTTTTTGCAGAAGGGATTTATCACCCAGGCTGAAGCCGATAAAGCCCGGGCCGAAGTGCAGGCCATGCGCACGAATGAATTGTCGGAATTGCCTTCCCAGCTCCCAACTTCGAAATGGAAGATCAGCGATGGCATTAAAGATGTGGAATTGTTCGGGGATGTTCGCGTCCGCTATGAAGACCGCTCGGCCACCGCTCCTGGCAAAAGCGGAAGCATTGATTTGAACCGCTACCGTTATGCGATCAGGGTGGGCTTGCGCGGTGATGCCTTCGACGATTTTTTCTACGGTCTTCGCGTGGAGACGTCTTCCAATCCGCGCTCCAGCATGGTGACGCTGGGCAGCGCAACCCCGGGGCCCTACGGCAAATCCACGGGTGGCATTGCCCTGGGCCAGTTTTACCTCGGCTGGCAACCCGAGGCTTGGTTTCGCTTTACGGTCGGTAAAATGCCCAATCCCCTATACACTACTGCAATGGTCTGGAGTCCCTCCATCAATCCTGAGGGTTTGGCGGAGCAGTTCAAATATACCGTCGGCCCGGCCGATTTTTTTGCCACCTTCGGTCAGTTTCTTTATCAGGACGAAAATCCGATTTCCGAATCCAGCGGCCTGGATGCGAACGATGTGCTCGGGCGCACCGCCAACAACATCTTTCAGGTCGCTTGGCAGGGCGGTATGATATACCATATCACAACGAATATTTCCGCAAAAGTCGGTGCCACTGTCTACCAGTACTTTGGTCTTCAACGGAGTGATCAGGATCACAGTTATTCGCCCGATTACGGCGATTCTTACGTGGGTGAGGGTGCATGGACCGGCCCCGCAAACGGCTCCAGCTTCGTTAACGGCTACAGCGGATATGGCACACCGGGCATACAACCGGGGTATGAAAGTGCCAACTACCCGAATAACCAAGTCGGCTTGAACGATCTTTTGGTATTGGAAGTTCCGTTTGAGTTGAATTTCAAGATCCGGAGTTGGGATGCCAGTCTTTTTGGCGATTTTGCATATAATTTTGATGGTCGCCAGCGTGCCGAAGCTGCTGCCGCCGGTTATGAGGTATACTTGGATACGCTAAACACCCCCGCGACCATCAGCGCCTTTGCCCCCCAGACCCATGAGAATAAGGCTTACCAGGTCGGCTTCGCCATAGGCAGCCAGGACAGCCTGGGGTTGGTGAACGGGACAACTGCCCACAAAAATGCCTGGGAAGTCAGAACCTATTGGCAGCACGTGGAACAATACTCACTCGATCCCAACTTGCTCGACTTGGACTTCTTCTCCGGCGCCGAAAACTTGCAAGGTGTTTATGTGGCGTGCGCGTATGGCTTCACCCAAAACTTTATTGGAACCTTCCGATACGGCTACGCCAGCCGTATTAACGGTTTGTTGGGTACCGGCGGCACTGGCAGCGATATTCCACAGATAAATCCCATCGATCAGTTTCAGATTTTCCAGGCGGATGTGACCTTTCGGTTCTGAACTGATCTTCACACCCATTTGCATCCCTAGAGCGTTTGAAGAAATACTGTAGCCAGGAGGAGGGAAGATTTTGGGTGTTTAGGTTAAGCTGTAGCGAGGGCGTATGCCCGTCCCGACCTGTTGTGATAACCGAAACGGAACGACGCCAAAATCCGCAAAGACTGCTTGCGTTTTTTCCACCACCGCATGCCTGCAGTTTTTATAACCACGTTCTAAAGCCAGCGATTAGAATCAAGCCTTCCAATAGTGGAATTCTTCGCGCGGACAGCATTCAGCCGCCGATGACGAGGTTGCCTCGGGTGCCGCTCTAAGCCCGATTCGTGATTCATGAGGGGTACGTCAAAAAAAATTCGCCGCGACGAACATCCGCCGCCCAGCCGTCGGCACGTCCGGCGGCCGCTCCTGATTTCCATCGGTCTCGGCTGCTGTTTTTGGCCGGGCCTGGCCGCCCAAGCCCAGCAAGCCCTCACCAGTGCGCTTTCGCTGGATTCAATCTTGCAGGCACAACAAACGCCGCCTATTCCAGCGTCGCGTTTGACGACAATGTTAACCTCTCCCAAACTAGCCCTGAATCTGATGCCATTGTCGGCTCCGGGGCGTACATCGGATTAGCCTGGCAAGCGACCGGCCTGACCCAACTGAATTTCAATTCCCAGGTGGGGTATGAGGCCTATTTGAAAAACCCGCAGGATGACTACCTGCTGATCGCCCCCGGCTCAGCGCTCACCTGGAGCTTCCTGATTGATAACTGGACCTTGACGTTTTTTGATCAATTTAATTACACCCGGAATGTCATCTCGGTTGCAGCGGTCAGCAACATCAGCGGCATTCCCATTGTTAATAATACCATCGGACTGCGAGCGCAATGGCAGCAGGGACATTGGCAGCTTCAAGCCGGCTACA
>JBEKMT010000327.1:0-3304 GCA_050008355.1 Verrucomicrobiota bacterium
ATACAAAAGCAAGGCGGCCAACGGAGGCGGATCGGAGGTCTGGGGTTATCAAGAATGGTGGACGGGTGTCCGTATCGGTGTCCGTATGATTTCAACCAATAATCCTTTTTGCGTGATTTTCCCGCTTTAATCTTCAAAGCAAAAAACTTGCGTAAGCTATTTTGACAATGGACAAAGACTAAATTACAACGTCACTATGGCAAAGTTGATATACCGCAAATTCCGGTCTAACATCTGCCAGGCGGCAAGTATGAAAATCGATCCAATACTTGGCTTTGCGCTGCTTTTTTGCGTCGCAGGGTGTTCGTCGGTGAAGACGAGTTCGCTGCACTGCAGTTCCCTGTCGTGTGAAGAACAAGGGCTTATTCATTCTGATTTGAACCGTATGCTTGTAGGTGATGGGTTTACAGCCGCTAGCGCTTCTGAGGTTCCGTGGGGAATGGCCTGGTCGAATGATTCGTTCTCTCCACTGTGGACAGGGCGTGCGTATTTTCAAGTTGGGGCGGCCATGAATCCCACCGGGATGGATATTGATGTATGCTATTATCGAGGCGCGGTTAGTGCAAACAATGCCTTAGTGGACGCTATCGTGGCGTGTGTGCAGCACGATGCACCCAGCTCAAAAGTGAAAATCGAGGCAAAAGCAGGGTATTCTCCGTCATATTTCAAGGAATAATCAGCCTTGCAATTCGAGTGAGCAAACCTTCTTCGGCGCTGCTCGTTCTGCCATCGCATTTCATCGCGAGTCATAAACGTTGGGGTTGGATAGCGGATTTTGCCTCTCTTGCTGGCATCGCGCCGGCGCAATTCTCCCAAACGCGAACCTTTTCTTCCACGGTCGCCAACTTGTCCCCATTGGCCGACGTGATCCGCAGGGGAATGTTTTCGGTATTGGCATCAAACACCTCTTGCGCCGAAAAAAGCGAGGACGGGCTTGAAAAGCGACTTGCAAATTTGTGAAGCAGGACGAAAATGAGCAAAATTATAAAAAAGGACGCTGATCGTGGGCAACAAACCAAAAGGGGATATCCTGGTAAATGATTCTTTGGATTACGATTACGATTAAAGGATTATTTTGCATATGAAACAAAAGGCCTCAATTTTTTTGGGGATTATCCTGCTGTCTTTAATTCTGGCGTTTTCCGCCTATACCGCCACGATCACATGGACGAACACGGCGGCTGGAGTCTGGGGCGTGGCGGCCAATTGGTATCCCAACCAAGTGCCCGGGCCGGCGGATACCGTGGTGATCCCCCTCGCTGCCACCAATGGTGCAGCGGTGGATGCGGCCTACACGATTCAAAACCTCATTCTGGACGGCGGCGATTTAAACAACACCGGCTATTCGTATGATGTGCTCACCGTCAATGGCCAGATCAATTGGACCAACGGCATCCTTGGCTGTGCGATAACCAATGATGGCGTAATGACATTGGCGGGAACAAATGGTGTGGATTACACGCTGGCCTATCCCTTATTCAATTCCGGCACATTCAATGTGGTGAGCGGAAACCTGTTGATCAACTATTGCGGTTACAATTACGGGGCTTTATATAATGCCCAGGGGGCACTGCTGAATCTTCAGGAGGACGCCTCGATTGACATTTCCAGCAATCAATTTGGTTTGTGCCCGCCCGTTTTTTCCAATGAGGGAACCATCCGCAAATCCGGCGGCATGGGAACGAGCTACCTATATCCTTCCTTGATCAATTCCGGCACGGTGGACGTGCAAACGGGCACCATCAGTTTCAATGGTGGAGGCAATTTGGGCGGAACGTTGCAGAGTGAAGGAAACGGTGCGCTGGTGTTGGCAACCAATATTTACAACGCCGCATTGACGCTGGCCGGAAATCTTACCAGCACCAATGCGTTTTTAAGGGGAGCAGAATTGGGGGGCACCGGAATCATCAGCGGCGTCCTGACATGGAATTCGGGTAGCTTTGACGGTGGATTTCAAACGCCGACCATCGGGACCAACGGCGTGTTGGTATTGGCCGGCGTCAATGGAACGAATTATTCGTTGG
Organism: Verrucomicrobiota bacterium; assembly: GCA_050008355.1. Classification (GTDB taxonomy): domain Bacteria; phylum Verrucomicrobiota; class Verrucomicrobiia; order Limisphaerales; family UBA11358; genus UBA11358. Next base: position 2,025 of record JBEKMT010000327.1, read on the forward strand.
ACATCGCATTAGACAATCAGGGAATCATTAAATTGATCAGCGGGAATTTGTTGATTGACGATTGTGGCAGCGACTTTGGGCAACTCAACAACGAAGCGGGCGGCCTGGTGGATTTTGAAAACGATGTTTCGATTGAGTCTTCTTGCGGCGGCCAATTGATCAATCTGGGGACGGTACGTAAATCCGGCGGCACGGGGACGAGCGACATTGGCGCTTATTTGAACAACAACGCCGGCATACTGGACGCGCAGACGGGTATCATCGGCTTGACCAACAATTATGATCTGGCCGGCGGCACGTTGAACTTCGGCATTAGCAGCCTCACCAGTTACGGACAAATCCATGTTGCCGGAAGCACTACATTGGCTGGCACGTTGAGTATCAACCTGAATGATGGTTATTACCCGACCAATGGCAATGCCTTCCCGCTTTTGACCTATGGTTCGGAAACCGGTGCTTTCAATCCATTGGCGCTTCCGTCTTGGATCAACTGGCAGACGAATTACGGGCCGACTACTTTCACGCTCTCGGTGGCGAATTTGAATGGCCGGCCGGTGGTTGCCGCTGCGAAGGTTCCCGCACCGGGACAATTTTCCTTTCAATTCACGGGAAATCCCAGTGGCAGTTATTCCGTCCTGGCCACCACCAATTTGATTCTGCCTCTGGCAGATTGGACGGTGTTGGGTTCGGCTACACTCGTCTCCAGCGATTTTTTCCAATACGTGGATACGCACGCCACAAATTACCCGCAACGCTTTTATAAGCTTCGCGCACCCTGAAGGGAAACGAATAAGATCTGGTAAACGTTAAAACCGTGGCAATGGCGGAAGGGTAACGTTTGAGGAACGTGAGTCACCAGATTATGTGAAAGGAATCTTTCTCCTTCTGGTTCAGTCGCGTTAATTCTTCTCGTAATAATTTGCGAGCGAGAACCACTTGATTGGGTGGAACACAGACATGAATCGAACTATGATCAATCGCCCCGTTGCCCCATCCGCCCGCCTCAATGCCATGCCGATGTAAGATACCAAGCCGAGCCGTTCAATTTGAACACTTGCACGCCACTCCCTGAGGGATACACTGCCTGGCGTTAGGCAGCTTGGACACGTTTATGAAAACATCACGCATTCCAGTTATCATATTCGGATTACTTCTGATTGGTTATATTGTTTTTCTCGTTTGCACCGTTTCATTACTTCCACAGCGGATGGCGACCCATTTCGATGCCAGCGGTCATCCAAATGGCTGGATGAGCCGTTCTTCGGCGGTGGTTTTTCAGG
>JBEKMT010000328.1:0-3300 GCA_050008355.1 Verrucomicrobiota bacterium
AAAAATAGTGTCCGCCTTTGATTTGCACAACACACATATTGTCTTTTACTGCTCATTATTGGACGGCTGGGCCAATGCTTTTTGAGGCAAGGGGACGAGCCTGCACCGGAGGCCATCCCTCGCCGACTCCGGCCAGTTTTGCTCCATGCCTTTCGCCGGCCGGTCCTTTTCCACGCCGTGTTTTCGGCTTAATGTTCTCTTAATCTAACTTTTGAGAAAATCGCTTCGTAAATGAAACGCGGGCTGGTGATCTGCCAGAGTGGCAGTGCCGGGCTGGCGCCAAACAAAACATCAATCATGAAAAACAAATTAATGTTCGGAAGTGTTTTAGGGGCAATCACCGCTCTGTGTCTCTCTTGCGGAAGTTTGCTTGCTCAGGATGACAATGGTGGCGGACCGGGAGGACCTCCCCCGGGTCAACCCGGCGATGGCGGTCCTGGCGGGCCGCCGCCTGGAGACTCAGGCAATGGTGGTCCCGGTGGTCCCGGCGGACCGGGCGGTAATTTCGATCCGGCCCAGTTCCAACAACACATGTTGAATCAAATACGTCAGAGCCTAAGTATCACGAATGACGATGAATGGACGGCGATTCAACCGTTGATTCAAAAGGTCATGGACGCACAACGTGGTTTACATGGCGGCGGTCCTCCCAGTTTCGGCGGGCGCGGTCGACCCGGGCAGCAAGCCAGCAGTGAACAGCAGACTTTGCAGAAGGCAATTGATGAGAATGTACCTGTACCACAGATCAAGGATGCCTTGGCCAGATACCGCGCGACCCGGAAGGCAAAGCAGGCTGAATTGGAATCAGCGCAGAACGATCTCAAGAGTGTCCTGACCGTGAAACAGGAAGCGCAGGCGGTTCTAATGGGTTTGCTTCCTTGAATCCACAACACTTGTGCTGCTGGTCGTGAGTCGCGTTATTACCGACTCCCAAGCTAATCTGGACAAGTCGTGGATTAACAGCTCAAATCGTCATCCCCAACGGGCTCTTAGAGTCGGTTTGGGGATGCGCGAGACTCTTCGCCAAAGTTGAGCTCAAGAAAAGTTGGTTCCGTGGCGATATTCAGTCGGGCCAGACGTCAGACCGGGTCTTCGCCCAAAATGGAATTCTTCCAAGCTTTCGAAAATGCTCTCAAGCCAGCCCTTCCGCACGCCGATAAACGATAGATGGCCAGACATGGAAGATGCGTTTCGCGACGTAATTTGCCTTGGCGTTGAACATTTGTATTTAATGGCCTAAATACCCACCAAGAGTTGCATCAAAATTGCTATCTTACGTGCCGTTTGGCCTGTCTGGCCACTAGAAGACAGATTAATCAAAAAGTGAATTTGCGCCCATATTACCGCGACGTTCTTGATGTTTTTTTGAACTGCATCGAGCAGGCATTGGGTATTCCCAAGCGATTTCGCTTAAGCAACATATGTGCTTTGTGGATGGCCCTTTGTTGTTTAATAACCGCGATGTTTACGGCCACCGGCGAGGCTGCGGAAAGGCAACTGTTCAAGAACCATGTTTCTGCCATTTTGGCGCACTTGCAGGCCGTTGATCGACTTCCAACTTCACAGCGTCTGGATCTAGCGATTGGTCTGCCGATTCGCAATAAGCAGGCGCTTAGCATTTTGCTCCAGCAGATTTATGATCCGAACAGCCCCAATTACCATCAATATCTAACCCCGGACCAATTCACCGACAGGTTTGGTCCCTCACAGGCCGACTACGACGCGCTCATCAAATTCGCAGAAGCCAATGGTTTGAAGGTAGTAGCCAAACATTCGAATCGAATACTGTTGGATGTGGAGGGGGTGGTACCCGACATTGAGCGGACTTTTCATGTGACTATGCGGGTTTACCGGCATCCAAGTGAAAACCGTAACTTTTATGCCCCGGACACCGACCCGTCGATGGACTTAGATGTCCCGGTTTTGGACATAAGCGGTTTCGACAATTATGACCTTCCGCATCCCATGAATCTAAGGCTGGCACCAATCGGTAAAAAGATAAAGGCAACTCCAGCGGCCGGTTCCGGTCCGAGCGGAACTTATTTGGGAAACGACTTCCGTGCGGCCTATGCGCCGGGCGTGGCCCTCACGGGTGCGGGACAGAAAATCGGCCTTTTCGAACTGGATGGTTACTATGCCCAGGATATCACCAGCTACGAGAGCGAGGCCGGACTGCCCAACGTGAATGTCACGGATTTATTAATAGATAGTGCCACAGGTCCCGACAGTAACGTGAATGCCATAGCCGAGGTTTCTCTTGATATTGAAATGGCAATCTCCATGGCACCGGGCGTGACTAATGTGATTGTCTACGAAGGCCCAAGCAAGAATACCACGCTGGCCAATGTGGACGATGTTTTAAATCGTATGGCCACGGACGATTCGGCCAAGCAACTCAGTTCTTCCTGGAGTTGGGGGGGCGGTACCAACGCCACGACGGACGAAATATTTCTGGAATACGCCACACAGGGGCAGTCTTTTTTCGAAGCTTCTGGCGACAGTGGCGCTTATGCGGGAACCATCAATGAACCAGACGACGACCCGTACATCACACTCGTGGGTGGGACAACATTGACGACCAGCGGCCCCGGCGGTTCGTGGGTGTCAGAAACGACCTGGAGCTGGTTTCCGACCCAGGATGACGCGAGCAGCGGGGGCATCAGTACGCTGTTTGAGATCCCGTCATGGCAGAAACCAGTCAGCATGTCCTCCAATCAAGGATCCACGACCATGCGGAACATTCCGGATGTGGCCCTGACGGCAAATAACGTTTTGGTCATTTACGATAAAGGGCAATCGGGGGATTTTGGCGGCACCAGTTGTGCCGCCCCGTTGTGGGCCGGTTTTACGGCGTTGATTAACCAGCGGGCTGTCGCCAGCAAAAAGTCAACCGTCGGTTTTGTCAATCCGGCCATTTACACGATTGGCCAGGGGGCAAACTACAACGCCGACTTTCATGATATCACCACGGGCAACGACACCAACACAAGCAGTCCGAACAAATTCTACGCCACAGCAGGTTACGACCTTTGCACCGGCTGGGGGACTCCGAACGGGAGCAATTTTATCGGTGCCCTTACGCCCACCGCCTCACAAATCGCGCCCACTCTGACCTGGACCAATCCTACGGGGATCGTCTTTGGCGCCACCCTGAGCTCAGCACAACTGAATGCTGCGGCAAATATTTCAGGAACTTTCACTTACAATCCAACTAACGGGACACTCTTGAATGCAGGTACGAAAACACTATCGGTGGTTTTTACGCCGAATGACACGTTCGATTATAGTAACGCGACCAGC